>CAZULO010000278.1:0-2819 GCA_964621245.1 uncultured Flavobacterium sp.
CATTTTCATTAGCAATGGAAATATTCGCCACAACAAAAAAATTCCCAAAAGAAGAAATGTATTCTTTAACAGACCAAATCAGGAGAAGTTCTAGAAGCGTGCCAATAACAATTGCGGAGGCTTATAGAAAAAGGGAATATCCAAAACATTTTCACAGTAAATTAACCGATTCTGATGCTGAAAATTCCGAAACTCAAGGTTGGTTAGAGTTTGCTTTTAAATGTGAATATATTTCAGAAATTGAATATGATAGTTTGATTTCTAAAAGTAATGAAATAGGGAAACTAATAAATTTTATGATTTTAAATCCAGAAAAATTCGGAGTTAAAAAATAGTTTTAGTTTTATCTAATTACAAACTGAACACTAAAAACTGAACACTGAACACTTATAAATGAGCGGCATATACATCCACATCCCATTCTGCAAGCAAGCTTGTCATTACTGCGATTTTCATTTTTCGACTTCCATGAAGAAAAAAGACGAAATGGTTTTGGCGTTGGCGAAAGAATTGGAAATGCGTAAAAAAGAATCTCAAAACGAATCAATTGAAACGATCTATTTTGGTGGAGGAACACCAAGTGTATTAACGATTGATGATATTCGATTGTTGATTGATAAGGTTTACGAAAATTATAAAGTAATTGAGAATCCAGAAATAACTTTAGAAGCGAATCCGGATGATTTAGATGAAGAAACGATTCTTCAGTATGCGAATTCATCCATAAATCGCTTATCAATTGGTGTGCAATCTTTTTTTGAAGATGATTTAGAATTGATGAATCGTGCACATAATTCGGCGGAGGCCAAAAAATGTTTAAAATTTGCGACGCAACATTTCGATAATATTTCCATCGATTTAATTTACGGAATGCCGAATATGAGTAACGAAAAGTGGTTACAAAATATAGAAACGGCGCTAAGTTTTAATATTCCACATATTTCTAGTTATGCGTTAACAGTTGAACCCAAAACGGCTTTGCATAAAATGATAAAATCGGGTTCAATTCCTACATTAGATGACGATTTGGCCCAACAACATTTTCATATTTTAATTGATAAATTACAAGAAAACGGATTCGTACATTACGAATTGTCCAATTTTGGTAAACCAGATTATTTTTCGAAAAACAACACGGCGTATTGGTTGGGTAAAAAATATGTTGGAATTGGTCCGTCTGCTCACAGTTATAATGGCAAAAGTAGAAGTTGGAATATCGCCAATAATTCTTTGTATTTGAAACAAATCGCAGAAAATAAGTTACCATCCGAAACCGAAACTTTATCCAAAACCGACCAATACAACGAATACATCATGACAGGTTTACGAACGATTTGGGGCGTTTCTTTAGAAAGAATTGAAACGGAATTCGGAACCAAATATTTAGAGTATTTACAAAAACAAGCCGAAAAATTCATTTCAGATAATTTGTTGGAAATCGAAAACAATGTTTTAAAAACCACCAAAAAAGGAAAATTTTTAAGTGATGGTATTGCAAGTGATTTGTTTATGCTGAACTAGTTTCAGTATCTCTATCAATCTGAATTTTTTTCAGTTTCTAATTTAAAAGTTAATTTATGAGTAAAGGTTATACTTATATAATGTCAAATAAAAATTTTTCAGTTCTTTATATTGGTGCAACTAAAGATTTGAGGAATAGAATAGAAAATCATTTAAATGGAACTGGAGCAGTTTTTACAAAAAGATATAATGCTCATGTTTTGTTGTATTTTGAAGAATTTGACGATTATCATGATGCTTTTAAAAGAGAGAAACAATTAAAAAATTGGCATAAAGAATGGAAATGGAATTTAATAAAAATTTCAAATCCTCAATTAAAAGATTTATATTTGGATTTATGATTCACAGTTTCTATTGTTAAAACAAGAAAAATGTTAATACAAAAGATACTGAAACAAGTTCAGTATAAATGAAAGCTACCATAAACAACTTTAACATCAACTTATCAAAACCCATTGATATTTCTTTACCCTTATCCAATACCGATGCAAATCCGATTGCATGGTATCAAAACATACCAGAAATTGCACCTGTAACTATGGGTGATTGGATTGGAAAAGTTTCAGAAGGGAAGTCCTCTACGAATTTTAATAATATATTTTTCAATCCGCACGCACACGGCACGCATACCGAATGTTTAGGACATATTACACGTGAGTTTTATTCCATAAATCAGTGTTTGAAGCAATTTTTCTTTACGGCGGAATTGATTTCTATTCAACCAGAAAAAAGAAATGAAGATTTTGTCATTACGAAAAGTCAAATTGAAAAGTCGTTAAATGAAAAAATTCCAGAAGCCATAATTATTCGAACCCTTCCAAATAGCTCTGATAAAAAATCTAAAAACTATTCGCATACGAATCCGCCTTATTTAGAAGAAGCAGCGGCCGTTTTTATAAGAGAAAACGGAATTCAACATTTATTAATCGATTTGCCAAGTGTAGATAAAGAACACGATGAAGGAAAATTAGTAGCACATAAAGCATTTTGGAATGTTAAAGATGTAAATCAAGTAAATGAAGATGCGCGTTTTAAATGTACGATTACAGAATTAATTTATGTCGACGATTCGGTTTCAGATGGAACATACTTGTTGAATTTACAAATTGCATCTTTTGAGAATGACGCTTCGCCTTCAAAGCCGATTTTGTATAGTTTGGAGTTTGGAGATTTTAGTTAGGAGTTTAAATGTTAGAATTAGTATGAACCACACAGATTTATTAGTCTATAAAAAGTCATTTGTTTTAGCAATGAGAGTTTTTGAGGTTTCAAAATTGTTTCCAAGAGAGGAAAAATAT
>CAZULO010000279.1:0-2794 GCA_964621245.1 uncultured Flavobacterium sp.
TAAAAGCGTGAAATCATAGTATCACTAAAACCATATTGTTTCAGTTTTAAGCGAGTTTCCATTTGAGGTTGCTTAAATAAATTAGGCAAAGTCAATTTTACTAATTTATTTTTTAGTAAAAAAGTATTTATTTTATCTTTTATAGAACCTGCTGGAGCCAAAAGGGTTGAAAACAAAGAAGAAGGTCTACGAAATGGATCGGCAATATCAAACTGTCCGCCATCGTATAACACTTTTGCACCTGGCAGAAATCTTTTCAGTTTTAATTTTTTATAATCCAATAAGGCTTTAGCTTCTGGATATTCGGTTAACAAAACTTGAAAACCTCTATCTAAGCGAAAACCATTAACAAGATCTGTTTTGATTCGACCACCAGCGCGGTCTGTTGCTTCGAAAATTTGTACGGGATAGCCTTTTTTATGTAAATAAACAGCCGCAGTTAATCCTGAAATACCGGCTCCTATGATAGTAATAGTTGGTTTCATTGTTATTTATAATTCTAACGTTAAAAATACTAATTAAACGTACATAAACCAAAAATCCCGTCAGGTATTTACTAGACGGGATTTTTATATATTTAAATTGAAAATTAAGCTAACATGGTAACTGGATTTTCAATAAATTGTTTTAAAGTTTGTAGAAACTGAGCTCCTGTTGCGCCATCAATCGTTCTGTGATCGCAAGCTAAAGAAAGCATCATGGTGTTACCCACTACAATTTGTCCGTCTTTAACTACTGGTTTTTCAACAATAGCTCCAACAGATAAGATAGCTGAATTCGGTTGGTTGATAATCGAATTAAACTCTGTGATTCCGAACATACCTAAGTTAGAAATGGTGAAAGTACTACCTTCCATTTCCGTTGGTACTAATTTTTTAGATTTTGCTCTTCCAGCTAAATCACGAACTCCAGCGCCAATTTGAGACAAACTCATTTGGTCTGTAAAGTTTAAAACTGGTACTACTAATCCGTCTTCAACGGCAACAGCTACACCAATATTCACATGGTGATTGATAAGAATTGCATCTTCTCTCCATTGTGAATTAATTTTTGGATGTTTTTTCAAAGCCATAGCTGAGGCTTTAATCACCATATCATTAAAGGAAACTTTAGTATCTGGAACAGTATTAATTACAGCCCTAGATTTCATGGCTTCATCCATAGCAACCTCAATTACTAAATTGTAATGTGGTGCTGTGAATAGAGATTCTGCTAAACGTTTCGCTATAATTTTTCGCATTTGCGAATTTTTGATTTCTTCTGTAAATTTTTCTCCGTTTGGAACAAAAACTTTTGCAGGAGCAGCAACCTCAACAGCGGTTTCAACTACAGATTGTACTGAAGCACTTGCCGTTGATGGAGTAAAGTTTTCTACGTCAGATTTTGTAATTCTTCCGTTTTCTCCTGAACCTTTAACTTGTGCTAAATTGATTCCTTTATCTGAAGCAATTTTTTTCGCTAATGGCGAAGCAAAAATTCTTTCGTTAGAGTTAGAAGCTGCAATTGGAGTGCTTGAAGTTACTTCAGTTTGCGCTTCAGCTTTAACTTCTTCTACTTTTGGAGCTTCAACATTTCCACCGACTGTAAAATTGGAAGCAATTCCTGAAACATCTGTTCCTGCTGGTCCTAAAATAGCTAAAATTGTATCTACTGGAGCTGTTCCACCTTCTTCAACACCAATATATAATAAAGTACCTGCATTGAAAGATTCGAATTCCATTGTAGCTTTATCGGTTTCGATTTCAGCTAAAATGTCACCTTCTTTTACAGTATCTCCAACTTTTTTCAACCAAGTAGCTACTGTCCCTGTAGTCATTGTATCAGACAAACGAGGCATTGTTACTACTTTTACCCCTGCTGGAATTTCAGTTTTAGCTGGAGAGGCTACTGGAGCATCAGCTTTTACTTCTGCAACTGGAGTTTCTTCAACTTTTGGAGCATCTCCAGATAATAAAGCTGAAATATCTTCACCTGCTTTTCCTACAATAGCTAATAAAGAATCAACTGGAGCTGTTTCACCTTCTTGAATTCCAATATGTAATAACACACCGTCATAGAAAGATTCAAATTCCATTGTCGCTTTATCCGTTTCGATCTCTGCTAAAATTTCACCTGTTTTTATTGTGTCACCCACTTTTTTCAACCAGGTTGCTACAGTTCCTTCCGTCATCGTGTCGCTTAAGCGCGGCATTGTGATTTTTTCTGCCATAATTTATAGTCTGTGAGGAATAAATGGATAATTTTCTTGTTCGTACACAACATCATATAATTGTTGTGCTTCTGGGAATGGTGATTCTTCAGCGAATTTTTCACATTCTGCCACTAAATCATTTACCCTTTGATCGATCGCTTCAATTTCTGCGTCTGTAGCGTAATTATTTTCTTTAATCACATCTAAAACTTGCGTAATCGGATCGATTTTTCTATATTCTTCTACTTCATCTTTTGTTCTGTAGTGTTGTGCATCTGACATTGAATGCCCTCTGTAGCGATACGTTTTCATCTCTAAAAACGTTGGACCTTCACCTCTACGAGCTCTTTCCATCGCTTCATGCATCGCTTCAGCTACTTTTACAGGATTCATAGCATCTACTGGTCCACAAGGCATTTCATACCCTAAACCTAATTTCCAAATATCTGTATGATTAGCTGTTCTTTCCACAGAAGTTCCCATCGCGTATCCATTGTTTTCACAAATAAATACAACTGGTAATTTCCACAACATAGCCATATTAAAAGCTTCATGTAAAGAACCTTGACGAGCGGCTCCATCACCAAAATAAGTTAAAGTAAC
>CAZULO010000280.1:0-2790 GCA_964621245.1 uncultured Flavobacterium sp.
GTTGTAAGACTTAACGTGTGGTAAAAGTAATACTTGTGCAACGAGGGAACGCCCAAGAAATCAAGAGAATCTCTTAATTAACTGTTTTGTTTTTCAATCATTATATAGTAACTATTATGTGTAAACAAGGCAGAATTAGTGTTTCATTTTCTTTTTTTATACAGTTGTAGGATATTTTGGATACTCCTAAACTTAATTGTATTTTTGAGTAATATTAATATATTAGATGAAAATTAAAGTAATTATTGTTGATGATGAAATGCATGCGCGAAGTTTTCTTAGGAAATTTTGTGAACGTTATCATTCTGATACTATTGATGTTTTGGAAGAATGTAGTTCAGTTGAATCTGCAGTAAGAGCAATAAAAAGATTTCAACCAGATTTAATATTTTTAGATATTCAAATGCCAGATGAAAATGGTTTTGAACTTTTAAAGTATTTTGATAAAATTAATTTTGAAATTATATTTACCACAGCTTATAAAGAATACGCTATTCAAGCTATAAAAAAAAGTGCCTTAGACTATTTGGTTAAACCATTTAGTACAGAAGATTTTAATATGGCCATAACGCGTTATGAATCTAAAAAGAATTTAAAAATTGATTTTGATCGGTTTAAATTGTTAACTGAAAATATAAATAATCAGTTTGTAGACAAACAGCGAGTAGTTTTTCCAACGAAATCTGGTTTTGAAGTAATTCAGGCTAATTCTATTGTTTATTGCAAATCTGATGGTTCTTATTCAAACATTGTTACCATAGATAAAGAATATTTTACTTCAAAATCTTTAAAAGAAATAAGTGAAGTTTTAGTGGATGCCAATTTTATTAGAATCCATAAAAGTTATTTGGTAAATAAAAATTACATTAAGAGTTTTAAATCTGACGAGTATAAATTAGATTTAATTATAGGGGAATCCATTCCTGTTTCTGATACTTTATTCACTAAAAAGAAATTAATTGATGCGATTTCTACTTAGTTTTTTTTTATTAGTTTTTACTACTGCTTTTGCTCAACACTATCCATCAAAAAATTATACAACTTCTGAAGGTTTGCCAAATAATGCAGTCAGATCTTTGTTCGTAGATAAAAATCATGTTCTTTGGGTTGGGACTGAAAATGGTGTTTCTCGATTTATTAATGGTCAGTTCCATAATTTAAGTGAAGAAGATGGTTTAGGTCATAATAGTTGTTGGGATATTTCGCAAGATGCTGATGGGAATATGTGGTTTGCAAGTTATGGAGGTGGTGTGAGTAAATTTGATGGAAATAATTTTACCATATTTACTACTAAAAATGGATTACCAGCAGATAAAACACGAAAAGTTTTTTCTTATAAAAATAATATCTATGTAGGTACAGAACAAGGCGTTTCCATTATTGATATCAAAACAAATAAAATTACTAACCCAGCAGTTCCTAAAACAAAAGCAGATTTTATTTGTATAGATTTTTTTGTTTTTCAAAATGAAGTGTATTTTATTAGTATTTTTGATGGTGTTTTTAAAATTGTTGAAAGCAAAAATTCTACTAATATTGAACCAGTATATTTAGGAAAAAATTTTTATAGTGCTTTTTTAGATCATCAAGATTTATACTTAAGTAAGGAAGGTTTTGTAGAAAAAAATAATATAAATCAATTACTGTCTAAAAACATTAAGCCTATTCAATTTGGTAATTCAATAATTTACCAATACGCAAAAGTTCATAATTCTTTACTTTTTGCAGCTGCAGATGGAGTTTACAATCCTGATGGTGGATTGTATAAAATTGAAAAAGATAAAATGATTCATTTTTCCAATGCGTTTGGTATAGATTCTAAAAAGATTTTAAATGTTGTTTTTGATGCCTTTAGCAATGTACTTTATGTAGGTTCAAACGATAAAGGGATTTATGAAATACGTTTGGATGCTCCCATTCAATACGAAAATTTTAAAAATTTATCCATTATTGATTTCGAGTTTCTTGATCAATCAAAATTTGTATTACATAATAAGGGTATTTCAATACTAAATAATTCAAATAAAATAACATCTACAATATCTTTAACTGATTTTAAAAAATTTCAATCTAATTATATTAAGATTCACAATACCAAATACAATACAAATTATAGAGAGTCTCGTGATTTTGAATTGAATTTTAATCTTAAAGCCAATGATATTGTTTTTTATGAGTTACTAAAGAACAGAAATTCTGTTTGGGTTGGTAGTAATTTAGGGATTTTTGAAATGAATTCAAAAGCTCAAATTATAAATTATATTCCAAAACATAGTTTAAAAATTGGTTTCACTTCAGATCATAAATTTATTGAAACTATTACTTATGCAGGTGCGTATGTTTATGATGATGTTTACAAATTAGAAGGAAAACATTATTCAAAATTTAAGACTAACACGCCTCAATTTATTGTCAAAATCCTTAACAATAAAGATAAAACATATCTAATTTCTGTTTTTAATGGCTTGTTTGTTCATCATAAAGGAAAGTTTAAATCGTATTTGTTCGAAAATATTTGGAAAGAGAAAAAATTCAAACATATTGCCCTTACGAACAAAGGACATTTGGTTTTGGCTGCCGAATTTGGAACCGTTTTTATTGTGGATGATAATCAAAAATTTAAAATCCTTAAAACTATTCCCAAAAAAGAAATTATAGGAAATAGTATCAATTTTTTAGAATGTTATAAAGAGTATATTTTAATTGGTACAGAAAAAGGCTTGAATGTTTATCATAATGGTAAAATTCGATTAATAGATTCAGAACAAGGTCTAAAAGATTGTGTTTTTA
>CAZULO010000281.1:0-2786 GCA_964621245.1 uncultured Flavobacterium sp.
AAAAATAAACCCTCCAAAAGTTCTAAACTCTTGGAGGGTTTCTATATTAAATATTCTAAAATCTAATCTTCGTCTTCTATTTGAACCGCTTTACTATACACTCGCCATTTTTCAATACAAGAAGTTAATTCTTCAGGAATTTCACTTGTAAATCGTAAAAATTCACCAGTTGTTGGATGTTCAAAACCTAAAGTTCTCGCGTGAAGTGCTTGTCTTGGTAAAGTTTTAAAGCAATTATCTATAAATTGTTTGTATTTCGTAAAGGTTGTTCCTTTTAAAATTTTATCGCCACCATAGCGTTCATCATTAAAAAGAGTATGACCAATATATTTCATGTGAACACGAATTTGGTGTGTCCGTCCTGTTTCTAATTGACAAGAAACCACAGTAACATATCCAAAACGTTCCAAAACTTTAAAATGAGTAATCGCTGGTTTTCCTTGTTCACCTTCTGGAAAAACGTGCATTTGCATTCTATTTATTGGATGACGGTCGATATTTCCTTCAATTGTACCTTCATCTTCTTCAATATTTCCCCAAACTATAGCAAAATATTCACGTTCCGAAGTTTTTGCAGCAAATTGTTTTGTCAAATGCAACATAGCTTCTTCAGTTTTGGCAACTACTAAAAGTCCGGAAGTATCTTTGTCAATTCTATGAACTAAACCAGGTCTTTCACTGCTATTCATTGGTAAATTATCAAAATGATATGCCAAAGCATTCACTAAAGTTCCAGAATAATTTCCGTGTCCTGGATGTACTACCATCCCAGCTGGTTTGTTTACTACGATAACTTGATCATCTTCATAAACAATATCAATAGCAATATTTTCTCCTTTTAATAAATGTTCATACGGAGGATGTTCCAACATCACACGCACTACATCATCTGGTTTGACTTTATAATTCGATTTTACAGCCACATCATTAACAAAAATTGTTCCTGAATCTGCTGCTTTTTGAATTTTACTTCTTGTTGTATTTTCAATGCTATTCATCAAAAATTTATCAATACGTAAAGGTTGTTGTCCTTTCGCTATTTCAAACCGATGATGTTCAAATAAATCTTCATCAGCCGTTTCATTCTCATCTATAAATTCTTGCATTATTCTATACTATCGTTAATTTGTTGTGTATCTAGAATCGTATCTAAATCTTCTTCTTGAAACATTTCTTTACCATCACCTAAAACAAAATCAATTTTTGAATTTTTCATCAATTTATCACCAGCTTTAACTGGTCGGCCATTGTATGAAACACCTAAAACGATATCTTTGGCTATATTTGCTTCATATCGTAAATCGCCTTCCACTAATCCTAAAGCACGTAACGCATTAGTAGCCTGACGAAATGTTTTATTTTTTAAATCTGGAAAAGTAACCATTGCATAACCTCCAGCATTAAGCTTTACGTAAATTTTACGACCGTCTTTAACTTTAGATCCTGCAATCGGATCTTGTTCTACAATAGAATACGGTGGAAATTCTGGACGAAAATCTACTGTATCTAATAAAAAGATTTCTAAACCTTCTTCATCTAATTTTTCTTCTGCTACTTCTAATTTCATTTTAGATAAATTAGCCACTGTAATTTCTTCGCCATGGTTTGTACTAAAGTCTAAGAACTTTACAAACACTACTAAAAATAGAACGACAAACACAATTGCAAAAAATAAATTTTTGAAAAAAGCAAAACTGGTTAAAAATTTTCTAAGACTCATTGAAATATATTTTGGCAAATATAAGAAAACTAAAACATTTTATGATATTTTTGTAGAAAACCGAAACAAATATTTTTTTATGAACGTAGCAGTTGTAATGGGCGGATATTCAGACGAATCTGTAATTTCTTTAAGAAGCGGACAACTTATTTTGAATAACTTAAATAAAGATAAATACCAAGTTTTTGAAGTTCACATCTTAAATGAAGGTTGGTATGTAAAAATAGAGGATCAAAAACTTCCAATTAATAGAGCTGATTTTTCATTTGAGAACAAAGGAACTTCTGTAAAATTTGATGTTGCTGTAAATACTATTCATGGAACACCGGGAGAAGACGGACACATGCAATCGTACTGGGAATTAATAGATTTGCCATATACGGGTTGTAGTTTTTACCAAAGTGCCTTAACTTTTAGTAAACGTGATACCCTTTCCGTTTTGGGAAAATTTGATATTCCGAAAGCTAAATCTATATATTTGTCAAAAGGCCAAGAAATTGATGGTGATAAAATTGCAGCTACTTTAGGGTATCCATTTTTCGTAAAACCGAATCAATCTGGAAGTAGTTTAGGCGTTTCAATGGTAAAAGAACAATCAGAATTAGATAAAGCTTTGGAATTTGCTTTTGCAGAAGACAAAGATATTTTAATAGAATCGCAGTTAAAAGGAACAGAAATCTCTGTTGGTGTGATGAAATTAAACGGAGTAACTAAAGTTTTAGGAACAACAGAGATTATTTCTGAAAATGATTTTTTTGATTATGAAGCCAAATATTTAGGTAAATCTAATGAAATCACTCCTGCCCGATTATCTAAAGAAGTAGAAAATAAAGTATTTGAAGTTACAGCAAAAATATATGAAGCCTTAGGCATGCAAGGTTTTTCTCGAATAGATTTTATTGTGATGAACGACATTCCGCATTTTATTGAAATTAATACCAATCCAGGGTTAAGTCCGCAAAGTATTTTCCCGCAACAAGCGGCTTATGCGAATTTAAACTTCTCGGATTTATTAGATAACGAAATTAAATTAGCTTTGGAAAGAAAACCAATTTGGAAGAAATAA
>CAZULO010000282.1:0-2770 GCA_964621245.1 uncultured Flavobacterium sp.
CAACAGGAATGATTTATTGTAAATATGAATTAGACGGAAGTTTAAAATCATCTGTAGATAAATTTTTCGACCAAGATGACTTAAAAAAATGGGCTGAAATTACAGGCGCAAAACCAGGTGATATGATTTTTGTTTTATGCGGAAATACAGATAAAACAAGAACACAACTTTCTGCTCTACGTATGGAATTAGCTACTCGTTTAGGATTAAGAGATCCAGAAGTTTTTGCTCCACTTTGGGTATTAGATTTCCCATTATTAGAATGGGATGAAGAATCGGAAAGATACCATGCGATGCACCACCCATTTACGTCTCCAAAACCAGAAGACATGCATTTAATCACTACCGAACCAGGTAAAATTAGAGCTAATGCTTACGATATGGTTTTAAACGGAAATGAAATCGGTGGAGGTTCTATTCGTATTCACGACAGAGATTTACAAGCTAGAATGTTCGAATTATTAGGTTTCTCTAAAGAAGAAGCCGAAAATCAATTCGGATTCTTAATGAATGCTTTCCAATACGGTGCGCCACCCCATGGAGGCTTAGCTTTTGGATTAGATCGATTGGTTGCTATTTTAGGCGGACAAGAGACAATTAGAGACTTCATTGCGTTTCCAAAAAATAATTCCGGTAGAGACGTAATGATTGATGCTCCTTCTCAAATTGACGAAAAACAATTACAAGAATTAAGTATAAAATTAAATATTCCAAAATAAAAACACAATTTACTTGCTTGTGTCAAATAAATGTATATATTTGCTCATTATTAATAATTAAATACGCATATAATGCAAACAGGAACAGTAAAATTCTTCAATGAAACTAAAGGTTTTGGTTTCATCACTAACGAAGATACAGGTAAGGACATTTTTGTTCACGCTACAGGAATCAAGGTTGAAAACTTAAACGAAGGAGACCGTGTTAGTTACGAAGAAGAAGAAGGAAGAAAAGGAATTGTAGCAACAAACGTTGTAATATTAAACGATTAATTTATTACCTCTAAAACGCTCCCCATAAAGGAGCGTTTTTTTTATGCTTGTTTTTTTATTTAGAATGATTATAAATCTAATCATTTTAACTATTTTGTCATTCTTAGTTTGGTTTAAATTTTGATAATACCGCAATACAAATTATTTTTGTAGCTATTTTAAAATCAACATCAAGATGCAAAATACTCAAATCGATTTTATTCCTATTCTTATGCAAGTATTACTTGCTGTAGGATTTGTGGCCTTAACCATTTTTGGATCGAGTTTATTAGGTCCGAAAAGATCTTCTGCAAATAAAGATAAAAGTTTCGAATGCGGAATCGAATCTGTCGGAAACGCCCGTATCCCATTTTCTGTAAAATATTTTTTAGTTGCAATCTTATTCGTTCTTTTTGATGTGGAAGTGATTTTCATGTATCCTTGGGCTGTAAATTTCAAAGATTTAGGCGTAGAAGGATTGATCAAAATGATCGTATTTATGTCATTATTATTAATTGGTTTCTTCTATGTAATCAAGAAGAAAGCCCTTGTTTGGGAATAATATCATTGGAACGTATGGAAAAGAATAAAGTAAGTATGGTAGACGCTCCAGAAGGTCATGCTGGTGAAGGATTTTTTGCTACGAAATTAGACCAAGTTGTTGGACTAGCTCGTGCCAATTCTTTATGGCCCTTGCCTTTTGCAACTTCTTGTTGTGGAATTGAATTTATGGCCACAATGGCTTCGCATTATGATTTAGCTCGTTTTGGTTCAGAGCGTGTGAGTTTTTCTCCTCGTCAGGCTGATATGTTACTAGTAATGGGAACTATCTCAAAAAAAATGGCACCTATTTTACGTCAAGTTTACGAACAAATGTCGGAACCTCGTTGGGTAATTGCCGTTGGAGCTTGTGCTTCTTCAGGTGGAATTTTTGATACATATTCTGTATTACAGGGAATTGACAAAGTAATTCCAGTTGACGTTTATGTGCCAGGTTGCCCTCCACGTCCAGAACAAATTGTAGATGGCGTAATGCAATTACAAGAACTAGTGAAAAGTGAATCTCAAAGAAGAAGACATTCTGCAGAATACAAAGAATTGTTGGCTTCCTATAATATAGAATAATAATGGCTTTAGAATCATTAGACATACAAAATAAGTTGCAAGACACTTTCGGAGAACATGTAAAGTATTTCAGAACAGAATACGATATGTTTGTTTTAGAAGCAAATGCAGATGTCATATACAACGTAATAAAGTTTCTAAAAGAAGAACCTTCTTTAAACTTTAATTTCCTTACCGATTTATGTGGAGTACACTATCCAGATAGCGAAGAAAATGAGCAATTTTGCATCGTATATCACTTACATAATTGGTATGAAAACAAAAGAATTAGAGTAAAAACTTTTTTAAACGGGACTACTCCTGAAGTAAAATCTATCACTTCATTATACAAATGTGCTGATTGGATGGAAAGAGAAACTTTCGATTTCTATGGAATCATTTTCAAAGGGCATCCAAATTTAGTTCGTATTTTAAACATGGATGAAATGGTTTCTTTTCCAATGAGAAAAGAATTCCCAATGGAAGACTCAGGAAGAACAGACAAAGACGACCGTTTCTTTGGTAGAACCGTTAACAATTCAACAATTTAACATGGGAAAAGTAGCACTACCAGCAGACCACAGATATTATAAATATATTGAGGAACGTCATAACGAAGACGGAAGCGAATTAGCTATCTTGAACTTAGGACCTACTCACCCTGCCACTCACGGAATTTTTCAAAACATCTTATT
>CAZULO010000283.1:0-2756 GCA_964621245.1 uncultured Flavobacterium sp.
AACTAAATATAACCAAAAAAGAAATGTTACAATCTGAAATAAAAAATTGTTTTGTTGAATTAGGTAAATTTTTATCTCAATTTAAATTAGATCATAACCAACAAAATAACGAAGTAAAAAACAACGATTTATTTTATGATTCTTTTATTGATTTAATTGGTCTATCGCAATCGCATAACAATTGGTTTACGCCAGACAATGTTCATTTTAGTATTTCAAGCTGGGCCGAAGCATTAACTGAAAACAACCTAAATCAGTGGCTTTCTCCTTACTCTTTTGCAAATACAAATCCGAAAAATGTAGGTTTAATTTTAGCTGGAAATATTCCGTTAGTAGGTTTTCACGATTTTGTATCGGTTTTAGTTTCAGGTCATAATGTTTTGGTAAAAACCTCCAGTAAAGACGATTATTTAATTAAGTTTTTAGCGAAATACCTTATTGCTTTAGATGCAGGTTTTAAGAATAAAATAACATTTGTGGAAGGTAAACTAGAAGGTTTTGATGCCGTTATCGCTACAGGAAGTACTAATACCTCAAGATATTTTGAATATTATTTTAAAGACAAACCATCAATTATCAGAAAAAGTAGAAATTCGATTGCGGTTTTAACTGGAAAGGAAACGCCAGAACAAATGATTGCATTGAGTGAAGATGTTTTTAGATATTTTGGTTTAGGTTGCCGAAATGTATCTAAACTATTTGTCCCAAAAAATTACAATTTCGATGCGTTTTTTAATGGAATGTTTGCTCAAAAAGAGGTGATTTACTATGAAAAATATGCGAATAATTACGATTATAACAAAGCTGTTTTTCTAATGAGTAACTTTCAATTGTTAGACAATGAATTCTTAACTATAAAGGAAGATACCAGTCACGCCTCACCTATTTCTTCTGTATTTTATGAATATTACGAAGATATCAACGAAGTAAAATCAAGAATTATTCAAGATGCTGATTTGATTCAATGTGTCGTTTCTGATGGATGTATTGAAAATTCTGTAGCGTTTGGCGAAACTCAAAAACCAAAGTTATGGGATTATGCAGATAATGTAGATACTTTAGCTTTTTTACAAAATTTATAATGAAAATTTCAAAAATTAGTGCCATTATCAAACTTCAAAAAGAAAAAGAAGTTCACAAACATGAACCTAATTTCAATTTAGAAGCAAAAGTAAATTCGAATAGAAAGGTAACAGCAAAGAAGAAATAATTATTATACGCAAACGATTTCGTTAATAAATCGTTTTGAAACTGTAAAATTATTTTTTCGAGGTAATTGAGAATGTTAGAAATTTGCTCTTAACCACAACCCTATTCAGAATTGAAAACGATTCTGAACTAAATTCAGCAGAAATGAAAAAACACAACTACAGCGCAGGACCTTGTATTTTACCGCAAGAAGTTTTCGAAAAATCGGCTCAAGCCATTTTAAATTTTAATAATTCTGATTTATCCTTATTAGAAATCTCGCACAGAAGCAAAGATTTTGTAGCTGTAATGGAAGAAGCACGAGCTTTGGTTCTAGAACTTTTAGGTTTAGAAAACAAAGGTTATCAAGCCCTATTTTTACATGGTGGTGCGAGTCTAGAATTTTTAATGGTTCCTTACAATTTAATGAAAACGGACGGAAAAGCGGCTTATTTAGATACTGGAACTTGGGCAAACAATGCTATTAAAGAAGCCAAACACTTTGGAGAAACGCTTGTTGTGGGTTCATCTAAAGAGGCGAATTATAATTTTATTCCGAAAGACATTGAAATTCCATCTGATGCGAATTATTTCCATTGTACGAGTAACAATACGATTTTCGGAACACAAATGAAATCATTTCCTAAAACGAATGTGCCTTTAGTTTGCGATATGAGTTCCGATATTTTTTCAAGAACGTTAGATTTTTCTAAATTCGATTTAATTTATGCTGGCGCGCAAAAAAACATGGGCCCAGCTGGTGCAACTTTAGTGGTTGTTAAAGAAGAAATCTTAGGAAAAACAGGACGTTACATCCCAAGTATGTTAGATTATGAAAAACATATCAAAGCAGAAAGTATGTACAATACGCCACCAGTATTTCCAATTTATGCTTCTTTATTAACCTTACAATGGTTGAAAAAATTAGGCGGAATTGCAGCTATTGAAAAAATCAACGAGCAAAAAGCCCAATTATTATATACTGAAATCGATAGAAATCCATTATTTAAAGGAACTGCTGCAACAGAAGACAGAAGTACTATGAACGCGACTTTCGTTTTAACAGATGTATCTTTAACAGAAAAATTTGACGCCATGTGGAAAGCCGCAGGAATTTCTGGATTAACTGGACATCGTTCTGTTGGTGGCTATCGCGCATCAATGTATAACGCGCTGCCTTTGGAAAGTGTTGAAGTATTAGTGAACGTAATGAAAGAACTTGAAGATAGTGTTCATTAATCAGTATTTAGTGTTCAGATAATAAATTAATAAAATATCAAGTTTAGAACGCAATACCCTTTAAAATTCTAAACCAGTAAACTCTTAAACTAATAACATGAAAGTATTAGCAAACGACGGAATATCAAAAGCAGGAATCAAAACATTAGAAAAAGCAGGTTTTGAGGTTATCACTACAAAAGTAGCACAAGAACAAGTAGCCAATTATATCAATACCCATGATATCAAAGTAATTTTGGTAAGAAGTGCCACTAAAGTCAAACAAGACATTATTGATGCTTGTCCAGGATTGAAAATCATCGGTCGTGGCGGCGTTGGAATGGATAATA
>CAZULO010000284.1:0-2752 GCA_964621245.1 uncultured Flavobacterium sp.
GAGCCAAGGCGACGCTGACCGTGCAAGGTGAGGCCTCCCAAGTTTTAAGTGCCGGCGATGGTCGTGCTTCTCGCCAAGCCGTTGACTTCCGATCGGGGAATCAAGAAATGCGGCTCGAGACAGTGCTTACCAAAGAAGGTTTATCAAGGGGGAACGTCTGGAAGAGCCTTGATAACATTGACAGTTTTGGCGCTCGAGTTGGCGATAAAGGTTTGATTGAAGGTTTCCGCATTCAAGAAGGCGCGACCATTTCGCTTCTTCATGGAGAGCGAAATATCCAAGTAGTCGAAGGAAATCTTGAGATTCGCGGCTCTGCAAGAACAGCTTCTCTTGGGAGGGTAGGCTATGCGTCCGAAGGTACCTCAGCGGGTGATAATCCCGCCACTCTTAAAGCCAATTCTATAGAGGTTTACAAAGGTAATACCCTTGGCAATGGTGTGATCAGCCTCCAAAACAATCGCTTGGTTGCCAGCGCTAATCAGACTTTTATCATTGCTGAAGATGGGGTCAATTTGATTGTTGGGAATGCAAGGCTTGACCGCTCTATTTCTATCAACGATCGGTGGATTGTCGCCAGGGGTGAAAATGGAAAACTTACCACACTGCCTTATATTACCCGCCCTGAAAATCTCAAAAATAGTTGGATTGGGCTTCAGCTTAAAATGCAGGGAATTGATATTTCCCAAGCCGGAGAGGATTTTTACAGCAAATTAACCGCTAAGGACACCTCAATACCAGAAACTATTCGTGAAATCGCATCTCTGGCCGAACGGAACTCAGAACATCCCCTTAGGGTGAAGGAATTAAATAATTTAGCGTTGAAACTAGAAAACCAGTCGAAAGATGGAGGATTGAATTGGGAAAATGCGAGAGAGGAGTTTATTCGTGTTATGGATAATACCCGACCTATAGGAGGGACCATACTTGCTGTTAGGTCTAGGTCTAACGGGCTCAAGACGTTGGGCGATAGCGCAGGGTCTTATCTTCAGAAATTTGACCAGGCTTTCCGGCGCTACGAGGCAGGTCTTGCCAACACAAAATTAGAAGGAACTAGACTCTCAGAGACAGCTGATTATGTCCAACGATTATTTGAAGCCACGATGAAAGGCAATTATGCAGAAATGATGAGTCGTGCCGGAGATTTATCCACTCGAAACCAGGCCATAGGAATCGCCGAAGCTGCTCTAAAATTACCCAATGGCCAGGCTGGTGAGCACGTCTATAAGAGCCTTGGTATTTCCAAAGGCCAAACACAAACCAGTCTTACCCAAACACTCTACGATATTTATAAAGGAAACTCTGCGAAGTCGGCAACAGCTGGCCTAATATTAAGCGATCTCAGGGGACAGACAAGAGTAGCTACCGCATTTTATGAAGAGCAGGGTTTTGTCTACAAAGCTTTATCTCAGGTAGGCTTGGCCGAAGCAAATAAAGGACATGATTTTAGAGAGCTTATGGGTTTCTATGGGAAAGTAGTCGCCATTGAGGCAGGTGTGGTCCTCACCGGTGGTTTATTGTTGGGTGCCGCTCCCGTTGGTGGGGGTGCCGCTTTTGGTCTTACGGAAACAATGCTTTTTGGTGCAGGCACCACGGTTACTTTGGGCGTTGGTGTTAGAGGAGGCGTATCGGCAGTTAGCCAATCCTTCCAAGGAATCACATCATCCTCTGATTACTTCGCCAATATTTTAGGGGCGGGAATTGGTCGTGGTAACGAGGTGTATTGGGATGCAGCTTTCGGAGCAGCGTTTGCTGGACTGGGTAGCTTGGCAAAGGCAGGCACATTTTCGAAGTCAGTTGCTAATACCACTTTTGGTAAGTGGTACACAGGATCCTCTGCATTTACACGGAACGTTATAAACATGGGCGCTGTGAGTGCTACCGGTGCTACAGTAAATCTCGGATTGAATACGTATGAAAACTGGAGCAGTGGCAGGCCCCTTTCTGAAAATAGCGGTGCAGCTGCTCTAAGGGGTGCCGGAGTTGCGCTCTTGGCTTATGGCGCTGGTAAGTGGACAGGGAGCTGGGGTATGAATACAGCGGAGGGGATCGCTAACTCCGGGTTTAGGGCTTTTGCCGCTCGGAGTGCAGGCTACGGTCTTAGCGGTCTTATCGGCGGGGTGGGCAATGTGGCAGTGGATATCACTGCTGGGAACCTAAAGTCTTGGACGGATGTATTTACTCCGGAAGGAGCAAGGAGCTTCTACAAAGGAGTTCTTTATGGAGCCCTAGCTCGTTATGTCGGTTCATCCCTTGGTGCCCAACATGCAGCTGGAAGTCTTGAGAATTTAGCAAAAATTTCAAACCCCGCCACATTTTTTAAGACCAGTGCGTATGGGGCGCTTGAATTTGGTTTGATTTCACCGGTGATGGCTGCCACAGAAACAGGCGCTGTTTATGTGCTCACCAAAATTGGTGCTTGGGCAGGTTTCACCAACGAGGCGCGCCTTGAGGTGGGCGGGGAGAAAATCACGAGCGGAACGCAGTTTTTCAAAGCGATGGGGCAAAGTATTTTAAATGGTACTTTGGATGGCGTTAAAATGGGTCCCATCATGAAAGTTTTGAGCCGAGGTCCATCGATTGCAAAGAGTGAGATTTCAGGAAGAGCTGGAGAAATTGCAAAAGCTTCCACAGAAACTGCCGGCGCAAGAGTCGCCGAAATCACTCCTACAAAGCCGAGTATTCCTGTTGCCAGACCCACAGGAAACCTCCTAAGTGAAATCCGCGCAGACCTTGGGAAGCAGGGTTTGGGCGA
>CAZULO010000285.1:0-2735 GCA_964621245.1 uncultured Flavobacterium sp.
TTGGGTTTAGGCCATCATATCACTTTATTTGTAAATCCAATTCCTGAAATTAATCTCACAGGAACAGAACTAATTTGTAGTAATATTCCAAATCTTACCAAAACAATAAATGCGGGACTACAAGATACCGCCACTATCAATGATTATACCTATCAATGGTTTTTAGATGGAACAATCTTATCAGGTGAAACCAACTACACATTAACGATTAATACGGATGGAATTTATACTGTTGAAGTCACAAATGCGCAAAACTGTAGCAAAACAAGAACCATAACCGTAACCGCTTCTAATATAGCAACTATAGAAAACATTATAATTACTGATTTAACAGAAAACAATTCGATACTTGTAACCGTTAGCGGATCTGGCGATTACCAGTACAGTTTAGATGGTATAAATTATCAAACTAACAACTTGTTTCAATCTGTAGAACCTGGAATTTACACCGTTTATATAACGGATAAAAATGGATGTGGAACTGCTGAAAAAGATATTAGTTTACTCGGCATACCAAATTATTTTACGCCAAATGGAGATGGTTTTAATGACTATTGGAACATTAAAGGTATAAATACCACATATAATGCGAAAACAACAGTTCATATTTTTGATCGCTATGGCAAATTACTAAAACAAATTTCACCACTTTCTTCAGGTTGGGATGGAAAATATTTAGGAAAAGAGCTACCAGCATCAGATTATTGGTATCATATAAAATTGGAAGATGGCAGAACTTCTAAAGGCCATTTTACTTTGAAAAGGTAAGCCTGTAGAGTGAAGTAAGCTTCTATGCTAACACCTTTTATTTAATTTTATAACTAATACAAATCGTTAAAAGCATAAAACTACAAGCTAAAAAAGGTTTACAAATAGTTGTATAGTTTGATATTTCAAAGTGGATAAAAAAATAAAATCCTATCAAATTCATGATAGGATTTTATTGTTCAATTTTATTTAACAGGCTAATATAAAATCAAGATTTGAAATTAAACATTTTTAATATAAAAACGATACTTCTTCAATCAGTTTAGTAAATGTTTTGTAAAAATGCTATAAGCCTTACTTTTAGACTGTTTTTGTGACCTCGGCAGGAACTGAACCTATGAATTTACGTGAAACTTATAAAACGTATAAATCCAATAAAATCAATACTTAACGAGTTTATTAATTCATTTAGTTTTATTGAAATTTGTTTAAATTCGCATTTCGTTGACTAAATGTTGACTAAATATATTACATTTGTTTTTTACAAAAATTAATATATAATGGCTAAGATAAAATTTTTACTTCAAAGTAAAAACGAAATTTCTAATATTTATGCTCGGTACTCTATAAATAGAGCAACTGTTTTAAAACGCAAAACAGGTTTTATTATTAACGCTAAAGATTGGAGTAAAGATAAAGGGCAACCCATACAAAAAAACGAAGAAACAAAAGCTTTAAAATCGAAGCTTGATAAGTTAGCTGTCTTTATAAATGATGCTTACAATATTGCTGTTAGTACAGGCGAAGAAATTACAGGCGACTGGTTACAATTTCAAATTGATTTATTCAATAATAAAAAACCTAAATTAGAACTTGACAAACTAACAGAATACACACAAAAATATATTGACGAAGCACCATACAAAGAAAACGGAAAAAATGGTACTGGATTAAGCAATGGACGTATTCAAAACTTAAAGCTATTCAAAAACACTATTGTACGTTACGAATTAGAAATATTTAAAAGCAAATCAATATTAGTAAAAAATGTAAATTTACAATTTGTTGAGAATTTTAAAATATGGTTGTTCGCTCAAAAATACTCTATAAACTATGTAGGCAAAAACATTGCAAATTTAAAAACAATATGTTTAGATGCACAAAAAAATGATTTTGAAATTTCTAACCAAGTAAAAAACATTAAAGCAATTTCTGAATCTAAAGAACCTGAAAATATTATTTATTTAAGTGAAGAAGAACAGGAAAAAATTAAAAATGCCAAAATAGACAAAAAAGCATTAATAAACGCCCGAAAATGGCTATTATTCAGTTGCTTAATTGGGCAACGTGGTGGCGACCTATTAGATATTACAAGCGAGAACTTTAAAGAATTAAACGGCGTTAAAATAATAGAACTAAAACAACAGAAAACAGGAAAAATAGTTGCAATACCTTTATTACCCGAAGCAGAAGAAATTATTAAAAACGGATTACCTTATAGTTTATCATTAGTCAATTATAACAAATACATTAAGCTTGTTTGCCAAATTGCTGAAATTAACGAACCTATAACCGAAAGAAAAAAAACAACAAGCAGAAGTGCTACAACAATAGAAACACTTCCAAAATATAAATTTATTACTTCACATATTGGCAGACGTTCTTTTGCAACAAATTTTTACGGACTTATTCCAACACCTGTACTAATGAATATAACAGGACATGGAACAGAAAAAGTATTTTTAGCTTACATCGGAAAAACAACTTATGATAACGCATTTCATATGGCAGAATTATTCAGTAAATTAGTATCAAGAAAAAAAATAACTCATAACTAAACCAAATTGTAATGCCTTTCCAACGCCATTGCAAAATAAATAAGCTTTTCTATTGCAAAACAATTTGCCGACATTTCAACATTTATCATCTATAAAACGCAATAAAACATACGTTTGCAATGCTTTTTCAACGTTTTTGCAATGGTTGGTTTGTTAATAAGTATATTTTACTTAACAATTAAATTTTTA
>CAZULO010000286.1:0-2728 GCA_964621245.1 uncultured Flavobacterium sp.
GTTAAATAATCGGTAGCTCCGTTATCTAAGGCCTTTACGATATCTTCTTCTTGGTCAATTACGGAAAGAATGATGATGGATTTCGTATACCAAGTTCGTAATTCCTTTAAAATTTCGTGACCACTTTTATCGGGCAAACCTAAATCTAACAATATTAAATCGGGTGAATGATTGGCGGCTAACAAAATACCTTGTTTACCGGTTTCGGCCTGAATGACTTTAAAGTCGTTACTCTCCAAAGTAATTTCGAGTAATTTTCTAATTTGCGCTTCGTCGTCAATGACAAGTATTTCGGCCTTATTCATTTTTTAATTGGTTTACATAAGTAATTTCAACAGGAATAAAAATATCAAATTTAAGTCCAGTTGGAACGTTATTTTTCACTTCAATAGTTCCGTTGTGCGCTTCCACAAAACCTTTTACTATAGATAAACCTAAACCTGTTCCGCCAGTAATTGTGTTGGGTACTCGATAAAATTTATCAAAAATTTCAGGGATATGTTTCACTGGAATTCCTAAACCATTGTCTTCAACTGTTACCGCTAAACTATTTTCGTTAAGTTGCAATGAAATGGTAACCGTACAGTTTTCTGCGGTATAATAAAGTGCGTTTCGGATTAAATTGATTAGAATTTGTTCTAAAATACCGACATCTAATTTACAAATTGGAAAATTTTCTTCTTCTTCAAAAAGAATTCTGGGATTCGATAAAAAATGATTTTGAATAACCAATCGGATTTGTTCGTTTAAATCGCACCAATCCATTTTAAGTTTTAAAATTCCAGATTCGAGTCGACTCATATTTAGCAAATTCTCCACTTGATCATTTAGTTTTA
Organism: uncultured Flavobacterium sp.; assembly: GCA_964621245.1. Classification (GTDB taxonomy): domain Bacteria; phylum Bacteroidota; class Bacteroidia; order Flavobacteriales; family Flavobacteriaceae; genus Flavobacterium. The sequence continues at coordinate 837 of CAZULO010000286.1, forward strand.
AACCTGCGATTTCAATTTCATTCAATAATGATTTTCTGTTTTCCGAAGTTAATCTAGTATCCGATTCTTGAAGCATATCTACAGAACCAATTATCGCTGAAATAGGCGTTCTTAATTCGTGAGAAAGAGAATTTAAAAGTGTATTATACAATTTTAGTGTTTTCTCTTTTTCTTCTTTGTCACGAGCTTTTTTTTCAATTTTCTTAATTTTAAAAGTCAAAACGGTATGAACAAAAGCTACTAAAAAATACATAAAAAACATCAGCATATCTTCCGAATTGCTGATATGAAAGGTATAAATCGGATTGATAAAAAAGAAATTCCAAATTAAAGCACTAAGTGTTGCGGCTAGTAAAACGGGGACAATTTCGAACAACATCGCTAAAATAGAAACTGTCATTAGCAAGATAAAAGCAACGACTTTATAACCTATAAATGCACTGAAAAAATAACAAGAAACCGACACAAGAATTACCATAATCAAAGCAATTACACTCTGATTCAACACGTTGTGATTTTTATGGTTAATTGCTTTTGATAACATATTTACATTAGTTTTTGCTCTTCGTTTTCGTAAAAAGCATCTACATTTAAATTCTTCTGTTGCGAAGCCATTACGGCAAGTTTATCGCAACGTTCGTTTTGCGGATGACTATTATGCCCTTTCACCCACATGAATTTCACGTGATGTTGTCGGTAAATTTTTAAAAATCGCATCCATAAATCGGGATTTTTTTTGTCTTTGAAGTTTTTTTTTTCCCAACCAAAAACCCAACCTTTTTCTACAGAATCTACCACATATTTAGAATCAGATACTACTAGAACTGAAGTTTTTGGGGCTTTCAATTTCTCTAAACCAACAATTACGGCTAATAATTCCATTCTATTATTAGTAGTATGACGGAATCCTTCAAAAAACTCCTTTTTATAAGGCGTACCCACCATTTCCATCACCACACCATAACCACCTGGACCGGGATTTCCTTTGGCTGCGCCATCTGTATATATGTGAACTTGGTAGGACATTATGTATTGGGTTGTAAGTTGTGAGTTATGAGTTATAGCAAAATTACTTTTTACTTTTTACTTGGCTCTTTTTCCTTGGCTCTTTTTACTTTTTACTTTAACAAATTCGCAATCACCTTTGGAAAATGCTCCATTTCTAATTCGTGGATTTTATGTGCGATTTCTTCTGCCGAAGTACAATTTTCAATAGATACGCTAGTTTGGAAGATAAATTCGCCTTCGTCAAAATGTTCGTTCACATAATGTACCGTAATTCCGGTTTCTTTTTCTTTATTTTCCAAAACGGCTTGGTGGACATGCATGCCATACATTCCTTTTCCTCCATAATTAGGTAACAAAGCGGGATGAATATTGATAACCTTATTCGGAAACTCATTTATAATATGAACAGGGAATTTCAATAAGAAACCTGCTAATACGATTAAGTCGGGTTGTAACTCTTGTAATTGTTTCAAAACAGTATCATCTGAAAGCTCGGTTTTGTTGAATACATAAGTGGAAATATGAAACTTTTGGGCTCTTTCAATAACTTTGGCATGTGAATTGTTTGTGAAGACACCGACTACAGTTCCTTGACCAAATTTTTCAAAATGAGCCATAATGTTTTCAGCATTTGAACCATTTCCTGAAGCAAAAAGCACAATCTTTTTCATTTATATCCGTTTTTTCCAACTTATTACAGTAATAAATCGTCTAAATTTCACGCAAAAGTATAAATTACTTTAAGTTTTGACACTAAAAACAGTAAAAAATAGAAAATAAATTTAAGGAAAAGCATAGAGAATTAGGGTAATGAAAGATTTTTTTATACATTCGTAGTTATATTTACTAACAAAAATGTTGTTTTAAAATAAAGTTTTTTATTT
>CAZULO010000287.1:0-2727 GCA_964621245.1 uncultured Flavobacterium sp.
AGATTAAATCGAACCTCCGCGAAGGGGCGGAGCTGCGTTTAATCCTTATATGTTACCGGCTGCCCTGCTGTCTGTCCGTCTGTGTGTCGTGGCAAGTTTCGTAGTCATTTTTTATCTGCTTGCTACTTTTTGGTTCCACTCTTTCGTAAATGAAATCAGTCGGTCGGACTTTACAAGTTTGAGATATGTTCCAATAATTTCTCTTGCAAGCCCCTTTACCCACACCTCGTCTCGAAGTTTTGATTTATAGTCAAAATCAGCTCCCAATCCATCAACAGCAAGATTGAGGTCAACAATGATGTCATCAATAGTTCGGCTGATACAAGCAATGAAATCTTGGCGGTCTTGCGTTGCCCTAACAAACTTTTCTGGTTCTACTAAAGCCACTTTACCCAACTCGTCATATTCAAGGATTGTTCGAATGAAATAAATAATAGCATATCGTGTCAGATTATAGCGGGCAATAAGTTGATTATTAATTGAAGGGATTTTGCTCACAATTACATTGTCAATTAGTTTCAGCATTAGAATTCTGTCTGCTGAAACCTCTGGTCTTGCAAAGATGTCATTATACAAGTCTTCAAATACTTGATACTTTCTGTGAGTTCCCCAAGGTTCTTTTAAATCAAATGACATTAGTAAAATACCTGCCTCTTCATTTGAAATTACTTCGCAATTATTAGGAGTGTTTTCGCCTCGTTTAATCTCGTAATAATATTGATTGGCAAAGTGATGATTAAATTCGTTCTGTAATCTGATTTGAATTGGGTTGTATGATTTAAAATCTCTTGGCTTAACTCCATTTTGACTATTTGAATATTCTGTAATCTGTGCGGAAAGTGTAGAGTTTACAGGAACCTTAATAATCTTGGTTAAAATTCGTAAGTCATTGGACAAATGCTGCCGATTATTATAAAGTGCTGTCAAGCTTTGACAGCCATTAACAACAAAAAATGTTTCAATTTTTAGTTTTTCATTCTCAGAAGTAACTGTATTTGCAACAACGGTAATTCCATTGTGAAACAACGGGAATTTTTTATGCAACGCAGGATTTTTTATGCTGGCAACAATCCCTTTATTTACATTGGTATTTCCTAATGGTCCTCTTACATTATAGTCAAAAATTGATTGGTCTGAAATACCAGGCATCTGAACAAGTTCTGTTGATTTAATTGGAGCAATGTAAGTTATCGTTTCGGCATCAGCATAGTATTTTGAAATGTCAATACCTGAAACATCAAATTCAGCCGTTGTGTTTTGAGGAATTTCTCTTGTGGCTGAAATAAAAGTTGTTTCAAGTATTGTTCTACCTTCAAACTCAATATCAGGACACTCGGCTAAAAATGCATCACCATTGTGGTCGATGTCTAAGTTGGAAAGAAATATTCCTCTGATTTTGTAAGCATCAATCTTGTTAAGAAGATTTAATCGTTTAATCAAGCCTACAACTTGTGCTTCGCCTCCTGTGCTTATTAGATTTTCGAGTGTCTCTTTTGTTTTTAGTTGCGAAAGTGAACCGAAAAATTCTTTCAGCATTTTATCACCAATAGTTTTATCAGCACTCTGTGAAATTTTTGATTGAAATACATCAATTGTTCCATAGGCTTCATTGATGTAAATTCCGTCAATACCTTTGTCTCCATTTTGGTCGCAAACACTGTCAATTGCCTCTTGCTTGTCAAGTCGGTAATAATTTTCTAAATACCACATGAGAAAAGATGCACTTTCAGTCCGCTGTCCCGGAACGAGATAGTATGTAATGTGTTGAAGTAAGTTTGGGTATTCTACATTTATCATTTGTTCTATTGTTTTGTTTGTTTATATCTGTAAATTTTCAAGTTAGCACTGTCGTCATAGGGTTGCCGGTAACGGTTTCGGGCTTGGCGAAGGTGGCGATTTTCACCACAAATGTTGATGCGGAGAACCAAACTTTGATTAACCACAAATGTGTTTGCGGAGCACTGAACCGCCACTTTTGCCAAACCCGTGTTATAGGGCGTTTTTATTCTGTTCGTAAGGTTGGATTGTCGTCCAAGCCTATGTTTTTTAAATTATTGTCTTTGCAGTAAAGTTTAATTTTAGCTCTAAGTTTTCCGTTATCGTCCTTTTCCCCAATTCTAATTGCAAAAGAACAGTCGGCAGAATTGTCCCAATATTCAACACTTAAATAACCATCGCCTGTCTCATCGTCATCGTCAGTTTCTGAACCTAAAAAAAACAAGGAGCCCAGTGTTGCTCTGCCTGATTTGTTATTTATAGTTTTAAAGTCTTTGTCTAAAATTTGAAAAGTGTAATTCAAACTTGTCAAGTTGGTTCTTGTTAAGCTTAGCACAAAGTTTTTTTTGTCTTTAGTTCCTTTGAAAATTGTTTCTTTATTTAGATATAAATCTTCAGGGAAATAAACTGTGTCCTGTCCGACTAAAATGAAATTTTCAATAAGCTTTATTGGCTCGTTATATTCGGAAAGTCCGTCAATAAAAGACTTGTCGTATTGCGATTTATCTTTAATTGTAGTTTCCTGCTTCTGTTTGTCGGTCGTAACATTTTGCAAAGTGTCAACCGAGCTTTTAGCAACGTTTTTTTCTTTTGTCTGGTTGTTGCAACTCCAAAGTCCAAAAGCTAATATAAATATGTAAAGTGTCTGTTTCATTGTCGTCTTTTAAAATGCCCTATAACGGTCCGCGGGCAACTGTGGTGCGGCTTTTGGAAACGATTCACTTTCACCTA
>CAZULO010000288.1:0-2668 GCA_964621245.1 uncultured Flavobacterium sp.
TCTTTATTTAAATGACGAAACGTGTCAATCATTCCTGTTTTCATAAAACCATCTAACCAAGCACGTTCTTCAGGTAAAAATCCGGAGGTTTTCTCATTGCCTTTTGGATTGTGAATATCAATCGCTTCATGACAAATATTATAATCGCCACAAACCACTAAATGTGGAATTTCATTTCTTAAATTTACAATATATTGTTGAATATCATCCATATATTGAAACTTATAACCCAATCTCTCGTTATTTGTTCCAGATGGTAAATACATGCTCATTACAGATAAATTATCATAATCTACACGTAAATTTCTTCCTTCAAAATCCATTCCCTCAATACCGGTTCCAAAAACTACATTTTTAGGTTCCGATTTACATAAAATCGCAACACCACTATATCCTTTTTTTTGTGCTGAAAAATAATATTGATATGGATATCCAGCTGCTGTTAGGTCCGCAGTCGGAATTTGATCTTCAGTTGCCTTAATTTCTTGCAAGCAAATAACATCGGGATTGGCACTTTGTAACCAGTCTATAAACCCTTTCGTAATGGCAGCTCTTATTCCATTTACATTATAAGATATAATTTTCATGCTTTATTTTTTGCTTATATTTATGTTCTTTTTTCTTAAAACCTTAACAAAAAAAACAATCAGTTGTAAATTTGCTACTAAAACAAATAGCTATGATGTGATTTTCTTGTTAAAATTAACCTGCGAAGAAGCGGTTTTAATTCTCAAAAATAGAAAAAGTTTTCTATAAAATCTCTTATTGTACTAGGAATTTATAATTTTTTTAGGAAAGGCCACCTATTTTTAAATTGTTTGTAATTGTATGTTTTTGTTACCTGATAATACAATAGAATTGTTATCTTTGTTTCTTGCACAAAATTTAAATAAATGGGATTAGTTTCTGCAAAAGAAGTAGCCAAAGCAATAAATACGGATAAATATGGAATATTAGGAACTTTTTCTGGGTGGTTACTCATGAAAGTACTTAAAATCTCCACACTTAATAAAATATACAATAGAAATAAACACCTAAGCGATTTAGAGTTTTTAAATGCGATTTTGGATGAGTTTCAGATAAAATTTGAAATTCCAGAAGAAGATTTAAAGCGACTACCTAAAGACGGTGCTTATATTACAATTTCAAATCATCCATTAGGTGGAATTGATGGAATTTTATTATTGAAATTAATGCTTGAACGCGAGCCTAATTTCAAAATAATTGCCAACTTTTTATTGCATCGAATTGAGCCGATGAAGCCTTACATCATGCCGGTAAACCCATTCGAAAATCATAAAGATGCTAAATCAAGTGTAATTGGAATTAAAGAAACGTTACGTCATTTAAGTGATGGCAAACCGCTGGGTATTTTTCCTGCTGGAGAAGTTTCTACTTACAAAGATGGTAAATTGATTGTAGATAAACCATGGGAAGAAGGCGCTTTAAAAATCATCAAAAAGGCGAAAGTTCCCGTTGTACCTATTTATTTTCATGCCCAAAATAGTAAATTATTTTACCGATTATCTAAATTGAATGACACCCTTCGTACCGCTAAACTACCTAGCGAATTATTAACGCAAAAAAACCGAGTAATTAAAGTACGAATTGGTAAGCCGATTGCGGTAAACGAATTAAACGAGTACGAAACAACCGCAGAATTCGGGGAATTTTTAAGAAAGAAAACCTATATGCTTTCCAAATCTTTTGAAGAAAAAGAAGAAGAAAACTTTAAACTAACTTTTCCAAAATTTACAAGTCCGAAAGCCGCTAAACAAATTGTAAAGCCTGCTAATCACGAGCAAATAATTGAAGAAATCAACTTTTTAAAAGAAGGTGATTATCAGTTATTACAAAGTAAAAACTACCGAGTTTTCTTAGTGACTGCCGAGAAAATTCCGAATATTTTACACGAAATTGGACGTTTGAGAGAAATCACTTTCAGAGAAGTTGGTGAAGGCACAAATGAAGCCATTGATTTAGACAAATACGACCAATATTACCATCACATGTTTTTGTGGGATGAAGATGCACAAATGATAGCTGGTGCGTATCGTATGGGATTTGGATCTAAAATATATCCTAAATACGGCTTAGATGGTTTTTATTTAAATGAACTTTTTAAATTTGAACCCGAATTAAATGATATGATGAGTCAGTCTATAGAAATGGGTCGTGCTTTTATCATATCGGAATACCAACAAAGACCTATGCCATTATTTTTATTATGGAAAGGTATTGTTCATACCACTTTACATTATCCAGAACACAAATATTTAATTGGTGGAGTAAGCATTAGTAATCAGTTTTCTGAATTTTCTAAATCTTTGATGATTGAATTCATGAAATCGAATTATTATGACCCGTATGTGGCGCAATACATCAAACCTAAAAAAGAATACAAGGTTAAACTAAAAGATGCCGATAAAGATTTCGTATTTAATGAAGCGGAAGCTGATTTAAATAAATTTGATAAAATTATTGATGAAATTGAACCAGGCTCGTTACGTTTACCTGTTTTAATTAAGAAATACATCAAACAAAACGCTCGAGTGGTTGCTTTTAATGTGGATCCACTATTCAACAACGCTATTGACGGATTGATGTATATTAAAATTTCTGACATTCCAGAAAGCACAGTAAAACCAGTTATGGAAGAATTTCAAGC
>CAZULO010000289.1:0-2647 GCA_964621245.1 uncultured Flavobacterium sp.
TCCCTATTTAATTAATAAATTTAAACAATAAACGCGTATGGATTCGAGCACGAACGGGGCTCAAAGTCGGGAGACTTTGCGCAGCGGAAGAAATTTCATCTACATCACCTGCTTAATTAAACTCATTACATATTCTAAATTATCTGTATTGCTAACAATTAGTTCATAATCGCCATTACCCCAATGTCCAGTAGCAGATACATCTTTTGTTAAACCTTTTGGATCATCTAATTGACCCTTTTTTAAGTTTATAAAAATCTTTAATCCTTTTTTTAGAATGACTACATCTGAAATGTTTTTATCTTTTTTAAAGGCTATGTATAACTTTTTAGGAACAATTTCTACCTCATCAAACAAGTTCAAAATGGCATTTTTATAAGACTCATACAACTCAAAAATTTCATCAGAAGCTCCATTCAAATGGTCTTCTTCGGTATATACTTTAATTTCAGAAGTTACTGACTTTATTTTGTCATTTTGTTGCATTACGGGTTTAATACTTTCTGCCGACCTCGTTTTCTTTATTGGATTAATGCTAATAATATCATTTTCGAAACGTTTGATTTCCCACAACTCAATGGCAATATCTTTGAAATTTGTAGCCAAACGTTGATTTTCTGTAAAACTTGGAGAAACAAAAACAACTCGCGTTTGCGACCAATCTACTTTCCCACTATGTAGGTTCTTGTTCAACGTTTCGTTATAAGTCAAAACAAAATCAGCTTTGTTTTCCAACATTAAACTTAAATAAGTAAAGCCTTGGTCTACAACACTTACATTTTTATCTCTTTTATATTCTATGATTATAAAAGCATTTGACTGAATATCGTAAGCTAAAGTATCAATACGTTTACCTTTGATACTAAACTCACTTTTTACAAACTCTAAACCTGTAAGTAAATTTAAGTTTTGCTCAAAAAGGTTTTGTATTTCGCGTTCCAACTTAAAAGGTTTTTCATTTAAAGATTGGAGCGAACTTGTTTTTAACTGGTATAAATTCATAATTTTTCTGATTTATCAAAAGGTACAAGTTTCTTTCTCATTAAGCCTTTATCTGAGAAATGATTGGCTAATGAATATACTTTTTCAGTAAAGTCATTTTCATTTTTGTTCTTTTGATGATAAAAAAGTTTTATTGATTTACAATTTTCATGTTCAAAAATCTCTTTAAGCATCGTTCTGTCTGATAAACCTAGTGAATGTCCCATAACAAATACCTGAAAAGGTTCTGCTTGAATAAAACGCATCAAATTAAAATAATTTGAAGATTTAGAATATTGAAACGACTTTATATGCTTTAAAAACTCATATTTCTGTTTGTTTTGAATTTCAATATAATCTGAATCATGTTCATCACCATGTCCAAAAATAACTGGATTGTGTAAATCTTCTAAATCACCATGTATATAATTTATATCAAAAGTTATATTTTGTTGTCTATTCAAATAATATTCAACAGTATTTGTATAATTAAAATTTAATATATACAGACTATTGGGTGTTTCCTCTTTAACTATATCTACAAATTCAGCTTGTTCAATAGGCCTAGAAATTTTATTCCAAAAATAATTATGATTAACATTTAAATATTGATCTGTAGTATTTTTTAGATATTCAACCAATTTTAATTTCAAAAATTCAAATTCCCTATTTAATTTTTCTACGTCTTTTGTGTGATTAACAGAATTTTTTACCGTAGTTTTAAGATAAAAAAAATAAAAATTTTCAATATCAACCCACTTTTGATTATTAAATTGATTTATTAATGCATCAAAAAAATCACTTTTTAATTCTATTAACTTTGGATATTTTTTCCTTATTATATTTAGTTGTTCAATAACTTTCTCAGTTGACTCAAAAACTTCAAAATTTTCCGGATTTAAGAAGTTTTTTTTATTTAATTTTATTAATTCATCTTCATAAATTGCGTTTTGGTCAGTTAAATAGTCATAAAGAATTTGACCGAGATAATTGCCTAGAAAATCTGAATAACTTGTTTTTAAACCATGTGCTAAATCAAAACCATTTCCTATGATAACTAGTCTATTCATGTACCAATATAATCAAACTGTTGCAAACGTCCGTTTTTGTCTTTGTGATACGGTTCTAATATGGTGTTTCCTTTTACAATATTTGGAATGGAATGTACCAAATCGTTCAGGATTAAATTCAATCGTAATAAATTAGATGATTTTTGAGAAATATCCTGAGAATAAACGGTACATTTTTCTTCACCAATTTGGTGTGCCAAGTTCATTAACAAAGTTCCTGATCCCGCACTTGGATCATAACATGTTACATTGCTCACATTTTCACTCACTAAACAACGTGCCATAATTTTGGCTACGGCATGAGGTGTAAAATATTCGGCGTATTTCCCACCACTATTTGTATTGTAATCGCTTATTAAATATTCGAAAATGGTAGCATAAAAATCAAACTTTTCGTGAAAGATATTCTCAAAACTAAAGTTAATCAACTTGTTGATTATGGCTTTGCAAAAGTCATCACGCTTATCTGTTACATATTTACTAATATTTTCAAACAAGACAATTTTCTCTCCACCTTCTGTCAATACCGAAAACAGATCGTTGTTTTCTTTTGCAATATCTAGTAAAGTGTTATCAAATATATCTGAAAAATTGGG
>CAZULO010000290.1:0-2646 GCA_964621245.1 uncultured Flavobacterium sp.
GTGGCGCGCCGGTCATTGAACCGCGCCGGCGCCGATGAAGGAATATAATCCTATCTATGCACTAAGCGTACCTGACAAATCGTGGGGTACGTCCAATAATGACGTATGGGAAACATCTCGCCGCTATCCGCCGACGATGCGCAGCGTCTCCGCTTCGATAGCCATGACGATGCGCTCAACTTCGCCCGCCAGATCGTTGAGGACAGTAACCGCAGGCTGGGGCGCGAACCCGAGGGACGGGTTCAGGACTATGTTGATGGTAGGCACTACGTGCATATCGAACTTCGCCCCCGCCCATATCCGCATGAAGGAAAGCTGGCGCCGGGTGGCCTTCCATTCGGAGATGTTCCCGACCTTCCCGCTGATCCTCCCGTGAACAATCCCGAACCCGGAGGCCACGGCGCTGGTCGGCATCAGAACCCGATGGTTCGTTCGGTTCCGCATTTTGTTGAGAGCCCACAAGGGCTGGTTCCCAGCTTCGTATGGCTCAAAGGCCAGAACGAGTTTGATAATATCGTCGTGCATGTCTTCGCATCGACGGCGCTTAATCTCCCCATTGAGGTCGTCCAAGGTGTCTCCGAAGGGGAACTTCGTTCGCTTGGGGTCTCCGCCGGAAGTCAAAACTGCGCTGGCGTAAGCGGCATGGTCAAGGGCGGTTCGCAGGTAACCGGCTGCGTCATACACTCTCAGTGCGAGGCGGTTCGGAAAGTCGGTCTTGAACTGGACCTTGGCGATGTGATCGCCTGTCTCTCGCTCCGCCTCTATGATGCCGGTCCAGTTATCCTGGTGAACGAACGCTTCGATGCCCTCTTTGAGGCTGGCGATGTGTTCCTTCGCCCCCTCGATCATAAGGCGGGGGCTGTCGAAAGGGTCTTCCATGGATAAGCCTGATCCCACGGCGGAACGCCGCGATGAAGTGGTGAAGCGGATGCTGGCGACACCGCCGCAGCCGCATAAGCCGAAGATGAAGGGGCGCGAGCCGAAGCCCGCGCCGAAGTCGAATGAAAGAGGTTAGAGCCTACCTCGCTACCTTCGCGGCGAGATTGCTGGGCGTCCCCGTCTCGGTGAGGGACGAGTTCTGGATCGGCCGTGTCACGGGCAGTGTTTCTGGAGCAGCGCAACCCCGGCCGGCAAGCCGTTCCTTGCCGCCCAATCCGCACTGCTTGTGACCTCAATCGCGAGGATCCGGTCGTTCGCATCAACCGCGCCGAGAACGATGTCCCGGATGGCCGCTGCCGGGCCGTTGAGCTCCGCCAACCAGACGGACTCGGCAATGGGCTTCGCGGTCCATGTGTCCCGGAGCAGTTTGTAGAGGTCGTCGTAGTTACGGCCCGGCTTACGCAGGTCGTAGGTGATCAAGTACAGCGCCATATAATGACATCCTTATGGGATGCTGCTCGGCGTTGACCAAAGCCCCAAATCAGGGGATTGTAGCGGTTCTGATACATCTGGTCGCTGCCCACAGCGGTTGGAGAAAAGCCCGGTCTGTGGTTGCACACAGCCGGGCTTTTACCGTCTAGCTTGATTCCCTCTTTGTTCCGAATCCGCGCTTCTTGCGCAGGCGAGCGAGGCGCTGGGCCTGAAACCTAAACGTGGGCTTCGTCAGACCGCCGATAGGTCAGGCGCTTGCCGACCGTGCCCTTGAGGGCTTCATCGGTGCGCTGGCCGTCATCGAAGCCAAGGGCGGCGCGGGTGTTATGGCGGAAGCCGAACTCGGTGACGTAGCGGTTCAGGTGCTTCTCAGAGCAGTGCTGATAGACGCCCTTCATGCCCTTCTTGAACACGCCGAAGAAGCCTTCCGCGCTGTTGGTGTTCACGTCGCCACGGGCATACTCGCCAGCCGAATGCTTCACCGTCTCATGCGAGGCGAACACGTCAGCGGAGCCGACATAGAGGCGGCTTTCGTCAGTGTGGAGGCGGGTCGCGGGGTGCACGTTTTCCATGACCAGACGCGAGACAGTGGCTTTGTCAGCGACCGCGACGTGAAAGACTTTGGCCTTGCCGCCGCGCTCGACCAGAGCGACCACGGGGCGGTTGTTGCGGGGCTTCTTGCGCTTGAGGAAGGGCTTGCCCGACGTGCGAACGGTCGGAGAGATAGCCGACTTGCCGAAGTAGGTTTCGTCGGCTTCCACAACCTGGCCCTCGCCACCCAGCGGGGTGTCGTCGGTGTCGATCATCGCTTCGCGGATGCGGTGAGCCATGAACCAAGCCGTGCGGTATGAGCCGAGGGCCAGTTCGCGTTGAAGCTGGAGGGCGCTGATGCCCTTCTTCGAGGCGCACATCAGGTGCGTCGCCAGCAGCCACTTGTTCAGCGGAACCTTGCTGTCCTCATAGACGGTGCCGATGGTCGCCGTGAACGGCTCCATGCATGCCTTGCACTTGTAGAGGCCGGGGCGGGTGCTCTTGCCCTTGAGGAGGGTCGATTGATCGTCACCGACCACGCCGCAGTGCGGGCAGGTCCGACCCTCGGGCCAGCGCAGCTTTTCAAAGTGCGCACGGGCCGCGTCGGCGTCGTGGAAGATCGGGTCTGAAAGCGTTGCGTTGGCCATGAGCCTTTATCGCAAAGCTTGCCCGGTATGTAAAGTGCATAATTAGGAATATAATCCTATCGACACGTCAAAAACGGACGCAAAAGCGACAGGCCGC
>CAZULO010000291.1:0-2639 GCA_964621245.1 uncultured Flavobacterium sp.
AAATTCCTGGAATTAGTAATATTATCGCCGTTTCTTCAGGAAAAGGTGGTGTAGGGAAATCTACTATTACCGCAAATTTAGCTGTTGCTTTATCTAAAATGGGTTTCAAAGTGGGTGTTTTAGATGCCGATATTTATGGCCCATCGATGCCAATTATGTTTGATGTAGAATCAGCAAAACCGATTTCAGTTGAAATTGATGGAAAATCGAAAATGCAACCCGTTCAAAGTTATGGCGTGGAGATTTTATCTATCGGATTTTTCACCAAACCAGATCAAGCCGTTATTTGGCGTGGTCCTATGGCTGCAAAAGCGTTAAACCAAATGATTTTTGATGCCAATTGGGGCGAATTAGATTTCATGTTACTTGATTTACCTCCAGGAACGGGCGATATTCACTTGTCAATCATGCAATCGTTACCAATTACAGGTGCTGTTGTTGTAAGTACGCCGCAAGCTGTAGCTTTAGCAGATGCAAAAAAAGGAGTTTCTATGTTTATGTCAGATTCCATTCAAGTTCCAGTATTGGGAATTATTGAAAATATGGCGTATTTTACACCAGAAGAATTGCCTGATAATAAATATTATATTTTCGGAAAAGAAGGTGCGAAAAATTTAGCAGAAGATTTAGAAGTACCGTTTTTAGGAGAAGTTCCTTTAGTACAAAGTATCAGAGAAGCAGGAGATTACGGAAGACCAGCCGCCATGCAAACCGGTACAGTTTTAGAAACTGTTTTCGAAGAATTAGCCAGAAATGTTGTCTCAGAAACGGTTAAAAGAAATGAAACGTTACCAGCTACAGAAGCCATAAAAATTACAACTATGGCAGGGTGTTCTGCGGTTAAAAAATAAGTCAATTAGCCAATTTTCAATGTGCCAATTGGCACATTGAAAATTGAAATATTAATAATTGGCATATTGATAATTGTCCAATTGAAAATTGAAAAAATGACAGCAATTGAAATAAACGAAAATATCGAGAAAGCATTAAGTGAAATCCGTCCGTTTTTAAATTCTGACGGTGGCGATATCGAATTGGTAGAAGTAGTAGATGGAAAACATGTAAAAGTGCGTTTACAAGGCGCTTGTACAAGTTGTAGTTTAAGTATCAGCACTATGAAAGCGGGTGTGGAAACTACTATAAAAAAATATGTACCACAAATCGAAACGGTTGAAAATGTAGGGTAATTTTTCTACCTGATACATGTCATATAAAAACATATTACAAATTTATTCCTTTGTAGGTTAAAAACTAGAAACTTTGCGCCTTTGCGTCTTAGTGGCAAAAATTTAAAAAATGATTGAAACAGATATCTTGATAATTGGAGCAGGTCCGACAGGGCTTTTTGCTGTTTTCGAAGCCGGTTTATTACAATTAAAATGTCATATTATCGATGCACTTCCTCAACCTGGTGGACAGTTAGCGGAATTATATCCTAAAAAACCTATTTTTGATATTCCAGGTTATCCTGAAGTATTAGCAGGTGATTTAGTGACGAATTTAATGGAACAAATTAAGCAGTTTCAACCCGGATTTACTTTGGCTGAAACGGCTGAAACCATTGAAAAACTTGAAGATGGTTCTTTCATAGTTACCACAAATAAAGGCACGAAACATAAAGCAAAAGCCATTGCAATTGCAGGTGGTTTAGGAACTTTCGAACCAAGAAAACCCATTTTAAAAGACATTGAATTTTACGAAAATGAAGACCGAGGTGTCGATTATTTCGTAAAAGATCCAGAAAAATATCGCAACAAAAATATTGTAATTGCTGGTGGTGGTGATTCTGCATTAGATTGGAGTGTTTTCCTTTCAAATGTAGCTTCTTCAGTGACTTTGATTCATAGAAGAAACGAATTCCGTGGCGCTTTAGATTCTGTAGAAAAAGTGCAAGAATTAAAATCAGCAGGAAAAATAAAATTAATTACGCCTGCTGAAGTCGTAGGTTTTAAAGGAACGGAAAGAATTGAATCTATAGATGTTGAAATGAACGGTGCACGCATGAATGTGCCAACCGATTATTTTATTCCACTTTTCGGACTAACTCCAAAATTAGGTGCGATTGCCAATTGGGGATTAGAAATTGAGAAAAATGCCATAAAAGTAAATAACGCTTTAGATTATCAAACCAATATTGACGGAATTTACGCGATTGGCGATGTGAATACGTATCCAGGAAAATTAAAGCTAATTTTATGTGGTTTCCATGAAGCAACTTTAATGTGTCAAAGTGTGTATAACAGAATCCATCCAGGAAAACGTTATGTGTTAAAATACACCACCGTTTCAGGTGTAGACGGTTTTGATGGAACAAGAAAAGAAGCAGAAAAAGCAGTTGTAAAAGCTATAGATTAAATGTAATTTTGTTTCAAGTTTCAGGCTTCAATTTATGCAAACCAGGAACTTGAAACTTGAAACTTGAAACAAAAAATGCCACAAGACGTTACCATTTATATTACCGACAGAAACGGTGTAAAACACGAAGTTCAAGCACCCACAGACATGAATATGAATGTGATGGAATTGATCCGTTCGTATGAATTAGCCGAAGAAGGAACGGTTGGTGTTTGCGGTGGAATGGCGATGTGCGCTTCTTGTCAATGTTATTTACTTAACGATGTTTTAAAAACAGAAAGAAA
>CAZULO010000292.1:0-2608 GCA_964621245.1 uncultured Flavobacterium sp.
TTATTTCACAGATGCTGCTTTATCATTCATACCTAATGTTTCGTAGGTTAATCTTAAAATAGTTTTGTAATTTTCATCTGTATTTTTCAATTGATACGCTTTTTCGAAATAAGGTAAAGCCGACATAAATTTAGCTTTACGTTGTGCCATTAATTCTTCGTATTTTTTTGGGTTTTTTAAATTGGCATTAATTTCTTCTACTAATTTATCATCACCAGACAAAGTCATAAACCCTACATTATATTGTAACTCTGCGTTATTTGGATCTTTTGCTAAAACAGCCGTAATCATTTTATGATAAGTAACTAAATCGTTTGTATGATAATAACAAGTAGCTTCATTAATTTGAGCTGGTAGATCAGTTGGATCTAAACGATTTAAAATAGCGTACTCTTTTTTGGCTTGTTCATAATTTTTAGTTTCAAAAGCAATAGCAGATAAAACTTTAGCTACGCCTATTTCGGAAGTTTCAAATTTCTCACTTCCCGTTCCTGCAAAACCTATTGCTTTAATTTCTCTATAAAGTTTATCTGCAGTAGCAAATTCAGAAGCTTGAATAGCCGTAATAGCAGCATTTTCCAAATTAGCTACATTTTTAGTATCTAATTGAAAAATCGAATAAAAAATTTGAGAGGCTTCCTTAAATTTCTTAGCATCATTATAAGATAAAGCAATTTGTGTTAAAATAGGCTTCAACTTTAATATATTCAGATCAATATCTGATGTGAATACTTTTTTTGTTGAAGAAGCTTCATAACGTAACGTTTCATTCAAAACAGCAACCAGATTAGCAGCAACTTCTGGTGTTAAAATCTGCTCCAATTGGGAAGCTGTTGGCTGTGAACCTAACGAAATAATTTCCATCATAGGCAACATGGCTTTGTAATATTTGGAAGCCGCTTTATCGTCTGCTGTGGTGGCTACAGTTTCTAAACTTGCTAATGTTGTTTTGAATTTTGCAAAATCATCGGCTGCAACTTGACCCTTATCGTAAATTTTTTTTAATGTTTTTAATTCATCTTTCTGAGCAAAAGCAGTAGTTGCTACCAAAAGAGATAATCCTAATACAATCTTTTTCATTTTATGAGTTTTATATAGTAAAAAAAGCCCAACGAATTGGGCTTTAGCTTTTTATTTTATGCTTCGTTAGGTTCTGAATCGTTTGTAGCTGAAGTATCATCCGCATTTTCATCAGTTGAAGAATTTTCTTCTTGCCCTTCTGTTACGATTGGATTACCCTCTTCATCTAAATCGATAATTTCTTCATCTTCACGTAATACTTTGGTTACAGCGGCAATAGAATCATTTCCTTTAATATTTATTAAACGAACACCTTGAGTAGCTCGACCCATAACACGTAAATCAGAAACCATCATACGAATCGTTAATCCAGATTTGTTGATAATCATTAAATCATCATCATCAGTAACGTTATTAATCGCTATTAAAGAACCTGTTTTTTCGGTAATATTTAAAGTTTTTACTCCTTTTCCTCCTCGATTTGTAATTCGGTACACATCTTCACCGTCTTCTTCCACTAATTTGGTACGTTTACCATAACCGTTTTCAGTCACAACTAAAATTTGGGTATCGTTTACATCTTCTTTACTAACCGTTACAATTCCGATTACTTCATCGGTTTCATCTTTTAAAGTAATTCCTCTTACTCCAGAAGCGGTACGACCCATAGGACGTGTTTTCTCTTCTTCAAAACGAACTATTTTACCGGATTTACCAGCAATTAAAACTTGACTAGAACCATTAGTTAATTTCGCACCTAATAACTCATCACCTTCTTTAATTGTAATGGCTGCAACACCATTAATTCTTGGTTTAGAATATTTCTCTAAAGAAGTTTTCTTCACTTGACCTTGCTTCGTAACCATAATTAAATTATGACTTTGAATATAGTCTTGATCTTTTAAATCTTGAGTACAAATATAGGCAGCAACTTTATCGTCTGATTCTATATTAATTATATTTTGAATCGCACGACCTTTGCTAACTTTAGTTCCTTCTGGAATTTCATATACACGCATCCAGAAACATTTTCCTTTTTGGGTAAAGAATAATAAATACTGGTGATTGGTTGCTACAAATAAATGTTCTAAGAAATCTTGATCTCTTGTTCCTGCAGATTTTTGCCCTACTCCACCTCTATTTTGTGTTTTGTATTCTGATAATGAAGTACGTTTGATGTATCCTGCGTGAGAAATAGTTACTACTACATTTTCATCAGCAATTAAATCTTCAATACTTACATCACCACCAGAATATTGAATTACAGAACGACGTGCATCTCCGTATTTTTCTTTAATTTCAGCTAATTCATCTTTAATTACTTGCATTCTTAAATCTTTACTAGCTAGTAATTCTTTTAAATGTGTAATTAACTTCATAATTTCATCGTATTCCGCACGTAACTTATCTTGTTCCAGACCTGTTAACTGACGTAAACGCATTTCAACAATGGCACGAGCTTGAATTTCAGACAATTTGAAACGTTCAATTAAACGCCCTCTTGCTTCTTCTCCATCTTTAGAACTTCTGATAATTTTAATTACTTCGTCAATATTATCTGAAGCAATAATTAAACCTTCTAAAATAT
>CAZULO010000293.1:0-2573 GCA_964621245.1 uncultured Flavobacterium sp.
TCGGATTAGTCGCAATCACAAACTTCAAGTTATTCTTCACTCCTATTTGAAGCACGTCGACTAAATCTTGTACTTGCAAATTAAATGGGATTCGAACTACAACAGTTTGTTCTTTATCTGTACCAATTTTTGCTAACAATTCTTTTTCTAAATCTTCAAAATTGACAGATTGTTTGTCAATGAAAAAAGCTTTGTCTTCCGTAACGGAAATACTTATAAATTGTTTGTTTGTTTTTTCGTTTGTTTTCGATTTGGGCAACGTCATTTTAATTACATTCGGATTGGCCAATGTAGAAATGATAAGAAAAAACAAAAGCAAAAAGAACATGATGTCACTCATAGAGGACGCATGTACTTCTGCATGAAATCGTCTGTTTCTTTTAATTGCCATTTGGTCGCTGAATTATGTTTACAAATTCTAATACTTGTTTTTGCACATTTAACATGAAATGATCAATTCTTCCATTTAATAAATGATAGCCTGCATAAGCAATTAATCCAACAATCAATCCAGCTCCAGAAGAAATCATTTTTTCATATAATCCGCCAGAAATATTTCCAATACTAATATTTTCGGTAATTGAAATGCTATAGAAAATCTTAATTACACCAGAAATGGTTCCAACGAAACCAAGAGTTGGTGCCATCCCTGCAATCAAACCTAACTGTCCCATTTTACGTTCCATTTCGCCCAATTCAATTTGCGCCATACGCTCCATGTTCGATTCAATTTCAGAAATAGGTCTGCCGATAGTTAAAATACCCTCTTTCACTACTCTTGCCGTTGCATTGTCCACACGTTCTGCTGCACCAATTGCTAAATTCATATTCCCACTATTTAAATGTGTACGAACTTCTTTTAGTAAAAAAGGATCATTTTTTGTAGTTTTACTGATATATAAGTACCGTTCTACAATTAAATAAATGGTATAAAACATTAAAACCACAATAGGAAGCAGAAAAAAACCACCTTTTAAGATGAATTCTAAAACCGAAATACCTTCCGCAGGAGCTGGTGTAGTTGCGTTTGTTGCATTTGTTACTGCTTGAGCCACAGTATCTACAGTAGTTTGTAAAAAAAATCCGATCATAAGTATTACTATTCTTAATTAATTTTTGAAATTTGCACTAAAGATACATTTTTCTATAAAGTATAAAACTAAAAAAAAGCTAATTTATTTTGTACCAACTGGAAAAACTTAAAAATAAAATGAAATGACTTATCAAGAAACTATAGATTGGCTCTTCAATCAATTACCAGTATTCCAAAACATAGGTGCTTCCGCTTACAAGGAAGATTTGACTAACATAATCGCATTAACGGATTATTTAAACCATCCAGAGAAAAATTTCCAAACTATCCATGTAGCTGGAACCAATGGAAAAGGCTCAACAAGTTCTATGATAGCATCGGTTTTTATGGAAGCTGGCTATAAAGTAGGTTTATACACTTCACCGCATTTAAAGGATTTTAGAGAACGCATTACCATAAATGGAAAAAAGATTTCTGAGGATTATGTCCATCAATTTGTGGCAACTCATAAACCTTTTTTTGAAAGAACAGACTTAAGTTTTTTTGAAATGAGCGTGGGTTTAGCCTTTAGTTATTTTTCAGAAAAAAAAGTTGATATTGCAATTATAGAAGTAGGCATGGGTGGAAGATTAGACGCAACAAACATTATCAAACCTTTACTTTCTGTAATTACAAATATTGGAAAAGACCACACCCAGTTTCTTGGTGACACATTGGAAAAAATTGCGTTTGAGAAAGCAGGCATAATAAAACCTAACACACCAGTTGTAATTGGCGAATACACATCAGAAACCAAGCCGGTTTTTTTAGAAGTTGCAAAACAAAACCAATCAGAGATTCATTTTGCACAAGATAATATTCACCCAGATTATCCTTGTGGACTTTTAGGCGATTACCAATTAAAAAATAAGAAGACCGTAATTGAAGCCTTTAGAAACTTACAATCTGACTTTAAAATTTCCGAAGAAAGTATCAAAAATGGAATATTAAATGTTGTTCAAAACACGAGCTTACAAGGAAGATGGCAAATTTTGCAAGAACAACCAAAGGTAATTTGCGATACCGCGCACAACGCACATGGGCTCAAATTAATAATGACACAGCTGAAAAACGAAAAATTTAATCAATTACACATTGTTTTGGGAGTTGTAAACGACAAAGATTTAGATTCAATTTTGCCTTTATTCCCAAAAAATGCAATTTATTATTTTTGTACACCAAAAATTCAACGTGGTTTAGCTGCTGAAATTTTACAAGAAAAAGCAAGTCATTACGATCTAAAAGGAGATACATATAATTCTGTATCAACAGCTTACAAAAAAGCAATAACACAATGCACTACGGAAGACATGGTATACATTGGAGGCAGTACGTTTGTTGTTGCAGAAATAATTTAATTTTTTTTACGTTTTTGTTTGCAAATACAAAAAACTCATGTATATTTGCACTCGCAATACGGAAGTAGTTACACAGAAACATTGCTAAAAAATAGGGCGATTAGCTCAGCTGGTTCAGAGCACCTCGTTTACACCGAGGGGGT
>CAZULO010000294.1:0-2527 GCA_964621245.1 uncultured Flavobacterium sp.
CAAGTATCTTATCAGACACGCCAAAAGACAAAAACACATGGTTATTCTCGGCTACCATGCCGCAAGAAGTAGCTAGAATCGCTAAAGAATTTATGAGAAGTCCGCAAGAAATTACGGTAGGTCATAAAAACTCTAGTTCAGCAAATATCTCTCACGAGTACTATTTAGTTAATGCACGTGATCGTTATGAGGCTTTAAAAAGATTGGCAGATGCGAATCCAGATATTTTTTCAGTAATTTTCTGTAGAACGAAAAGAGATACACAAGCTGTAGCTGAAAAATTAATTGAAGATGGATACAATGCTGCGGCTTTACACGGAGATTTATCGCAAGCACAACGTGATGGGGTAATGAAGTCGTTCCGCGGAAGACAAATTCAAATGCTTGTAGCTACTGACGTGGCGGCTCGTGGAATTGACGTAGACAACGTAACGCACGTAATTAACTATCAATTACCAGACGAAATTGAAACGTATACGCACCGTTCAGGTCGTACGGGTCGTGCAGGAAAATCAGGTACTTCATTTGTAATTATTACGAAAAGTGAAATCAGAAAAATTCACGCTATCGAAAGAATTATCAAAACGAAATTTGAAGAAAAACCAATTCCTTCTGGAATGGAAATCTGCGAAATTCAGTTGTTACACTTAGCGAACAAAATTAAGGATACAGAAACAGATCATGCCATTGATAACTATTTACCAGCTATTTTTGATATTTTAGGTGACTTAGATAAAGAAGATTTGATTAAGAAAGTAGTATCTGTTGAATTTAATCGTTTCTTAAATTACTACAAGAAAACAAAAGATTTAGCTACTCAAAATAGTTCTAGTGCAGCAATTCCAACAGACGGAACCGTTAGATATTTTATCAATATTGGAGCTAGAGACGATTACGATTGGATGTCTTTAAAAGATTATTTGCGTGATACGTTAGAAGTAGGTCAGGATGATGTTTTCAAAGTAGATGTAAAAGAAGGTTTCTCTTTCTTTAATACAGATGCTGGTTTATCTGAAAAAGTAATGGAGGTTTTAAATTCTGTTAACATTAATGGAAGAAAAATTAACGTTGAAATTTCTAAAAACGAAGGCGGAAAAAGTTCAGGTAGAAGAGATCATAACGGAAGATCTGGTGGAAGATCAGGCGGAAGCGGATTCTCAGGAAGACGTGAAGGTGGAAATTCTGGTGGTGGATACAGAGGAAATCGCGATGGCGGAAACCGTGAAGGTGGAGGTTATAGAGGAAATTCTGCTGGTGGAAGTCGTGAAGGTGGTTTCAATAGAGAAGGTGGAAACCGTGAAGGTGGAAGCAGTTTCAGACCAAGAACAACGTCTGGCGGCAGCGATAGAAGAAGTTCAGATTCTCGCGATAGCGGAAGAAGAGGTGAAGGTCGTACGGAAAACCGTTCAACAGAAAGAAGAAGCTCTGGATTTGAAGGAGCTAGAAGAACACCAAGAAGATCAAACGACTAATTTAGTAGTTTATAAATATAGAAATCCCGATTCGTGTAAGCGTCTCGGGATTTTTTTGTTCCGAAAAATTACTTTCATACAAACTTGTTATGTTGAGCTCTTTTCTTTTTTACATGAATTGACTGGCGTGAGACCTTTTCAGGGTTAAAATGTTGTGGATGAGGTTGTTGGCGTGAAATTTCAAATCAAACTTTTTATAATCTTATGTTAACACGATTCAACATAAAGAATTTAATCTTATTTTTGTATAAATATATTTCATAATGAAAAAATTAGCCTACCTATTTTTACTTTTCTTTTCCCTTTTTGGAATTTCTCAAACGGATTCGTTGCAACTAAAAGTGAAAGGAAAAATTTTAGATAGTAAAACAAATGCTTCCATTTCGCGAGTTACGGTTGTGAATAAAAATAATTCAACAGTAGTTTTGGCTTCAGAAAATGGCGAGTTTGAGATTAGTGTGAATAAAAATGATAAATTACTATTTTCTCATTTAGGTTATAATTATGCTGAGGTGGAAGTTAACCAAAAATGGCTTTCTGGAACTAAAATTGTTTTTTTAAATGAGAAAGTAAACGAAATAGAAACTGTTTTGGTTACGAGTTATAATTTGACGGGCTATTTAGTAATTGATACGAAGCTAATTCCTGTGAATGAAAATTACCGATACAATATTGCAGGTTTAAATTTAGGGTATGAACCAGGAATGAAAGCGAAAAATGCCACTGAGAATTTGTTGAAATCATTATCTAATCCAGTAGATTTAGTGTATTCATTATTTCATTCTAAAGAAAAGGAATTAAAAAAAATTATGGATTTAAAAAACGATGCCAACTTTGCCGCTATTTTAAGTAAAAATACAGACAGAGAATCGTTAGTGATGTTGTTACAATTAGATAAGAATGAAATTGATAAGATTCTAGAAAAATGTAATTATTCCAGAAGTTTTATTACAACGGCAAGCGACTTGCAGGTATTAGATGCATTAGCGACTTCGTATAACGATTATAAAGTTTTGAAGAGAAAATAAGAAAGACCCAAGTAAAAAGTAAAAAGT
>CAZULO010000295.1:0-2525 GCA_964621245.1 uncultured Flavobacterium sp.
CACCCGTCAACTGACACCCACCCCTGGAAGACCCATCCAGCGCGGTGGGTTTTCTCTTTTTTTGGTTTGTCAGGTTAGTTTGCGGCTTTTAAAAAATTGTTAAATAGTTGTTTCAATACAAAATATTTATTTGCCTAGTTTGATTTATCTCTTGGAAATTTTACATAGAAGGTAGTCCCTGCAGGATTACTAGAGGTAACTGATATTTGGCCTTTAAAGTATTTTTCAAGTGTATGTTTTGTAGCTGATAGTCCTAATCCTGTCCCTTTGCTACTGTCTTTAGTTGTAAAAAAAGGTTCAAAAATCGATGAAATATTTTCTGATTTTATTCCATGTCCAAAGTCAGTTATCTTTAGTAATATATTTTCTGTTGTTTCTGAGACGTCGATAACCACTTCCTTAGCTATGTTTGATTCTACACCTTCATAGGCATCTATTGCATTTGAAATGATGTTTGTTGCAATGTGTGTAAAAATTGTTGAGTTTCCAAAAGTCTTAAGATATTCCGGGCAGGTTAAAGTTAATATAACTCCAGACTTTTTCCATTTTGATGAGAGAAAATCGATTACCAATTTTAATTCCTCATTAAGGGAAAAAATAGATTGTTCGGTCGGGATATTTATATGTTTTCGTGCGTGTTTGAGTAAGTTGCTAATTCTACGACTACTGTTCACTGCAATCAATGTTTGCTCAGATATTTCATCTAGGGGTACATTTTTATTTTTAAATCCTTCTAATGCGACGGATATTGCCGTAAGAGGGCTCATTAAATCATGAAAGAGGCCGCTGGATAATCTGCCAAATTCCACAAAACGATATATATGCGCCATTTTCTCTAGTTGTGCTTGGCGGAGCTCTTTTGTTCTTTCAAGAACTTTAATTTCTAGATTGTCACGTTCCTTGCTAAGATTTCTTTCAGATTTTTTAGCTCTTTCCAGGGACTTTTCAGCTTCACTATTAGATATCCACGAGACACCTGTTATTATTAGCATGATTACAACATATTCTATAGCATCATCAATTTTAAAACTCATTTGTTGCCAACTTCTTTCGGGTACATACAGCCGTATAGATTCAAGATAAGCTAAAGATATTATTATAAAAACTACAAGTGTAGATATAAAAAAGCCAAAACGAGTGCTAATCAATACACTGGAAATGACTATGATGAGAGAGTAGCTTAGTAGTGTCGACGGTAAATCAACGCCCCATTTGTAGCCAAAATATGTGGAAAATATAAACAGCGTAGTTATAACAAGATAAGAAGAAGTCTTTACCTTGCCGCACCGAGATAAAAAAAGCAGGAATGACAGGAATAAAAATACTAAAATCATCGGAACAAGTTTTATTCCAGTGTACATTTTTCCTTCTTGGAACTCTACATAAAATGTTAAAAAGATGCCTACAACTGAAAGTGCTAGCACCGCTGAAAGAATCAGATTGAGGATTAATTCTTTTCGTTTTATGTCATCTTCAGCATGACGCGGCCTAATAAAAAGATCAAAAAAGAAAATGATTGTTTGGTTCAATTTGATTTAGATCAACCCAGGGTTATTGTGGGGACAGATTATATTATACCTGAGCTTTTTATTGAGTTTTTATGTAATAATAACAAGCTTGGTTTTATTATAAATTCCCAACAATAGTTAGATATTGAAAAATAATTTCTTAATAGTGGTTATTTTACACGGTCAATCTTATACCCCCTACCAGAAATTGTGTGTATCAGTTTTCGATTTTTAACATCAATTTTCTTTCTTAAGTTTCTGATATGAGTTTCAAGAGTGTTCGAGAAGGGGTCGCTATCACTTTCCCATACTTGATCAATTATGTGTCCTCGCGACACCACTTTACCTGATTGGCGCATCAAACATTCAAGGAGAATAAATTCTTTTCTAGTAAGGTAAATTCTCTTTTTTCCCCGACTAACATTTTGACTCACTGTATCGAGTGTAAGATCATCAAGTGTTAGTACGGGCTCTTGAATATTATAAGGCCTTCGAAGTAATACTTTTATCCTAGCGACGAGTTCTATAAAAGAAAAAGGTTTGCTAATGTAATCGTCTGCTCCACTATCTAGTAGTGCAACCTTTTCCGTTTCATCGGTAATAATTGAAATAACTAGAATAGGGACGTTTTTAGCAACAGCTTTAATCTCTCTACAAACTAAAAGCCCACTTTTCTTAGGGAGTATATTGTCAAGAATAATTAAGTTGTATGAATTTGTCCGCGCTATATATGACCCACTTTCTCCGTTGTCGGTCGTGTCGACAATAAAACCTTCAGATTCTAAAGAGGTTTTAAGAATTTCTCGTAAGTTTGAGTCGTCCTCAATAATTAATATTCTCATTTATATTGTATTTTATTATACCTAGTACTTCCGTCCAAGATATTCTCTTCTTTTCTACCTGAAGAAAATATAAAAATTAAGTGAATTTTGACTAAATAGATTAAGAGGACAAATCCTTAGCCTTGCTTTTTCGCTCTAAATAGTGTATACTGAGCCCGTTCATAGATTCTTAGTA
>CAZULO010000296.1:0-2523 GCA_964621245.1 uncultured Flavobacterium sp.
TCCATATTGGAATACTAATGGGAAAATGATTTTAGATCCAGATGGCTATAGAATTTTAATATCGAATTTAAAAACAAAATAAAACAACACAGATTAAAGAAATTATACTGATTTTTAAATTTATCAAATCTGTGTTTAAAAAAAAACTATGAATCTAATCATTGAAACACCCCGACTAATCCTTCGCCCATTTGAAAAATCAGATGCTGAAGAATTATTTGATATGGACAAAAATCCTAATGTTCATAAATACTTATGGTTAAAGCCTGTTGCACATATTGATGAAGTATACGCCTACATCGAAATGGTTCAAAAACAATATAAAGAAAGAGGAATCGGAAGATTTTCAACGATTTTAAAAGAGACAGGTGAATTAATTGGCTGGACAGGAATTAAATTTGTAAATGATCATATAGAAAATGGGAATACCAATTTTTATGATTACGGGTATCGATTAAATGAAAAATTCTGGAATAAAGGGTATGCTTCCGAAGCTACTAAAGCTTGGTTTCATCACGGTTTCAACGAAATGAAAATTGAAACAATGCATGCTTACACACAT
This sequence comes from uncultured Flavobacterium sp., assembly GCA_964621245.1. Lineage (GTDB taxonomy): Bacteria > Bacteroidota > Bacteroidia > Flavobacteriales > Flavobacteriaceae > Flavobacterium. The sequence goes on from CAZULO010000296.1 coordinate 563, forward strand.
GCCGAAAATGGCGCTTCCAACCATGTTTTAGAAAAATATGGTATGCAATTTATGGAAGAATATACCGCTGAAGACGGAATCAATTGGAAATGGTGGCAGTTGGAAAATAAGATGTATGAAACTAGAAATTCGAAGTAATTTTCACAAAACCATTTAACCTTTTTAACTTCTAAACTCATAAATAAAAAATGAAAGCAGTAAAAATAGCAGGCGTGCCAGAACACTTCAATTTGCCTTGGCATATGTGTATTGAAAATGGCGAATTCCATGAAGCAGGAATCGATTTAGAATGGACAGATATTCCAGAAGGAACTGGAAAAATGTGTCAAATGCTTCGTGACGGAGAAACGGACATCGCCATAATTTTAACAGAAGGAATTATTAAAGATTTATCTGAAAATCAACACAGCTCCATTGTGCAAGTTTATGTGAAATCTCCTTTAATTTGGGGTATTCACGTAGATGGAAAAGCCAAATACAATTCTATTTCAGATTTAGAACATAAAATTTCTGCTATTAGTCGATTCGGTTCTGGTTCGCATTTAATGAGTTTTGTAAATGCAGAGAAAAATAATTGGAATATAAACGACATTCAATTCGAAATTGTAAATAATTTAGATGGCGCCATTACAAGTCTTTCTGAAGGAAAATCAGATTATTTCATGTGGGAAAAATACACCACAAAACCTTTAGTTGATAACGGAACGTTTAAACGTGTAGGCGAATGTCCAACGCCTTGGCCTTGCTTTGTTATTGCCGTTAGAAATGAATTTTTAGCTGAAAATAAATCGGTAGTTGCCTTGATTTTAGAAATTATAAACGCAACAACAGAAGAATTTAAACAAATTCCGAGTATCGATAGAACTTTAGCCACAAGATACGATCAAAAATTAGAGGATATTCAACAATGGTTAACGCAAACTCAATGGAGTCAGAAAAACTTGGATCAAAAAACAGTAGATGTAGTACAAAATAAACTTTCTGATTTGAATATAATTTCAAAAAAAGTAGATTTCAATCAAATTATAAAAAATATTTAAAATAGAAAACGTGTTCAATTCTGGCGAAAATTTTAACTACTTTTGAGTCCAATTATAAAGCGAATTCTCGTTATAAAAAATGACATTTTCTCTGAAATCTAAATTTGATACCTTTTCAATTTGGCTTATATCAAATAAGTTCAAAGAAAATAGTTGTATTAGTGTTTTAGCTTTTTTGTGGAGCGTTCCTGTTTTTATTTTTTTTAGAAAAAACATTTTTTACTTTGATGCCAAAATTCCTTACGATAAAATTTTAATTTTCTTAGGCATCTTTTTATTTTTTGGTTTTTTACTAAAATACTTTAAAAAAAAATTAGCCTATGCAATTTCAATTTACTTTATTGTTTTTGCAACTGTCTCCATTCAAGGTAATTATAATTTTTTTCAAATTATAAATGCCTACGAAGTTATTTTTTACAGCGATCAAATTCAACATGAAGAAGCTATTCTTGAAGAAAAAACATTAAAACCTTTTCCTAACAAAGATCGTGTATATGAAAGTGTCGATTTTTTAAATTCAAAAGTTAGAAACTTTGCTTTGTTTGCTGTAAATAAACATTTTACAAAAACACCAAATTACGCCATACATCGTAAATTCATCCAATATTTTGCCGTTTTCAAAGAAATAAATGGCAGATGGAATTATGTTAATGACCCAAAAGGACAAGAATATTTTGCCAGTGGAAGTGAAAGTTTACTTTATTTTTCAGGTGATTGTGACGATCATGCCATTTTAATGTGTGCTTCCATAAAATCAATTGGAGGAAGTATGCGTTTAATTCATACAGGCCGACACATGTATCCCGAATTATTAATTGGTTCAGAAAAAGAATTTGAATTGGCTACTTATTTAATTAGTAACGAATTATTTTCAAAGCAATCAAAAGGAAAAACCATTTACTTTCATCGTGACGAAAATGG
>CAZULO010000297.1:0-2517 GCA_964621245.1 uncultured Flavobacterium sp.
AATAGTTTTAGACCTGTCAGGTTTTAAAAACCTGACAGGTCTTTTAATCTAATTTCACTATTGATTTTTCTTTTCCATTAATTGTTATCAAAGTTGGAAAATCAATTATTGGTCCAAGATTAAAATTATTAGGTGTTTCATTTTTGTAATCAATTAAAAAATTGTTTTTATATTTTTCAAGATGGTTTGTTATAATAAAAACATCAATTTTTTGTTTGTATTTACAATCTGTAATGAAGTAAATATCTTGAATGTTATTTTGTTCTAATTCTTTTATTTTTGGAATAACTTTAGAGCAAGAATTACACTCTGGGTCAAACAAAAAAAAGTAAATAGTTTTTTTGTTAAATAGTATTTTTGTTTTTTTCAGAATTAAGATTTGTGTATGTGACACTTTCAAGATAATTATCTGAAAATATTTTAGGTTTTAAAAATATGAAACCTAAATAAACTAATAAAACTCCAATTAGTAATACTAGTATTTTAAAAATGTTTTTAATTAATTTCAAAAGTTGTAAAGTTTATTTTTTTTAAATTTTTGTTGTTGTTTACTGCATTTGTTGGTTCTTTACTGCATTTGTTTTCAAATACTTCATTTTTAAATTCTTTATCTAACGATTTAAATTTTACGGAATAATTAAAAGTTACTAAATCATATCTTTTTTCTTCGTTTTTTGTATGGAGAATTAAACATTTTTCATTAAGAATCTGATAATTTAATATTCTGTCTTGAAAAGGAAGATTTCTTATTGTTTTATTAGTAACAATTGAATTGTAACTAAACTCATAAATGCCTAAATCATCTTTGTCAATTATCAATCTTCCTTTGAAAGGGTGACTTTTGTTTTTTTTATTTGGCGTAAAGTTAATAATGTATTTTTCATCGTCAGATTTATTTAATTCATAAGTGAATAAATTTTGATATTTACATAAAAATTGTATATCGGGATGATTATAAGGAGAATTTCCAAATGTGAATCGATTAAAAAACAATATTGGTTTTTTATTTAAAACATACAATTGTCTATTGTTTTGAACCGTAAACTTTTTAATTATTTTATTTTGATAATCAGTTAAAGTACTATTTTCACCTTTAAATAATCTGTTATTAAAATAAAGGAGCGTGTCATTATTAGTTTTAAATATATTATAAAAATGAGTATTATCTGTAAAATTATATAAACTCGTTATGCTTGTTAAAGTGGGAAGTAATTCATTTAAAATATCTGTTACATTTTTGTTTTTAACCAAAACCCCTTCAATTTCAATAGACTTTATTTTTTTTAAATAGTATTTTTCATTGTTTTTCAGTTCAATTAATACATCTTCAAACTCTTCTTTTACTACTATAGCATGCTTAGTTTTATTAGAGATATTGATTGAAATTACACCAAAAGCATCAGATGTGCCAATTAAATTTTCATTTTCATAAAGCATTACATTAGAAATAGGCTTATTGGTGCTATCTTCTAAAAAGGTTACTTTAATATTTTGAGAAAATATTAATTGAGAAATAAAAAGAGTGATTAGAATAATTATTTTGTTCATTTTGTATAAATTAATTTTTAAAAAAATCAAGCCGTCCAAATTAACAGCCTGAAAATTTGGTTTTATTCCCAAAACCATTGCCATCTGTTACCAGCACTACAAGGAACTTCTTCCAAATGTGTCTGCATAACTAAATTTTCATCATACCCATCATTTACAATTACAGTTGTAGTACCAGTAATAATAGTTACAAATCCTAAACTAATAGATCCACATTTCGCAGATGCTCCAACACTCATTAAAAGTGTTGTCTTAACAATCATTTTTTTAATTTAAGTTTTAAATTTATTCTTACAATTTCACAATTTTAAATATAATTATTGTTGTTAAAATATGGTGTGTTTTTATTTAGTTTTGATGTAAAATTAATCAAAAAAAAATTTAAATTATTGGATTTGTAAACAGATTAAAAACTTTGCGAACACAAATAAAATATAAAACTTTAGAAATTTCAGATAAATTAAACATTTCTGAATCTACTTACAGAAGCTATGAAAGAAATGAAATCGCACCAGATTTAAATACAATATCAAAAATTGCTGAAATTTATGATATAACCGTTTCCGATTTGTTGTCTGATGATAAAGTTATTTTAAATAATCAACAATCTGGTGGAACTTCAAATAATGCACTAATAATGAATCAACTTTCGGAAAAAGTTATTGAGCAATTTGAAATAAGAATTAAAGAAAAAGATGAATTAATACAACGTCTGAATAAAATTATAGATAAGTTTGCATAAATATTATATTGTACTAATATTTTTAACCAGTAACAATTCGTCCCTCCTTTGGAGGGAGATAGAGGGAGGCTTTTATATGCAATCATACAACATCATAATTATTGGCGGTGGCGCAGCCGGTTTCTTTGCAGCTATAAATATCGCAGAGAAACATCCGCAACTTCGTGTGGCGATTCTCGAAAGAGGAAAAGAATGTTTAACCAAGGTTAAGATTTCTGGTGGTGGGC
>CAZULO010000298.1:0-2480 GCA_964621245.1 uncultured Flavobacterium sp.
ACAGCAGTTACACAAGATGCAAGGATTTAGTGGAATTGCCGTTTCGCATTGAACTATTATCTTGGTTAGAAAATATCCAGCCACGAAGCCTTGCACATCGTGTAGCGCCGGAACGTTACCAGCAATAATATTTTGACGTTAGGAGAAAAAAAACTACTTTTGATAATATCAAATGATAGTATCAATGAAACCACCTTATGACATAACTCCGAAAATTCTGAAATTGATAAGTTCGATTTCAGAAAAAATTGGTGAAATAAATGCTAATTATCTAAGTAAACAATCTCCACAACTTCGTAAACAAAATAGAATCAAAACAATTCATTCTTCTTTACAAATTGAAGGCAATACTTTAACAGAAGAACAAATTACTGCTTTAATTGAAAACAAAAGGATAATCGGTCCTGAAAAAGATGTATTAGAAGTTTTAAATGCAATTAAAGTTTATGAAAAATTAAATGAATATAAATTTTCATCTGATAAAAGTTTTCTAAAAGCTCATTTTCAGTTAATGAATGGATTAATTGAAAATACTGGGAAATATAGAAAACAAGGTGTTGGGATAGTTAAAGGAACAAAAGTAGAACACGTAGCCCCTCCACATGAAAATGTTCCACATCTAATGAAAAACTTATTTGAATATCTTAAAGATTCTGATGAATTAACATTAATAAAAAGCTGTGTGTTTCATTATGAAATGGAATTTATTCATCCTTTTTTAGATGGTAATGGAAGAATGGGAAGATTATGGCAAACATTAATCTTAATGACTGAATATCCCGTTTTTGAGTTTCTACCATTCGAAACGTTAATCAGCAAAACACAAGACGAATATTATAAATCATTAGCATTAAGTGATAAATCTGGAAAATCAACAATTTTCATTGAGTATATGCTTGGAGTCATTGAAAAATCTTTGGAAAACTTACTTAATTACAACAACAGAGTTTTAAAAGATATTGATCGTTTAGAATATTTTTTAAACCTTGGTATTAAGGATTTTAATCGAAAAGATTACATGAATATTTTTAAAGATTTATCTTCAGCAACAGCGAGTAGAGATTTAAAAAAAGGAATTGAATTAAATATGTTTGAAAGGTTTGGTAATCTTAACAAAACAAAATATATAGTGAAATAATTACTGCTGCTAACAAGCGTTTGGCAAGCTTTACTCAACTAAACTTATAAGTAGAACCTAAGAATTCATGAAGTTTTCAAAAAAAATTTTAATAATTACTGTTTTAAGTTTTACCAAGACAATTGGTCAAACTAATATACCAACAACAAAAAATATTGTGAATAATTGCGTTCAAAAAGACACAATTACTACTTTGGGAACAATTATAAGATATAATAAAGTTGATGATGGCTTCAAAATATCATATCAAAACGGTACATTTCTAAGAACATTAGATGATGAATTTACGTGTACAATAGATGAGTTCGGAATGTGGGACGAAATTCCTAAATTTGAAAATGAAACAAAAAACTATTTTACTTTAAAATATGTGTTTTCAACTTCAAGTGGAGGAAATCCTGCACCAATAGATTTTTCTGTTCTAATTATTCCTAAGCATTCTTATGAAAAAATCATGGTTAAAGATTGTTTTATAAAAATGAAAGAAAATTTTGTTGTCTACCTCGATGAAGAAAACAATTCAAAAATAAAAGTATTAAATCTGGAAAATAAAAAAAATCAAACTATTAAATTACGTTCAAATCCAGCTCCGATAAAAGGAATTACTTTGTTTATTAGAAATGTAGATATAACAAAAAATAAACTTACAATATCATACGAAACTTTAAATAAAAAGTTGGAAGAAATCATTTTAGTAACTGAAGAATATAAGTTAAAAATTTAATCCAGCCAAGCGCCCAAACGTTTTGCATCACTTTAGTGCATCTAAAACTAAACATTAAATAAAATGAAGAAACACTTACTTTTTGTCATACTATTTTTTACTACTTTTTCATTTGCATGTTCATGTATTGGAAAAAGTAAAATTAAAACGTCTCTTAAATCTGCTGATGCGGTTTTTGTTGGAACGGTAATTTCATCTAAAAGGGTTAAAATAAAAATGGACTCATCAAATGTTGAAAAAGATTCATTAAATTTTTTGAGTAAGATGGAATACAAAATTTCAATCACGCAACTCATTAAAGGAAAAGTTTTAAATGATACTATAAAAATTTATTCAAACTTTGGTGATGATGATTGCGGTTTTCATTTCAATATTGGGGAAAAATACATTGTATATTCGCGTTTTGAAATATATTCATGGTGGGGAAAAGTTAATTTTCTATCAACAAATATTTGCATGCGAACGATGCTTTATAATGACAAAGAATTTAAAAAAATTATGCGATTCAGAAAAAGAAAAGGCTACAACTAAAACTAATTTTATTGTAAAATTATGCAATCACAATAAAGTTGACGGAACATTTAGCATAACTTTTAAATGACAAAAATTGAAAAATTT
>CAZULO010000299.1:0-2467 GCA_964621245.1 uncultured Flavobacterium sp.
TTGTTAGCATCTTTTGGAAGTGGGAAAAAGCGTAAAATTTGTCCACTTATGGCAGAATATAATAAATTTACTTTTTTGTCAGCATCAATAAAATCTTTTTGAAACACATTAGGGACTACTTCTTTATAAGCTTCATCTGTTTGTTTTTGCAATTTATAATTTCCAAAATCATCAAAAAAACTAATTAATGGTGCATATTTTGCTTTTTTATCAACCCCAATAATTTTACGAATACTATCGTTTCCTCGTTCTAAATAAATGATAGGGATTTGGTACCAAAACTCAGGGAATTGGTTCATTGAGATTAAAACCTGATCTGATGTATAGCCTTCAAAGGTGTCATTTTTGGAGACTTTTCGTAATAATTCAGAAGAGAAAGTATTCACAGGCTTCATTCTTCCGCTGTAATCTTGAATCACTAATCGTCCAAATTTTTCTGCATGTTCGGCTGATACGATATATTTTTTAATCTCTTTTAAAGATGCTTCCGCAGTTGGCATTTTAGGTTTTTGTGTAGTCGCTTCATGTTGATGTGCCTCTGTACCATGATTATGACCCTCATGATTTGCATGATTGTCCTGAGCAAATCCAATTAATCCAGAGAAAAACAACAAAACTGACAATATGGCTTTTTTAGCACGAATCTTATCTAACTTGACTTTTAAATCGTTAAATCTCGTGTTTTTATCAAATAAAATCGCCATCATACCAATATACAATAAAAAATAACCTATGTAACTAATCCAAGTTCCCCAGAAATCATGACTTACAGAAAGTACGGTTCCTTTTTCATCTTCATCAAAACTAGCTTGAAAAAATCGGAATCCTTTGTAATCCAAAACATGATTCATAAAAACACTATCTTTAAAGCTTTCTTTGCCGTTTAATACTTCAATTTTACTTTTAAATGCCGAGTAACTTTTCTCGGTTCCAGGTTGTTTTTCTGCAATAAAATCGTCTAATTTTATAGAGAAAGGTAACGTATGTACTTTACTTCCGTACATTAAAGTAAAATCTAAATTTCCAATTTTAAAACTTTTAGGTTCGCCTTGTTTTCCTTTTGATCCCATTAAAGTTACCGTTTCTTCTTTTCCTTGAGAAGTCACTTTAACGACAATCGCATCATCTGTTTTTTTATCTTTATAATTGTTGTTAGATTGTAAAACAATTTCTCCCTTTAGAGCTAATTCTGGAAATACAAACTGAGCACCACCTGCGTTATACAAAGAACGAAACATCAAAGGACTTGGTTTGTCTTTCGTGATTGTCCCTTGAAATTTATCTGCCATTCTCATGAAATTTCCTTCAAATGGGGTTTGTATCGTATAAGCTTCCGCAATTTTTGAAATATTTACAGCGCCTTGAGTAAATTTGTTAAAAGCAAAAAGTACATTATTTATGTTTTTTACTTCACCTTCTTGTAAGTAATGTTCTTTTCTACTTCCTGCACTAGCTTCAACTAATTTAAGATAAACTTTTCCGTTTGGATTCGCTTTTATCGTTTCGGTTGCATTCATTATAAAGGATTGCAATTCAATCTGATAAGGTGTTTCTGAAAAAGTGTCAGAATAAGAAAAGGAATTGTTTGTAGCTTGCGATAATAAAAGTTGTTTTTCTACCGTTTTTCGTTTCATTTCACCTTTATAGTCACCATCTATATAGGCTGTAATATGAGGTAGATCAGAGTATACAGTATTCATGCTAGCACCTTCTCGAATAGGCATTAAACCTTCATAACTTACATATCTAGTTACAAAAGCACCAATGATAATTAAAATCCATGATAAGTGAAGCAATAAAGTAGCCCATTTTTCTTTTTTATGTAACTGATATCGTTTTATGTTTCCAAAAAAGTTAATTAAGAAAAATAACATAATGGCTTCAAACCACCAAGCGTTATAGATCCAAATTCTTGCAGTTTCGGTATTGTAGGCGTCTTCTACAAAGGTTCCGGCTGCCATGGCTGCTGCAAAAACAATAAATAAAAGAGCCATTAGGCGAGTAGAATATAGTGCGGAAAGTAATTTCTGTAACATATTAATGCTGTCTTTTTTTAAGCAGTGCAAATGTACAGAATTGTGAAGAAAATTTCCTTATTTTAACTAAATTTAATATTTGTGTCAGCTGTTTCATTTAAAGTTTTTATCAAGAATAAAAACTAATACAACATTTTCACTTCTTTGATATCAAATAATTTCAAACTATCATCTTCTAATTCAATTTCCAATAAGCCTGTTACGGATACTTTTTTAATTATTCCCATGAATTTTATGTTCGATGCATCTTCAAATGCCATAGGGATATTTTTTTTGAATAAATTTTGATGATACACTTCCCAAAAGTATGAACTACCTTCTAGAGTATATCGATTTATGTTTTTTTGAAACTGACTTAAGAAGGATAATAATACTTCTTCTTTGTCCCAATCTTTACCAGAACAGAGTTTTAAAGAACTCGCTTGTGGCAG
>CAZULO010000300.1:0-2453 GCA_964621245.1 uncultured Flavobacterium sp.
ATGGGTCCTCAAGGTCCACAAGGTTTAACTGGACCACAAGGCCCAGCGGGAGTTCCTGGTGCTAACGGACAAGGTGTGCCAGTGGGTGGTATAACTGGACAAGTTTTAGCTAAAGTAAATGGAACTGATTACAACACCCAATGGGTAACGCCAAGTGGTTCGGATAACTTAGGTAATCATACAGCTACTACATCTTTAAACATGAACGGTAACGCTATTACTAACGCTACTAACATTACTGCAACAGGAACAGCTACTTTAGGAGGTAATACGTATCCAACCAACTCAGGAACAAACGGACAGGTACTAACTACAAATGGTGCAGGTGCTCTAAGTTGGGGAACTGTTGCAGGTGGTCCTCAAACGATTTTAAGAGCTACTGCTACAACAGCTCAAACGTTTCCTGTAGCATCAAGTTTAGTAACACCCGATATAGCTACTTGTTTTAATAATGAAATAACAGATACATTTAATGCATTTACAAATGGAGTATTTACTGCTCCAAGTACAGGGTTGTATTTTGTTTCAATTCAAACAACTACAGGGTCTCTGATTGCTTTAGCACCGATGGTTGATGTAGGTAATAATGGTGTCACAGGTGGTGAAGATTTCTGCGGAACTTATATTTCAAATAATCAATTACAAAATCCAAATAAAAGTCGTGGACAATTGCAATGTATGGTATATCTTACTTCGGGTCAAACATTTTCTGTCCGCTTTTTTAATCAATCAAATGCAGCTACTATGACAAACAATACTGATGGTAGCACGAATATAACTATTGTTAAACTCAATTAGAAACGATAGTGTATACTAAAGGGTAGTTTTTAGAAGCTACCCTTTTTAAATTTGGATTCTTATAAACCTACAATGAAAACTTCAATAGTATTCTATAATTTCAAAAAAGCACAATGGTTACTTTTTACTATTGCCTGCTTAGTGTATGCTAACACAATCCCAAACAAATGGGCAGTTGATGATGGAATAATTATACATCAAAATAAATTTGTACAAAAAGGAGTAAAAGGAATTCCAGATATTGTAACAAATGATGCTTTTGCAGGTTTTTACAATAAAGATATTAATGCAGTTGAAGGGGGTAGATACAGACCTTTGTCACAAATCTTTTTTGCCTTAAATGCCGAATTTTTTACAAAAGAAACAAAAGCAGTTATCACTGAAATTGATACTTCAAAAGTTGGAGCTAAAGATTTATCTGAAACAACTTGGTTTCCGAACTGGCTTCATTTTTTAAATATACTTTGGTATGGTTTACTTTGTTTGCTCATCTATAGAACGTTAACACTGCTTTTTACAAAGAACCAAACAGACGAAAGTCCAAAAAACTACTACATTGCTTTTATAACGGCTTTACTTTTTACCGTTCATCCGCTGCATACAGAAGTTGTGGCTAATGTAAAAGGATTAGATGAAATTTTAGCACTATTAGGTTCTGTTTACACATTATATTGCATTTTAAAATCTTACTATTCGGATACTAATCGAAGTAAACAAATTTGGAGTTTTGTGGCTTTGTTTAGTTTTACTTTTGCTCTTTTCTCTAAAGAAGCTGCCATCACTTTTATAGCCATTATTCCATTGGCTTTATTTGTTTTTACGAATGCTTCTGCCAAAGCAATATTAAAATTAAGTGTGCCTTTATTGCTTCCAGTACTTTTATTTTTAGGTGTAAGACAAGCTGTCTTGAACCCAACAGACGCAAAAGAAATCCCAAAAGAATTACTAAATGATCCTTTTTTGGTTTACAACCCTAATGCAACTTACGAAGCGTTTTATCCAAATGCTGATGTAAAAAAATTAAAAAGTTACGACCAAAATACGCTTCAAAAAATGCCAAAAAGCAACGAATTGGCCACCAATTTTTATACGTACAGTGTTTATTTAAAACTTTTAATAGCGCCTTATCCGCTAACGGTTGATTATTACCCAAGGCACATTGAAGTGAAATCATTTACCTCACCTGTAGTACTATTTTCTGTAGTATTGCATTTAATTTTATTGATTTGGGCCATAAGAAACATTCGAAAGAGAAATTGGATAGCTTTTGGTATTTTGTACTACTTCATCACTTTTTCTATTGTTTCCAATTTCTTTTTTTCAATTGGTGCCAATATGGCTGAACGTTTTATGTTTATGCCTTCATTAGGTTTTTGTCTGATAGTTGCCATATTTTCAATGAGATTAGCTGAAAATTGGAATCGGAAAAAACATAATCTTGGGTTTTATCGTTTGGCTTTCATTTTAGGAGCCATTACCCTATTGTTTGGAGTTTTAACCATTCAGCGTAATTTCGATTGGAAAGATAACATGACCTTGTTTTCAAAAGATATATTAGTTTCCTCTAACAGTGCTAAAATTAATTTTGATTTAGCCGCTCTGAAATTAGAAGAATCAGAAAAATTACTAAGAGAAAAAAATAAAGAAACGGCTAA
>CAZULO010000301.1:0-2452 GCA_964621245.1 uncultured Flavobacterium sp.
AAAATAAAAAGCAATATTTACGTTGGAGTAAATACTGATTTTTTTAAAATAAATTAAATAGTTTTAAACCAAATAATCTTATTTGATGGTTATTTGATAAATTAGCACTTTGCAAAAGTTAAACCCTTGATAAACAAGGAAATTTTATTTGATAGTTATTTGATAATGGATACAGAAAAGTTAAAAAAATTAGTAGATGAGCTAGTTCAACTTCCAAAAGAATGTGAATGGGTAGAATTTAAATTAAATTTTCATTCAGAAGATGAAATAGGTAAAAATATATCTGCTATTTCAAATAGTGCATGTTTAAATAATCAAGAATTTGGCTATGTGGTTTTTGGTGTTGAAGACAAAACACATGAAATAAAGGGTACTAACTTTAATATTAAACTTGAAACCAAAGGTAAAGAAGAGTTAGAGCACTGGTTGTTAAATAGAATGGAACCTAAAGTAGATTTTAGAACATTCGTTTTAGAATACAGAGAAGGTGTTAAATTATCTATTATTACTATTCCATCTGCAGAAAACAGACCTGTAGATTTTTTACACAAACCATATATAAGAATTGGTAGTTACACGAAAGAATTAAATGAATATCCTGATAAAGAAGCTAAAATTTGGAGAAAAGAACCTGTAAAGCCACTTGAAATTCAAGTTGCAAAATCAAATGTAAGTTCAGATGAAGTAATCCAACTATTAAGTACTCAAACCTATTTTGAACTACTTAAACTACCCTATCCAACAGATAGAACTGGTGTAATTGATAAATTTATTTTGGAAAAGTTTATTATAAAAGATAAAACAAATTATAAAATTACAAAATTAGGAGCATTGCTTTTGGCAAAAAATTTAGATGAATTTGACGATATAAGCAGAAAAGCAGTTCGAGTTATAGTTTATAAGGGTAAAAGCAAAATTGAAACCGAAAGAGAACAAATAGGAAAGAGGGGTTATGCCTTTGGTTTTGAGGGATTAATTGAATGGATTAATAGTCAATTACCAGCTAACGAAGAAATTGGCAAAGCATTAAGACAAAATACAAGAATGTATCCTGAAATTGCAATTAGAGAATTAGTTGCAAATGCACTAATTCATCAAGATTTTTCTGAAAAAGGATTCCCAATGATTGAAATATTTTCAGACAGAATTGAAATTTCAAATCCTGGAACTCCTTTAATTACTCCTCAACGATTTATAGATGAATATATATCTAGAAATGAAAAAATGGCAGATGTATTAAGAAGGTTTGGGGTTTGTGAAGAAAAAGGGAGTGGTATAGATAAAGTTATTTATTATAATGAATTATTTCAATTACCAGCAGTTAACTTTATTGTTTCAGAAAAAAGAACTAGAGTAACTTTGTTTTCATATAAAGAATTAAATCAACTTGATAAAGAAGACAAAATAAGAGCATGTTACCAACATTCATGTTTAAAGTACGTCTCTAATGATAAAATGACCAACCAAACTTTAAGAGAAAGATTTCAAATAGAAGAACAAAACTCTGCAATTGCATCAAGAATTATTAAAGAAACAGTAAAAGCAGGGTTAATCAAAGAAGAAGACCCTGAAAGTAATTCTCGTAAGCATAGAAAATATATTCCATTTTGGGCTTAATCTTATTTGATGGTTATTTGATAAATCTACTGTTTTAACTTAAAAACCTTAGTATTTACAAGGCTTTCTTATTTGATGGTTATTTGATTATTGAAGCTTTTGGCTTAAAAAATGTAAAATAAATGAAATTCATACCACCTTTAGAAATCACTTCAAAAATTCACACATTAATTGAAGAAGCTAAAACAGAATTAATTTTAGTTTCGCCTTATGTGAAAATAGATAATTGGGGTAAAACAAAATCTTGTTTAAACCGTGCAATTGATAGAAATGTTAATATAACAATTATTGCTCGTGAAAACGCAGACCAAGATTTAAACTATATTAAAAGTTTAAAGATAAGATTAGTACTTATAAAAGATTTACACGCTAAAGTGTATATTAGTGATAAACAAGCGATTGTTACTTCGCAAAACTTGTTACATTACTCTGATAGTAATTCTGTTGAAATTGGTTACATATCGCAAACACAATATGAACGCAAAGAATTGGTTGAATTTGTAAATCAATACATAACAAAATTAGAACCCGAAGAAAAAAAGTTCAACAGGGTTTTTTCTAAAAAAGAAGAAATAATAAAAACGATTCCCGTTAAAAAAGTTAGGGAAAGAATTAATTATGAAAATAAAAAGTTTTTAAAGGATTGGCATGTTCCAAAATTATTAGAAGCATTTAAAGAAAATTTTAGATTTACTGAATTTACACCAACTTCATCATATATTTTTACGGATAAACTTTTACCTTTTGCGCATTTAATTATAGATTCACATTACATAATTAAAATTCCAAAGAATTTATTTGAAGCTGGAGATTTAGTAGATAAAATCATAATACT
>CAZULO010000302.1:0-2451 GCA_964621245.1 uncultured Flavobacterium sp.
TAACGTTCGAGTGCTTGCAGAAGTTAGGGAAAAGTAAGCACTAATTTTCGATTTAAAACTAATAATAACAAACACAAACCAAGCCGTCAAGTTAAAGCTTAAACCCTAATTTTTGCAAACACTTGTTAACAGCAGGCTTTTTATACTTAAAATTATGAGTGAAGAAAAAATTCAAGAGTTATTAAAATCATTATTTTCATTAAAATACAATTGGAAAAGTGATAGAGATAATTATACAAGTGATGTTGTTAATAAAGAAGGTAAATCTGATGTGGAAACTATTATTAGAAGTTTTCTTTTAGACAACAGAGATGAAAAATTAGGCATTTTAGAAGCTAAAGTTTTAGTTTATGAAGAAATGATTAAAAAAAGTACGTTCGCACCAATGCTAGTAAAAGAAGAAAAAGAAGTTGAACAAATTATTGAACCCGAACCATATCAAAGAGAAATGTTGTTTACTCAAAGACAAATTGAGCATTTGCAACACAAAGTATTTCACATTGTTGGAGAAGGAGAAGTAATGAAATTATTTAACGAAATGTTGTGTATTAACGCAGGTTCTTAAGCTTGCTGTTAACATGTATATGTATTAAAACAAATGTATAACCAATAAAATCAATATATACGCCATGAATATTCCTAAGTATGTAGAAATGTATCGGAATGATTTAAAATTGAAGAATTATTCCGATAACACAATTAAAAACTATGTTTGTCAAGTAGATATGTTTTTGAGAAGTCACCAGGAACAATTTACAGAACCAGCTAAAATAAATGAGCAGTCAATTAAAACTTGGCTGCTTCAATTTAAAACTAGAAACGCAATGTGCCATGCAATTTCTGCTTTAAAGTTATTTTATAAAAAAACAATAAAGCAACCAATGAAATTCAAACACATTGAATATCCACGTTCAGAAAAGAAACTTCCAAAAATTATTGACAAAGAATATCTTTTAAAGCAGATTTTAAAAATTGAGAATAAAAAACATAAAGCAATAATTTCCTTAGCTTATTCAACTGGAATGAGAGTTTCTGAAGTTTGTAATTTAAAGATAGTTGACATTGATAGCAAACGAATGATCATTACAATTAGGCAGTCAAAAGGTAAAAAGGATAGAATCGTAGCTTTATCAGAAAAAATTTTAGAAATTTTGCGCGAATACTTTAAAGAATTCAATCCAAAGGAATATTTATTCAATGGACAATTTGATTTACAATACTCACATAGAAGCTGTAATCAGATAGTAAAACAATATTTAGGTAAAGAATATCATTTCCATCAACTTCGGCACTCAAACGCCACCGCATTACTCGAAGCTGGTACAGATATTAGAATTATTCAGAAACATCTTGGACATTCCAGTAGTAAAACAACAGAAATTTATACTCACGTTTCAACGGCTATTATTCAAAATATGGCTTTACCAATTTAAACCGCTAATTCAGCGGTTTTTTTTATTTCAAAAAAAAATCTTTCAAACCCTAACATTTGTATATACAAACATATTACTTTGACACTCCCCCGCACCCCCAAAAAGTTAAAAAATTTCACGAAATTTTTTTTAGCATAAAATAAAGTAGTTTTCAGTTCCAAAAGTTCCACAATCCCACAAAGTAACTATTATATAGATATAATCTATTGTATATACTTAATAATCAATATATTAAGTCTAAATAAGTACTGTGGAACTTTTATAAAATTTTGTGGGATTTTTGTGGGATTTGTGGAACTATTTTTTTTAGTTCCAACAAAAAACACCTAGTTCCCACACGTTCCTACAACTTGTGGAACTTTAAACTACTGAAAATCAACGTTGTGGAATTGTGGAACTCTTTTTTCAAAAAAAGACTATATTATTTTATTGTTTTGCAATAAAAAATGATTGTAGTTTTATAAAATTGTTGTATTTTTACTACTAAACCATTGAAAATATGATAGTTATCTCTATTCCTGTAAAGCTTCATGTAAAAAAGTATCTTATTAAAAGATATGGATCTGTTCATCAAGTGTCTAAAAAGACATTTATTGGCTTGTTTTTACTGCAACTTTTAGAAAAGAAAATCGAAAGACCAGAAAAAGAAGTTGAAAATTCAATTTTTTATGAAATTGAGGTTCCAGAATACTATTTTAATACAAAAGGCTACAGCATAGATAGTAATAAACTGAAACTGCTTGGTATTTGCCTGGAGAAATTATTTATTGAAGATTTCTATGCTTTTATTGATACCGAACTAGCCAAAGGCGATATGAATGCCAAAAAAGCTATTCGTTTGTTTTTTGGCATTTATGATATTACAGAAAATGAACTAAACGCAGATAGTATGTATAGAAATTATCAGCGTTTTTGTGGTGAAAATATCAAACAAAAAAAGAAACATTTAGTAAGCGTTTAGTAAAAAAAACCGCTAAAGCCTTATATATACTAAAGGAAAAAAGCGACAGTTCTATAA
>CAZULO010000303.1:0-2419 GCA_964621245.1 uncultured Flavobacterium sp.
CATACAGAAACCTTAAACTTAACTATTACACCAAGTACTTCGAATGCTACAACAGCTTCAGCTTGTGATTCATATACCTGGTCAGTAAATGGGGCAACCTATAGTGCATCTGGAACGTATACCAATGTTGTTGGATGTCATACAGAAACCTTAAACTTAACTATTACACCAAGTACTTCGAATGCTACAACAGTTTCAGCTTGTGATTCGTACACTTGGTCAGTAAATGGGGCAACCTATAGTGCATCTGGAACGTATACTAATGTTGTTGGATGTCATACAGAAACCTTAAACTTAACTATCACTACAGCTACAATTTCTGGAGCTACGACTCAAGTTATTAATGGAGGAGTAGCGGCAGATGTTACTATAGAAGATATAGCAGTAACAGCAAACGGAACAGTAACCTGGTTTGCTTCTTCAGCAGATGCAGCTTCTAATAGTAATCCATTGCCAGCAGGAACGCAATTAGTTGATGGGAATGTTTACTACGGAGTTACAAATATCGGTATTTGTAGAAGTACTACTTTAGCTGTAACCGTAACTGTCGTGTTAGGAAATCCAAGTTTTGATTTATCTCAATTAAATTACTATCCAAATCCAGTGAAAGATATCTTTAATGTGAAATACAATAAAGAAATTATTTCAGTAGCTGTATATGATTTAACAGGAAGAAAAGTTATGGAAATGAAACCAAATACTTTAGATGTACAATTGAACATGACAAACTTGTCAAATGCTATGTATATTGTAAGATTACAATCGGTGGATGGAATAACTGAATTGAAAGTATACAAAAACTAATCAAGTTTATATAAATTTAAAAACCTCTCCTCTTTAATTAGAGTGAGAGGTTTTTTTATATGATTCAATCAGAAAGTGGTAATTATTTTATACAGAAGCAAAAATTTCTTTTACCGCTTGTTCATAAACTCTGCTGTTTTGCGCCTTTTTAATTTTCTTAAAGGTTTTCTGCGTATCTGGAAAAGCTTGTGCAAAGTATTCCCAAAAACCTAACATTTTCATTCGAATTGGAGTTGGACCTTGCAAAAAAGCATCATAAGCCTGATAAATTTCATCGTGAAATGAATTAAAAATCTTATATCTATTTTCAGGATATTCAGTCGTATTATTTTTAATCATGCTTGGTAAAAATGGATCGGCTATCAAACCTCTTCCAATCATAAAATGATCAATACTAGGAAAACGCTCTTGCATTTCTCTAAATTTTTCTACCGAAGTAATATCACCATTATAATACAATTTATGTTTCGAAACATCCAAACAACGTTGAAACGAATCTAAATCTACATCACCTTTATAAAGCTGTTTTCCAATTCTGGCATGAATCGCAATATTTTTTATCGGATATTTTTCTAAAATCGGAAACACATCTAAAATTTCAGTAGGATTTTCATAACCCATTCGCATTTTCATCGAAACAATAATATTCGTTTCACTATGTGCTCTTTCTAAAATGTTGTTGATTCTTTCTGTATTGCTAATTAATCCAGAACCCATGCCGCATTTCGCAACCATTGGATAGGGACAGCCTAAATTCCAGTTTAATTCTTTATAGCCTAACGATTGCACATATTTCGCTACGAACAAAAATTCATCCGGATCGTTAGTAATTACTTGCGGAATAACCTCCAAAGTAGAGTTGTTTTCGGGAAGAATATCGCGTTCGTAAGAAGCTTTAATTTCTAATTTTCCATTCAATCGAATGTAAGGCGAATAAAACGTATCAATGCCTCCAAAATGTTTGTGAAACGCATTTCTAAATCGGAAATCGGTAAAACCTTGTAAAGGCGAAGATAATAATGTAATGCTCATATTAGTTTTGAAAGCACAAAGGTAAGCTTTTGTTTTTTAAATATAATTTCACGCAGATTGAAAGGATTAAAGGGATTTTATCTCAGCAACTCTTAGTCTTTTCGAGAAATTAAAAACTTTTTAAAAAATCTTCGTGCCTTAGCGTTTTCGTGGCAAAAAACTATAAATTATCCGAAGCAAACCATTCTGCAAAAGATGATTCCGTTTCTTGTAAACGTAGTGAATGCAATTGAATATCTTTTGGCAAACGAGCTTTAATTTTTTCGGCAAAATCGACCACCATATTTTCACTGGTTGGCTGATAATCTACCAAAATTACATGGTGACCACGGTTTTGAAGTTCTCTAGCCAATTCTACATGAGGTGTATTTTGATTAAAAACGGTAGCGTGATCAAACACATCTACAATGTCTTCTTTTACAATTTTTTTCAAATCAGAAAAATCAATTACCATTCCGAATTTTACGTTGTTTGAATCGGTAATCGGCTCACCAATAACCGTTACAGAAAGTTTATAACTGTGTCCGTGAACATTTTTACATTTGCCATCATAACCATAAAGGGCATGACCGGTTTCGAAATT
>CAZULO010000304.1:0-2415 GCA_964621245.1 uncultured Flavobacterium sp.
GCTTAGCAAAAGAATTAAAAGCACTTACACATAAAATATTGGATCTAGAAAATAACATTACTAAAATCATGGCGGTCCGCGCAGCAGCTTTTAATGCGTTAGAAGTAGCTCATTTTCTAGAGTTCCAAGAGAAAGCACATCCTATTACAAGATTGCCCCAATTTATTGAGATTCGTGTCAAAAATACCTTGAAAAAAAATAGTTTACTACAACTTCAAGAGTGGCAACTCCAAAAAGAATCGCTTCAAATAGCAAAATCAAACTTAGAAAAAAAATTAAAAAATATACTTTAAATTGATTTTTCAACATCAGAAATGAATTAAATTATTTGCAGTTGGGGGTTATGTAAATAATTCATTTTTAATTAATATTTATAAATGAGTTTTTAATATATAAGCAGGTTTATCTTTTATTTGTAGGAAATTTTTATTTTTATAAGGTAAAAACTTTTAATACTTTTATCCACAACTAAGTCAATTTATTTTATTTTAAAAGAAAAAACTTATACTTTTGCGAACAATAAATAATAAATCAAAATGAAAAAAATAATTTTATCAGTAGCATTTTTAGCTACTATGGCTAATAGCCAAGCACAAGAAACCACAAACACAACAGACAAAGTAACTTTTGGTGTTAAAGCAGGGGTAAACGTTTCGTCTGCTAAATTTGATGAAAATATAAAAGATTATGTATCCAATATAGGAAATGTAGTAGGTGCAAATGTAGGTATATATACTAATATACCATTAGGATCTAAATTTGCTTTTCAACCAGAAGTTCTTTATTCTATGCAAGGGTTTACCTATACCTTTACAAATGAGTATTTAAAATCTGAGATAGAAACTAAGTTAAATTATTTAAACATACCCTTAAATTTTCAACTTACTGTGATTGATAAAGTTTTTATAGAAGCAGGTCCAAACCTAGATTTTTTAGTAAATGCTAAAGGGAGTTACACCTCTACAGATAAAAATACAGGCGTAATCACAACTGTAGACAATCAAGATTTAAAAGACAATTATAAATCGCTTGTACTTGGTGTGAATTTTGGTGCTGGTTATAAAATTAATAATCATGTTTCTGCCAATATAAGATATGGCCTAGGACTTTCGCCTGCAAACCAAGGTAATACAGAATCATCTAAAAACAGATTAATACAAATTGGAGCTGCTTATAGTTTTTAATTCCAAAGAAAATAAATGTTTAAAAAACAATTTTTTACAATATTAGTTTTATTTTTCACTGTATTGGCTTTTCCACAAGGAGAAGCCAATATTTGGTATTTTGGGGAAAACGCAGGATTAGATTTTAATAGCGGCAGTCCTGTTGCGTTAACGGATGGTCAAATAAACACTATTGAAGGTTGTGCGGTATTGTCTAACAATTTAGGACAATTACTTTTTTATACTGATGGAATTACGGTATACAATAAAAACCATCAAATCATGTTAAATGGCACTGGTTTACAAGGCGATCCTTCAAGTACGCATTCGGCAACTATAGTTCCAAAACCAGGTAATCCTAATTTATTTTATATTTTTACTTTAGATGCTTTTGGTCATACAAATGGTTTTAGTTACTCTATAATAGATTTATCTTTGGACGGTGGATTAGGAGCAATCACTAGTCAAAAAAACGTTCCTATCTACTCCCCTAGTAACGAAAAATTATCTGTAGTAAAACACGCAAATAATACAGATTACTGGGTAGTAACCTTAGGGTATCCTGGCAATACATTTTATGCTCATTTATTAACAGCTAGTGGTTTATCTACTACACCCGTACTTTCAAATTCTGGATTTTTTGTGCCTAATAATGATGAAAATAATGTTTTAGGACAAATGAAAATTTCACCATTAGGAAACAAAATAGCTGTTGTACATAACGAATTAAAAAAAGTTGAATTATTTGATTTTAATGTATCTACTGGAGTAGTTTCTAATCCAATTCAATTGTATAGTAACAGTAGTGCAAGTATTACTCAAACGGTATATGGTACTGAATTTTCTCCTAATGGAGAAGTATTGTACGTAAGTCAAACATTTCAAGATAAAATTTTTCAATTTGATTTGACTGCTACTAATATTCCCTTATCTCTAATAGAAATTCAATACAACCAATTAGGGGGTTATCCATGTTCTTTGCAAATTGCTCCAGATGGTAAAATTTATATTGCTCAACAGTTTAGCAATTATTTATCAGTAATATCTAATCCAAATAATATTGGAATAGCTTGTGATTTACAGGAAAACACCATCTTTCTAAATGGAAAAAGATCAGTTGCTGGATTACCTACTTTTTCTCAATCTCTCTTTTACGCTCCAGCCATCCAACTTAACAATACTTGCGAAGGCGATACTGTTAATTTTAGTTTTAATACTAACCAAACTATATTATCTGCCAATTGGAATTTTG
>CAZULO010000305.1:0-2389 GCA_964621245.1 uncultured Flavobacterium sp.
TGATAAGCGACTCTAAGTTCTTTTTTATCCATTTTTTCAATTTCTTGAGAAAAAGAATTCTGTACAAATGCAATAATTGTAAATAATATTATTTTTTTCATAAGTGTTAATCTTTTAATGTTTTAGATATGTATTCTTGATATTTATCAATTACTTTAGAGTCTTTATCAACTCTAATAGTATCAAAAAATTTAACTAAAGCGCCATGCTTGTTTTTTGTTCTATAAGAATGGGTATATCTAAAATAAATAATATCATTAGTTTGTTTAATTTTATTCAATTTAGATATTTTATTGGTGTATAAATTTAGTGTATCGATTTCATATGCATTTAAAGTAGCCTTTTCTTTGGCTAAATCTGACACTGTGTTGTTCATTGAATAATAATTTCCAGAAAGAAAAGAACTAAGCGCACGATTTGACATTTCTTTTTTCTTTTTTGCTATATAATCTTTAATATTTGCAACATAAAAGTTATAATTTGTTAACCTTTCATTAATTGCTTTTTTATACGTTAATGTATCTAAAATTTTCAATTCAATAATTTCATAACTTGATGGGTCATCTAACTGATTCACAAAACTTTCATTTAAACTTGACTTAATTTTATCTTCTTTTGAACATGCCATTAAAAGCATAAAAAAGAACATCATTATTACTTTATTCATATAATTACATTTTTTTACCGATTCTATTTTCTCTGTTTTTTTCTGCTTGGTAAATTGACTGCCTTAATTCTTCATCTTCTTTTTCAAATTTCAAATTTTCATCAATACTCCAAATACTATTTTCACCTTGTTCATATATATAAATATCTGTATCAAACAATAAATAGTAATTCTCTTGAATCAATAAAATTTTCTCCTCAACTCTTGCATCTAATTCAACAATATTTGAAAAATATTTATCTAAGTGCGCATAACTTATATAAAATATTTTGTTATGCAATAGCTTTAATTTAACTCTCAAAAGTGTTACGCCGTCTTTTACATCATATTCTACTTCTTTATAGATTCCCTTTTTAAATGATTCTTCATATGTAAATTCTTCTTCAATGTTTTTTTTAAAATTACCAAATAAAGTCATAAAATGCTTTTCTACATCTGATTCTGTCATTCCAAAACGAATTTTATATGGCAAATCAATTGAAGAAATAGGAATAGCCTTCATTTCATTTTCACTCTTTATTAAATCATCCTGAACTTTTTTTAATTCAATTCCTTTATTCTTAACTTCATCTGAATTTAAAAGCAAATATGCTTTGTCAAGAGACTTTAAAGTTATCCATTCATTTGGAATACTTTTTGAAGAATCATCTTCTGTTAAAAAATCAGTATTTATTGGCTCAGAAAATATTGAATAACCGTAGTTAGAACGTGAAATAATAAATTTTATGTCATTGATTTTTGTATGTTTTAAATAACGATCATATCTTGAATTTATTCCGCCTGTTAATGTTAACATATTGTCACAAAATTTATATTCGTCAAAAACTAAAGACTCTTCAATGATTGAGTCATTATCAATCCATTCTAAATCTTCACCAATTAATTTTTTAAGATTTTTTTCACTTAAATTAGGTTTGGATTTGTCTATATTTAATACATCTAAAGCATAACAATAACCTTTTGCATTTACTCTTACATAAATATTAAGGGAGTCCGTTTCGATTTCTATATTTTTATCATATAAAAACTTACCAACAGTTTTATCAGCTAACTCCGTTATAAAACTTTGTGAAAATGCTAATGAGGTAAATAATATGAAAAATAATATTCTCATTATACTAAACTTTTATTTTCTTTCCATATTTTATATTTATCTAAATCACTTGATGCGCTACTAATCACCAATCCAATTACAAAAACATCATCTATTAAACCAATTCCAGGAATAAAGTCCGGAATAAAATCAATTGGTGAAATTAAATATAACAATGAAGCTACAATTGAAATAATAGTTGTTAACGGGATTTCTTTATAACTACCATTTATATAATCTTTTACAATTGAAAAAAACAACTGTAGATATTCCCAAACTTTTTCTAATTGATTTTTATGTTTAGAAGCTTTTTCCATTGCTTCATTTACTGTATCCGTAGTTTTTTGTTTATCTTTTATTAAAATTTCCGCTTCTTTTTCTGATGATTTAAAAGATTTCTCGATTTGATTTAGTTTGTCTTCAACTTTGGACATAATTTTAGTTTTTTAGTTTACACCGCTAAAATAATAAGCAAAAAACAATGCTTTAGAACAACTTGTTAAAGCAGGTAAAAACGAATACAAAAACTACTTTTTAACTTATGAAGTACAATAATAATCTTAAACTTGTAGTAAAATCACAACAAAAGTTCCATCAAATTCTGTGAAATTTGTGGTTATTGGATTTGA
>CAZULO010000306.1:0-2357 GCA_964621245.1 uncultured Flavobacterium sp.
GATCAGAAAACGGAAATTTTGGTTCATCTTTGGCGAACATCACAAGAAGGTCTTGCTGCAGATGCAGCGTATGAAACCATTCTTGATCGCTTGCAGCAAAAGGGTGATCAGCGCACGTACACCTTGCTGTTGATTGCCATCATAAAAATTGCTTCAACAGAGGATTTTGCTCTCATGAACGATCGGAGTGTGTACATCAATCCCATGATGTTCTCTGAGGCAGCCATCGGGATTTTTAGTGAGCAAATGGGCGATGATGCCGCACTAATGAGCGAAAAAATCAGGCCGGTGCTGGATGTGCTTCAGCATTTATCGGACTATGAACATTCTCAATATGAACTGCAAAAAATTAATGAAAATATGGGGTTTGAAACTGTCACAAAGGAGGAATGGGAGCATTTTATCCATCGCAGCTATGGATTTATAGGGCAGACAAGAACGCTCATAGATGCAATCAGTGGATCCAGCGCCCCCCACCAAAATGAGTTAAAAATTTTGGAAGACATACAACATGTATGGACGCCGATTGCCGGTCAATTATATGAATATGGAGCGAAGAAAAATTGGTTGCTGCGTAGCGATGATGAAACACCGGAAGAGGAAGTTGATGTGGTGGCGAAAGTGGAAGCAATGGAAAAAGAGTTCCTCGCGACACATGATGCAAGGCCTTCAGAAGAATGGCTGCAAAAGCAGGTTAGCAATGCATCATTAACAGAGGATAATTTGGATGCAATAGTGGCAATATTCGCTTCCCAAAATTTTTCCAAAGACGATCCGATTGCGTTGACTGCTCGAAAAGTCGCATTTTATTGCGAGCTCATCAGCAACTTCAGGATATTTGGTCCAATTCTATCAGATGCTAATTTGAAGGAAGTTCGCCAAACTCTTGCAAGCATTTATGTGGATTATATTAAATCAGAGGAAGAATTCCGATCGCTAAAAAACTCTTCGCTTTTGGCTTTTGCAGGAGATATTGTTGATAGTTTTGAGACTACTTATGAAGAATTGCAGCGCATTGCGAGTGGATCAGAAGAGTCAGGTGATTCTGAAGTCGAAGATGATCTCGATGAAGATGACGATTCATTTGAATCCGAGCTTGATCTTGGTTTTATCTACTTTGAAGGCGTGACAGAGCCCGACAAAATCAAAGCACATATCAAAGAATTTGCAGAGCGGTATAAAGATGCTTCCATCAAGCCTGATGATTTCATGAAAATTGTCGGAACAGGAGATGATGATTTTGTGCAATATCTTCAAACGCCCGAGGGAAGGGGGCTTGCCATTGAGACGCTAGCTGAACTTGAAGATGACGTAGAAACAATGAGCTTTCAAGAATTGTATTATAGAATTGAATTCTATAAAAATTTCTTAGTAGCGGGGACGGATTTGTTCCAAGCGTACGCGGATACATTGCAAGGATTGCGCCTCGCTTTGGCGAGAAAAATCACGGCGCCCGAGTATAAAACGATTGAAAAATTCAAACAAGAATTACTGAAAAAACCGGGGCGGAGCTTGTCTTTTGACGATTTTGATCTTCGCATTCATGTTTCCAGTACTATTGGGGCCTACGACTGTAAAGATTTTTGGCCGGACAATAAAAAGAAATATCAGGGACATGACGCGCAGCGCATCGCTGTGCATACGCGCTTGCTTGCGCTTGTGCAGGAAGCAGATCCTCCTGAGGATGAAGAAGAGAAGAGTGCCCCATCACTTGAAGAACAATGTGAGGCAGCTGCTAAGCGCGTGCATGATTTATTAATTGCCTGTGAAGGATATGACAAAGGGAATAACAATCTAACGGAGGTTGCACAAA
Source organism: uncultured Flavobacterium sp. (assembly GCA_964621245.1). Taxonomy (GTDB): domain Bacteria; phylum Bacteroidota; class Bacteroidia; order Flavobacteriales; family Flavobacteriaceae; genus Flavobacterium. The sequence goes on from CAZULO010000306.1 coordinate 1,814, forward strand.
AAATCTGTCTCAATAGAAAAAACAGTACGGCAATTCGCGATATCGTGATCCAATATGGATTCTTAGTAGAAAATCGTAAGAGAAAATCAATGAGTTCAGAAAGGTCCCGCTATCTAGCCGAATTAATCACAATCATTGCTGTCGTCCCTGGTCAGGAGGATTATAAAGCAGAATTTTTACAGATGAGCATAAATCAGGCAAATAGGATGTTTATCCTCTGGGGTTGGAAGGACGATGGCCGAGAAGATCTTACAGAGGAGATTCTGGAAAAATACTTCAAGAGATTTACGGATGATCAACTGCCTGAGCAAAAGAAAATTTTGCAGGTGCTCAGTGCCAAGCTAAAACTAATTTTGTCGATCATTGCAGATAAAGATCATCCTGCTCTACAGAGGAAGATTGAGGCGGTTCGCGCTGCATTTGATTTTGTAAAAAAGCGAGAAGCGATTGCTGTAGTAGAACCTGAGGCAGAGGAAGAAGCGGATGATGCCCCAAAACCTGAGCCGGCTAAGGCACCCGATAAAACGCCACCCCCAAAAAAAGA
>CAZULO010000307.1:0-2349 GCA_964621245.1 uncultured Flavobacterium sp.
TAATAGATATTTGGCTATTTTCATACGTAGTTGGTTAAATGGCTGCTAACGTTCCCACGCTTGGCAAGGTTGCGAAGTTCGGAACCGATTATTTTCTATCAAAGATAAAACTTCTTGCGAGAAATAAACGTGAATTCACCACAAAATTCGCAATCTTGCCAAACGTGTGTTATGCTGTGTAAACCGACACACAGTTAATGACCCAAAATTTGCCACAAAGTATTTCCGCAAAGTAAACCCAATCCAATCTCGAACATTTTCTTTTCTACAAAGTTTTTCAACGTAAACACAAACCAATTTGAAACATTTGCTTTTCTACAAAGTTTTTGAACGTAAACACAAGCTAATTTCAAACATTTACTTTTCGACAAAACTTTCCAAAACACAAACCAAATTTAAGCCAAATTATTCTTAAAAATAGAAAACAACATAACAAGAAACCTGATTATATTACTTTTTAAGTTTCGTAATTTTAGGTTTATGAAAAATTGATTTTGATTTTAAGAAATTAGTTATTTGAAATTCTGACGGTTTATACGGCATAACGTTCCGGCGCTTGGCAAGGTTGCGAACTTCGGAACCGATTATTTTCTATCAAAGATAAAATTTCTTGCGAGAAATAAACGTGAATTCACCACAAAATTCGCAATCTTGCCAAACGCCTGTTGTAGGCAGTTTTTTATTCATTCCGTTTTTCTAATATTCCAATTGTGTCTGCTTTATAAAGGTCAAAGTCAACTTCAGTTTCGGTTTTGGATAAAAAATTAATGGTTCTTTTGTTTAGTCCGAAATTTGGAGTTGACGAATCAGGATTAATATCTATGTCAATCACAAACTGTAATCTTGTAGTTAAATTCAACTTGTCTTTTAGATTATTTATGATTTCTATTTTTGGTTCAAATATGTCAATAAGCTTTTCAAGGTAAGTTTCTAAATCCATTTCAATTCCAGCATTAATTTGATATTTCCATGCTGTAGATATCGGCACAGGTTCTTTCTTAATCATTATAGAACTTGGTTCAATATTTAATTTTTCAGTAATCTCTTTTGTGTCGAAATATTCGGCATCAAATGAGAAATACAAATAATTATTGCATTCTGTTCCACCATATGTTAGTTTCTCGTACATAGTTCTTTAAAATTGCCTACAACGTTCCGGCGCTTGGCAAGGTTGCGAACTTCGGAACCGATTATTTTCTATCAAAGATAAAATTTCTTGCGAGAAATAGACGTGAATTCACCACAAAATTCGCAATCTTGCCAAACGCCTGTTATAAGCAGCCTACTAATTTAGTTTCATTTCTTCCTCAAATAGATAACTATTTTTATCAATTTTTATTTTTTCAACATAGCTATCAAATTTTGGGTTTGGATTTTTTATTATTGCAATGTAAAGATTCCTCGAAAGAGTTTCTTTTCTAAACTTATTTTTCACTTTAATTGTTTTGTCAAATAAATCAAAAGTTTCCTTTTTGTCAGGGAAAAAAGTCAAAGTTTTGAATATAATTCTCCATTTTGGATAATTATAATATTTATCTTTCCATTCTTTTTTGAATACTTTAATTACTGAATTATATAAACTCTTATCAGGAAAGTTTTGAATCGCTAACAAACCATAAGTTTCAGTATTTTCATTTTCAAAATAACTCAAGATTATACTTAAGTCATTTTTGTTTTGATACTTGGCAAGTTTTATCAATGATTCAGGGAACTTTTTTTCGGTTGCAATTTTTCTAATTAATTCATAATTATCGCTATTTTCTTCTAGTTTTTTTATTAAACCATTTTTATAACAAGAGTTTGAATTAACATCATGTAAAATTAGTTTTTCAATATATTCAATAAACTCAGTTAAATTTTCTGAATTGCTTTTTCTTAATTTTGCTATTAAAACAGGAATGTAAGCATCGCCCAATTTAGTTATGTAAAAATCATTAAAATTAAATTCTATTGGAGTTTGATTATTTAGATTATCCAGTAATATTTTTTTCCCATCTGATATATTTAGTTCACATAATAAATAGTAAGAAGTTAAAGAAACTGAATTCGAATTATTTTCAAGTTTTTCAATTAAGGTATTTTTATAAAGTGTAGAATCAATCTCTTTAAGATTTTTAATATTACTTAGATTTACAACACTATCTAAGATTTTTATGTAATCGATTTCTATTTTCTTATTTACTTCAATTTGTTTTGAGATTTTCTCAATTTCAAAATCTAAATTTTGAGAAAAATTCAATTGAAAAAATAATAAAAGAAGAAGTTTATAGTACGCTTTTCTCATAGGTTGCTTATAACGTTCCGGCGCTTGGCAAGGTTGCGAAGTTCGGAACCGATTATTTTCTATCA
>CAZULO010000308.1:0-2338 GCA_964621245.1 uncultured Flavobacterium sp.
CAGGCAACGTTTCTGAAAATAATTGATGGGTTTCCGAAAACAATTGCATCATCATTTTATTGATGACTTTATTCGTAACGCCTTTATTACTTAATTTTTCGGTACTTGGATATACAGGTTGCATCGCACTTCGTAATGCGGTTTTGTGTTCTTCTAACAATTCCATTTCTGGATGCGCCATATTAAAAACCGAACCAAATTGCGTCACTTTTCCAAAAATAACATAAACGGTATTGAGTTTTAAACTTTCTCTCACCCATTTCTGACCTTGGAACCAAACCAATTCCATTTGACCTGTGTCATCTAAAAACGTCGCGACTAATCTCGATTTTCCTTTTCCTTGATCGATGGTTTTTATGTGAACGACTTTCCCCACAATTTGAACTTCCGAATTGCTATTCACCAACTGGTTGATTTTAAAATAGCGCGTTCGGTCGATGTATCTGTTCGGATATAAATTGATTAAATCGCCATATTTATGAATGTTCATTTCCTTGCGCAGCAAATCGCCACGTTGCGGACCAACGCCTTTTAAATATTCTATGGGAGTTTCGAGTAGGTTCATTTAAGTGTTCAGTGCTCAGTATTTAGTTTTCAGTCTCAGTCTCAGTCTCAGTCTCAGTCTCAGTTTTCAGTCTCAGTTTTCAGTTTTCAGTTTTCAGTTTCAGTTTGATTATTAGAAGAACGAATATAAGTTATTTTAAATCGGAATCAAATTTGGAACACAGATTTAAGAAATTATATAAATTTTAGGGATTTCTCTAATCTGTGTTAAAAAAAACTATTTAATCTGTTTAATCTGTAAAATTTGTATTCTTATTTCGGAATTAAATCGATATACCAAAAGCCATATATAGGTTCATCCGAATCTACATCACAAGCAGTGTTGGAAGCTGAAGTGTTTTTAGGCTTTTCGTATTTTTTATGAACAATTTCCCCGATTTCAAATGCAATTGGATTGTTGAAAATTGGACCATCAAAACAAAAGGTATGAAATTCTCCGTTTTCGCCACAAACGTCTACATTTTCTGGTAAATCGTTGATGAAATCTTCATCTATAATTCGACCTACGAAACTTTGGTCTAAATACTTTTCGTTGACACAAGTTACGATGGTTTTGAAACCTAAATTAATAAACTCGTGTATAAGTTTTGTAGTATTTATTTTCCATAATGGGAATTCGCCTATAAAACCGCCTTCTTTTAGTTTGTCTTCACGGTATTTTCGTAGATCTTCTAAAAAGATATCGCCAAAAATGGAATGTGTGACACCGTTTTCTTTAAATTTAGATAAGGTGTTTTTCATTACCTCTTCATAGACTTCCATCGTTGGCATTTCTGGAATCATCATTTTGGTTAGCGGCAATTGCAAACTTTTAGCTTGTAAATCTAACAGTTCTACACGAACACCGTGCATAGAAATACGCTGGTATTGTTCGCTTACACTTGTGAGTAAAGAAACAATTTCGAATTCTTGGTTTTGTAAGGTTTTGTATAAAGCAAAGGCAGAATCTTTTCCGCTGCTCCAGTTAAATAAGGCTTTCTTTTTCAAACTTAATTGTAGGTTAACAACACAGATTGGAGAAATTATATTAATTTTTAAAATTTCTTTAATCTGTGTTTAAAAATGAAAAGCGAAGATAGTTTATAATTTATAAATTAAGAAAGGAGAGAATTTGAAAATGTTTATATTCGTATCAAATTTTAAATTATCTTATGCGAATCTTATTTTTCCTTCTTTTTTCTCTATTTACCTTTTCACAGCAAACCAAATCCGTTGATTTTTTGAAGTGTGAGGCCAACTTGATTCCAAATTTTAAAACGAAATCGGTTTCTGGAAATATCACTTATACTTTTAAAGTATTGGAAGATATTGATACAATTAGAATTGATGGAAAGAATATGGAGTTTTTTGAATTGAGAATTAATGGAAAAAGTGTAAAACATAAAAACAATACCAAAGAATTATTATTGTTTGAAGGTTTTAAAAAAGGGAAAAACAAATTGACTTTTAGCTATAATGCAATACCAAAACAAACTTTATATTTTACAGGATTAGAAGAAAATTTCCAAATTTGGACTCAAGGTCAAGGTCGTTATACAAGCCATTGGTTGCCGAGTTTTGATGATGTGAATGAGAAAGTTGTTTTTAAAATTGATGTTGAATATTCTTCTAGATATTCAGTTATATCAAATGGTTTGTTAAAATCAAATAATAGAAAGAAAATATTTTCTTATACATGGAAGTATCAAATGCAAAAACCCATGTCGTCCTACTTAGTCATGTTGGCGATTGGGAATTTTGAAAAGCAAGAAACAAAGAGTAAATCGGGCACGCC
>CAZULO010000309.1:0-2332 GCA_964621245.1 uncultured Flavobacterium sp.
TTACCCATTAAAAGGCAGAGTCGTTATTTTTGAAAGTCAACTTTTAGAACACGAAGTCAAACCCGTTCAAAGAAAAAGATTTAGTATAACCGGTTGGTTGAAAACGAGTTAATATAAAAATTATTAGAAATGTTTTGTCATACTGAACTTGTTTCAGTATCTTTTTTATTAGAAGCAGCCGTTTTGTATTTCAGTTCACTTTTTGTCCCGCTATTCGCTATATCTTTTAAAATTTGCTCCCTTCCATTTCCTCAGTGCGCAAATCTTAAAAGGATGCCACTCCTATCGGGGCTAGAAAACATAAGTTGATTTTTGATACTAATATTTTTTTAAAACTTTTATTTGTTTAAGAAATTGTATAAAATTAGCTTAAATCAAACGGACTAAAGTAATATATTTAGTTGACCCAATTAATGTAAAATGTTATAAGGCATAACAACATTAATAAAATTGATAAAAGGTATTTATTATACTATGTTAACCAAATAGCTAAGAGAATTAAAGGAAATCCTTCAAAATAATATTCACTTACTTTACTTCTTATTATAATGGCAAAAATATAATTATGGGTGATCAAAATTCTTGCAATCCATTTAATTATTTCTGTTGTGTTTTTCATTACTTCTTAAACGCTTCCAACGCTTTCTTCGTAAAAGCACTCAATACTAGTTTTCCAGAAATTTCGGCGCGTTCGTATAATAAAGTGCTCCAATGCGACGTATTTTGCCATAATACTTGTTTCATTTCTGATAAAGCTTCTGGGTTGTAGCTCGCTAATTGTTCAGCAAATTTTTCTAATTCAGTATCTAATTCTTCAGGTTGTAAAAGTTTTGCAAACAAACCTTTTTCAAAACCCCAAGAAGCGGGTTTCCATTCGTTTCCAGCTAAGGTTAATTCGCTCATGGCAGTTTGCCCAATTTTTCGGCTAACAGCTGGTTCAATTACGAAAGGTCCAATTCCAATTGTTAATTCTGAAAGTTTTACATCGGCTTTTGTTGTGGCAATCGCATAATCGCAAGCCGCTACAATTCCAACACCACCACCAACAGCTTTACCTTGCACTTTTCCTACAATTAGTTTCGAACAATTTCGCATCGCATTAATCACATTAGCAAAACCAGAGAAAAATTGTTTTCCATCTGTTAAATTATCAATTTGTAATAATTCATCAAAGGAAGCGCCGGCACAAAAGGTATTTCCTTCGCTTTGTAATACAATAATAGTAGCGTTTTCATTCTTATCTAACTCCTGAATAGTTATCACCAATTGTTGCAATTGTGAACTAGGAAACGAATTTCCAGCAGGATGAAAAAAAGTGATATAACCAATATTATTTTTTACTTCTTGTTTTACGAAAGCTGTCATTTTTTTAAAATTTTACCGCAGCTTCTCAGACTTTAAATTTTATCTGTGAAGCTGCGGTTGTTTTTATTTTGTGAATTAGATTATCTTTTTAAACTAAAGTGTGATTTAAATTCTCTTGGAACGCCACCTTCTTTATATTCAATTTTAAACCAATAATCAGTGGAAGGCACTTCTTGTCCGTTAAATTTTCCATCCCAACCATTTCCGTAAGCATCAATCTGTTTTAATAATTTACCATATCGGTCGAAAATAAAAATTTTAGCTTCAAAGTCTTTTGTTAATCCTTGGATGTTCCATGTATCGTTATAGCCATCTCCGTTTGGAGTAAAATAGTTTGGATATGAAATGGTGGCGATTTGGTTAGAACTTTTTTCTCCACATCCATTAATATCTCTTACATAAATGGTATAAATATCATTTTCTAAATTGGTAAAAACCGGACTATTTTGCCAAGTTATTTGGTCTAAACTATATTCGTAAGTTCCAAATCCACCAGTTACTACTGCTTCAATAGTTGACAAACCGCTAGCAAAAATTTCGGAAACTAGTCTTATTTGTACAGATTCTGGAGCAGAAGAAATGATGATTTCGGTTTGATCTTCTTTGGTACAAGAAGTGGCTGTATTGGTCACCAAAACTTTGTAAATTCCATTGGCAGATGCGTTAAAAATAGCATTTTCTTGTCCAGCTGTTGTTTCTGGATTTGTTGGTGTCCAAGTGTATGTATAATTTCCAGGAGTGGCTGGAGTAGCATTTATGGAAAAACTTCCAGCGCCTGTTCCTGGCGTGACGCATAAAATTCTTGTTGTAGGAATATTAAAATCAGGTAAAGGATTTACTTTTAAATCTACATATTGACCTAAACCTACACAATCATTATTTACATTACTATCAATTCTTACCCAAATATTTTGTAAATTAGGAACAGTGTTTCTAAAGCCATCTGGAGTAGTAGTGTCAATTGGGT
>CAZULO010000310.1:0-2330 GCA_964621245.1 uncultured Flavobacterium sp.
ATCTCCGCAAGGAACTAGTAAACAAAAGACGAGTCCGAAAGGGCTCGTCTTTTGTTTTGACTCATAAATAATATGGCTATTTTATATACTTAATTAAATTTACATAGATTCTACAGATGAGCTTCGGATGAAGCACCTCATTGACTTGGCAGCTGTTCATCTGTATGGTCAGTCTAGGAACCTTGTTCCCTTATCACCAGAATCCTCTGGCGGTTTGGCATAATAACCAAAAGAAAAAAGAAAGACACGCAGTCTATGAAGAAAAATGAAAAAACGAGTGTAGCTTTTAGCACGCTCATCGCATCGGCATCGTTTATGATGTCTCACGTAGCCTCCGCGGCTATGGTTGAAGAACCGCAGCTGGCCCCAGCGCCACTTGCCGCAGTTACGACAGCGACGCTCATCGTCACTCCGGAAATGTCACCTACCGTTATGGACAGGACCACGGCCCGCGACGACGGCTATCCGGTGAATGCCACTACACCCGTGCCGATTACCCCCATCTACGGTGGGGTGGAGATTCACCTTTCCGACGGCAGCCCCTTCAAGCTTCTCTCCGGTGGCTTTACTGTCCACCGTATGAGCTTTGGTGACGTTACAGTGGATTACACCGGCGCGACATTCAGTGACCCGGCGTCTCCGCTTTACCGGGCATACGACTCGGCAGGGAACGATATCTCGGTTAACGGTGCGCTCCTCACGAGCGTCACCGCAAACAAGTTTGTCGTTTCCAGTTTGGCGATTAACCCGAGTGGTTTGACTGCTCCGGGAAGTGTGATGTCCATCGACTGGTTCAACACCGTCACGCAGACTTCGTCGTCTGAGAACGTGAGCGGCAGTAACACAGGCACCTTCACTGTTGTGCCTGAGCCAGCAGCGTTTGGCTTGATCGCGTGCGGCGGTGTTGTCCTCGTTGGCTTCATGCGGCGGCGAGCAAACCTGCGATGAAAACATCCTACGGTCATCGTTCATCACTCTGGTCCTTCAAGACCATGAGGAGGATCGCTCGTGCGCTCCTTGGAATGCGACCCCTCATCCGGCGTCGCCATAGCTATCGGGTCATCACCCCGACCTAAGCATGAAAAATCCCCCCGCTCCACAAGATTTAGTTCAAATCGAACTTCCTTGTGGAGCTTTTGTGTTTTTAGAAGGTGAAGAGGAGATGAAGGCTTTCTTAATTTGCTATTGACATTAAGGAGGGCAAGGGGCTAGGATGAAATTAACCAACGTACTCATATCGGTAATTGGCTCGGTAATAGTATATAACCACATAAAACATGACTTCATTTAAACACTCTTCATTACAAAACAAGCTCAAGACTCTGGGTTTTGTATTCCTATCTTTCTCTTTAATATTTTCACTCGTTACAATTCCTGCTCAAGCTGTTAGCAGCGAGCCAACACCGACGGATTCAGCAACTTCTACAGCCTCAATTCCATCAGATTTCCAATTTAATCTTGAAATTCCACTACCAACAGAAAACACGTCAGAGCTTTGTCATGACGGTATAGATAATAACGGGAACTTTTTAGTAGATGCCTCTGACCCAGATTGCACCGTCTTCTATCCAGTAGCTACTACAACCCCTCCTCTTGTTGAGAATACTTCCGTGCTTTGTCACGATGGAATTGATAATAATGGCAATTTCCTTGTTGACGCCTCTGATCCAGATTGTACTTCTTTCTTCAATAACGCTACCTCAACAGAAATAATTACTCCCACACAAGTTGAAAATACAGATACGCTTTGTCATGACAGTATTGATAACGATGGGGATTTCCTCGTAGATGCCTCTGACCCAGATTGCACCCCGTTCTATGTTCAAGGAACTTCAACGCCTCCAACCGAATCAACTCCACCAACTGATGATCGTCTTAACCCAAACGCGGCGACTGCTGTAAGTGGTGGAGGCGGATCATCATTACCAACAGGCCCAGCTGTTTTGGGTGCGTCTACAACCGATGATTCAGGAGGTGTTTGTAGTGGTCCATATATATTAACTTACATGAGATTCGGGCAGAATAATGATATTGCGGATGTTGCTCGACTCCAGCTTTACCTCAATACAGAACTTGGAAAACATATACCAGTTTCTGGATCCTTTGGACTTGAAACTGATGGAGCAGTAAGGGAGCTTCAAGGAAAATATTCAAACGACATTATGAAGCCGTGGGTTGATGCGGGACTAACAACCGACCTTACACCAAGTGGGTATGTCTTCAAGACGACTCGATGGTTTATAAACAATCGGATGAACAATTGTGAAGGAGTGTATCCATTTCCAACACTTCGATAAAGACGGTATACTCTACATGTAGAGTAAGACAAT
>CAZULO010000311.1:0-2270 GCA_964621245.1 uncultured Flavobacterium sp.
GTAGAAAGAAAATATTTTGGGCGTGCCTTTTTGTGCCATTAAGTTTTGGCTAAAAACATATTTTGTATATGGCACAAAAAGTCGGGCTATCCGCTACAAGTCCTCGCTCGTTCCTCGCTGTGGGCTTTTCGCTACTATCCCTCACGCAAAAGGAACGTTATTTTTTAAAGAGATTTGTGTAATGCCAATCTAAAAATTCTTTGGAAGGGAGAAATCTATCGGGTAAAATAATAGATTGATTTTCGTATTTTAAAAAGAAATCAGGAACAGCTTCATCTTTTTTGAAATCATCAAAATATTTCGAAACTTTTATTTTATAATCTGGTGTGATGGTGATAAAACCTTTATCAAAAGCTTTGTCGTGAATGGAATTTAAACATAAGCCATTATGAGGATTTAAGCGATTGTTTTCATCTTTTTTCCAAGGAATGATATGACTAGCTACTAAAAAATCAGAAATTGATAATCCTGTGATACAACATTTTACATTGTATGATGAAAGTATGGTAGAACGGAAAAAGTTTTGATTTACTCTCTGTTTGATTATAGTTTCTCTTTCTGTTCCAAATGGAAATTCGAAAACTTCATCATCAATAATTTCTTCAACTTTTTTATTTTGAAATTCAGCTATTAATAACTCGCTTTCGTAAGCCAATTTCTCCCAATTACCATTAAATTCATTCCAAACAATTTCATCAAGTTTACTCCCATTTCCTAATCCAACAATTCCTTGTTTTTTCAATTCTGGGTCAAGCCTTCCAAAATTTCCAACTTTCATATTAAGAGCGGAAGGACTTCTACCAATTATGTTGGCATATTTAATAATCGTAGGATTGCTTTTGCTACTTCTTTTGAAAGGGATTTTACAATAAACATTAAAAGCAACAATCGTTTCTTCTTTTGTCCAATTATTACTTTTCGCCATTATTTATTTCTATTACTTCAAGATTATCAACACAATAATCTCCTAAAACTTCATTTAATAAATCTTTAGAAAAATCAGAACTTCCTAATAAAATAGTTCTAAAAACTTCAACTCTATCATCTGGTGTGAGTTCGTTTAGTTTTTCTGTATCACGGAAAAATTTCATAAAATCTTCCCTTGTTATTTTTTGATAATCTTCCATATTAAGCGACCATTTGCGTTAGGGATTGAAGAGGAAATCCTTTTTGAGAGGAACGAACAAAAAGATTGGAACGGAAAGCCCGACCGAAGGGAACGCCCAAAAAATAATTTTCTTTAATGTCAGAAAAAGCAACTTTTATATTTGTTGGTTTTGGATATTCAAAACTCTCAATTCCTAAATCATTTCTAAAACCCACGATATAAATTCGTTCTCTGTTTTGTGGAACTCCAAAATCTTTTGCGTTAATAATTTGCGGTTCAGGAACAAAATATCCCAAATCATTTCTTAAAACGTTTAAGATTGTCGCTAAAGTTTTTCCGCCATTATGGTTTCTTAAACCTTTCACATTTTCAAGAAAAATTGCTTTTGGTTGTTTGCGTTTGATGATTTCGGCAACATCAAAAAATAATGTTCCTCTTGTATCTTCAAAACCACCACGTTTTCCAGCAATTGAAAAAGCTTGACACGGAAAACCTGCACAAAGCAAGTCAAAACCGTCTGGAATAAATGCTTTTGTTTCTTCTTTTGTAATGTCGCCAAAAGGTCTTTCTCCAAAATTTGCTTTGTAAGTTCGTTTTGCTTCCTTATCCCATTCGCTTGTAAAAACGCATTTTCCGCCGAGGTTTTGCATTGCTAAACGAAAACCACCAATTCCTGCGAATAGGTCAATAAATTTAAATTTAGGATTTTCAACAGGTGGAAATGGAACCTCAAAAGTGTCAAAAATTCCATATTGCAATGCCTCTTCAGCAACAATGTTTGAAATTTCTACTTTTGGGTATTCGTATTGTAAAATTTCTTTCGTGTATTTTATAGCATCTTTTTTGAAAAATTGAGAAACACCATTTTTGCTGTTGTGCAAAAAATGAGTAATAACCGCTTCCTTGTTGCTTTCAAGTTCAATAAGTTTTATTTTGTATTCTTTTTCAAATACTTTTTCAAGCGATATTTTCTCTTTTAATTTCATTATAATTTTTCATAATTATTTTAAGATGCTAAAATACAAAAATTATTAGAAATGATTTTCGTTTGTCTCTGATTTTGTTGCCAGCTCAATGTTAGCGGTTAGTTCGGTTAGGGTGTCGCACAACTAACTGCTTTGTATTATAAATTCTACAGATAATAAGATGGAACGCATTTGCA
>CAZULO010000312.1:0-2246 GCA_964621245.1 uncultured Flavobacterium sp.
ATTTTACCAACTTCCGTAACATGAAAATGATTCGGAACTAATTCGCCATTAGGCAATTGAAAAGCTATTGTAGCAAGCTTTTTAAGCTGTTTTTTAATTTCTGATAGTTTCATAATACTGTATTTTAATTAACAACATTTATTTTTTAATTTTTGAGAAATTCCACTAAAATAACTTTCAATTTTTGACATCGTTTCTGGATTGATGCAATAACAAATTGATTTTCCTTCAATGGTTCCTTGAATGATATTTGCGTTTTTTAATTCTTTTAGATGTTGAGAAATGGTAGGTTGCGCCAAAGGCAATTCATTAACAATATCTCCACAAATACAAGAATCGACTTTCAATAAATACTGAATAATCGCTACACGAGCAGGATTTGCTAAAGCTTTTAACAAGTTAGCTATTTCGTTTTGTTCATCTGTAAAAGATTCTGATTTTGTAATTCCCATTTTTACATCATATTTATATATTGCAATATTACGATTATAAAAGGTAACAAAAAAACTATTTCATTTTTTGTTCAATATTTTTAAGAATTTCCAATTGTTTCGCCTGACTATCAAATAGAATTTTGATTTGTTCTTCCAATAATAAATCGATTTTTTGATTTAAAGCTCTGATTTCTAATTCCGATTTTAGATTAATCAAGTAGTCGTTTTCACTGCGTTTTCTATCTTTTTCTTCTTGACGATTTTGGCTCATCATAATAATTGGTGCTTGTAAAGCCGCAATACATGATAGAATTAAATTCATTAAAATAAACGGATACGGATCAAAAATAAAGTTTTTTAAAGCAATCGTATTAAAGACAATCCAAATTAAAAGCACTACAAAAAAGGAAATAATAAACGCCCAACTTCCGCCAAAATTTGCTACTTTATCAGAAATAATTTGTCCTTTTGATAATTTATCTGTTGGCGGATGGAGCAAATTATTGATAATGAGTTGTTCTTCATCAATCGTTTTTCTAACAATTTCTTGTAGCTTTTTCAATTGTTCATCTTCCGAAACCAATAAATCTTTTGTTTCCTTTTTCATTTTAAATGAATTTAACAATTAATACCATTTTCTTTTCTTAAAGTAAATAATCATAGCTAAAAGCAACACTAACATGAAAGCTAAAATTATAAAATAACCATATTTCCAATGTAATTCTGGCATATTATCGAAATTCATTCCATAAACACCAACAATAAAAGTTAAGGGCATAAAAAATACCGAAACCACCGTTAAGGTTTTCATCACTTCATTCATTTTATGGCTTTGCATTGAAAAATAAAAAGCAGAAGCACTTTCCAACGAATTTAAGTCGGAATCAATTTGATCTAATAATTCTAAACATTTTTGATGTAAACGAGCAAAAAAAGTATAATTTTCTAAGGCAATAACATTAAAAACGTTATCGTCTTTCATGCTTTTAATATTATACAAGGAATCCCGAAGCGGAACAATAGAACGCCGTAAAAAATTCAAATTATCTCTATGCAATTCAATGTTTTCTAGAATAGTAGGATTGGGTTTTGTTTTGATTAAATCGATTACGGCATCAATTTTATGTTCTTCACTTTCAATAGTGATGTAGAAATTTTCCATCACGGCATCTAATAATAAGTACAACAAATAATCGACACTTCTATCTCTAACAATACCAGCATGTTGGCGCATTCTTTCTCGAATATGCAAAAAGAAATCACTCTTTTTTTCTTGAAAAGAGAACAAAAAACCATCGCGTAAAATAAAACTAATTTGTTCTACATCAATTCCAGTAGATTCGGGCAATAACGACTTAATTGTAAAAAACAAAGTATGATTGTACTCATCTACTTTGGAACGTTTTAAAATATTTAAAATATCACCTAAAATGAAATCGTCAATTTTAAATTTCGCGCCAATTTCTTTTATTAAAGTTAAGTCAGATAAACCGTGTAAATTGATCCAATTATTTTTACCCGACTCGATATGTTTGTCTAATTGAGATAATTTTATGTCTTCATATTCCGCTAATTCATCTGAATTATACACAAATAATTGCATTTCCGGCTTTGTGTTACCATGTTCTCCTGTGTATTCGATTAGTGTTGGCACTACTTTTCGACCTTTTTTGTATAATAGTTTTCGCACTTTATTTTAAATAAGTATTTTTACCTTTTACAAATATAACCAAATCTTATGCTAACCCTAATTATAAATATCAAACAATTACTTCAAGTTAGAGCAACTTCCATAAAAAAAGTTTCTGGGGC
>CAZULO010000313.1:0-2221 GCA_964621245.1 uncultured Flavobacterium sp.
ATTAAAATCCTCGTTGTCTTTTCGCTTCAAATAATAATATCGCAGCGGCTACCGAAACATTCATAGAGTCGATAATACCTTGCATTGGAATGTTGATGTTTTTGGTTGAATTTTGTCGCCAAACTTCTGTAATTCCAGTGGCTTCTGTTCCCACAACTAATGCCGTTGGTTCGTTATAATTTTGAGTGTGATAAGTTGCTGAATCTTGTAAAGTCGCACAATAAATATTGATGTTATTTTCTTTTAAAAAGGCAATGGCTTCTTCTGAAGTCGATACGGCAATTTGCCGAGTAAACAAACAACCCACACTGGAACGCACAATATTTGGATTGTATAGATCCGATTTTGGATTCGCAATAATCACCGCATCAATATTGGCAGCATCGGCTGTACGTAAAACCGCTCCTAAATTCCCAGGTTTTTCTAAACCTTCAGCAACTAAAATTAAAGGGTTTTTAGATAATTTTAAATCGGATAATCGTAAGGGTTTTGATTTAGCAATGGCAATAAGTCCTTCGGTTGTATCACGATACGCTAATTTTTGGTAGACTTCTTTCGAAATTTCAATCAATTCCACTTGTTGTGAAGTTACTTTTTTGATTTGATTTTCCGAGATGATTTCTGGTAAAAACAAAATCGTTTCTAATTCGTAACCGCCTTTTACGGCCAATTCAATTTCACGTTGTCCTTCAATAATAAAAGTTCCTGATTGTTTTCGTGCTTTGGCTTTGTCTTGCAATAAAACTAAGTTTTTTACAAACGGATTTTGAATGGATGTGATTTGTTTCATATTGTTAAAGGCGCTAGTTTAGGCACGAAGGCACTAAGTCACAAAGGTATCTTTTTTAAGTAAAAAAACAAAGTCGCAAAACGAAGGGCTTTGCGACTTTGAAAAATTATAATTTATGTTTTAGTTCTTTACTTCTGCCTTTACACTTCCAGCTTCATATTTTCCTTTATATCTTTGGTATAATTCGGTTTGATGGCTTTCTAAACTGATTTGTCTTCCATCAATAAAAGCATGAGATAATTTATTAGTTTTCATGTCTAATGCATCCCCTTCCGAAATGAATAATGTAGCACTTTTTCCTGTTTCAAGTGTTCCATAATTTGTATCAATTCCTAAAATTTTTGCGGTGTTTGAAGTGATTAATTTTAATGCTTCTTCTTTGTTCATGCCCCAAGCGGCACAAGTTCCAGCATAAAAAGGCATGTTTCTGGTTTGCATACGTTCCATATCACCTGAGTTTTCTAAACCAACCAAAATCCCTTTATCCGTTAAAATTTTTGCGATTTTATAAGGTAAATTTACATCTTCGTCTTCTGAATTCGGAACATCGTGAATTCTTCTTAACAACACAGATACATTATTTTCTTTTAGTAAATCGGCAACTTTGTGGGCATTATACCCTCCAACAATTACCACATTTTTGATGTTGTTTTTATTTTTAAATAAAATAATATCTGTAATTTCTTTTTCCCCATTTGCGTTTACATATAAAGTTTTCTGACCGTTTTGTAAGCCATTCATTGCTTCATATGGAATATCTTTAATGCTTTTATCTGTTTTTAAAAAGCCAAATGCGTTATCAAAAAATAATTGAATTCCTTTAGTTTGTTCGTCGTATTTTTTGTTCGGTTCAATGCCGCCTGGTTCTGCCCACCAACCTGAACGGGCATAACTATTTGGCCAACGCATGTGAATACCATCATTTTCTCTTACGATAGCGTCTTCCCAATTCCAAGCATCTAATTGAACTACAGAAGAAGTTCCAGAAATTCTTCCTCCTCGTGGTGCTATTTGAGCTAATAATACGCCATTTGGACGGGCTGCTTCTGTTAATTTTGATTCTGAATTATACGCAATAATACTTCTAATATGCGGATTGAATTCGCCAATTTCACTTTCGTCATCAGAAGCTCGTACAGCATCGATTTCTACCAATCCTAAAGAGGAATTCGGAGCAATAAAACCGGGATAAATATGTTTTCCATAGGCTTCAATTGTAATATCATGTTTGGCAGGTCTTGCTACAGTTCCGTCTGAAACGGTTGCGATTTTACCATCAACAATTGAAATCAAACTGTTTTCTTGAATTTTTCCATTTCCTAAATGTGCCGTTCCACCCATAATTAATATGGATTTAGATTGCTTAGAAGCTGGAGTTTGTTGCGCAAAACTCACTACTGAAGTTAGTGCTAATATGTATGTTAATTTTCT
>CAZULO010000314.1:0-2218 GCA_964621245.1 uncultured Flavobacterium sp.
GTTATACTTATATTGCTTTTTAAAAAATCTCTCCATGCATAACAAACATTCAAAAAATCTATTGTATCAAATTCTTGAAGTCCAATAAATTCATTGTTTTCAATTTTAGCAATTTTTGATTTTTTGCTACCAAATAAAAATGGCTGATGAATTATAAAACCATTTTCAGAATAATCAGAAATATTTCTTTCATTCAACTCTTCAATCCACTCTACTAGATATTCAAATTCATCGACATCATCTATAAAAGATATAACGCCTAACTGTTCAAATGGTTCAAAAAATTTAATTGTAGGATAAATTTTTCCTGTTTCTCCATGAATATGTGTGCCAAATAAATATTTCATAAATTAAAATCTTGGAAAAGATGATTTAACAATTGGAACATTTGTAAATTAAAATTATAAGTTAAAAAACTTAATCCTTTTTTATATATATGGGTTATATGTAAAGCACCAAAATTTATTTTCAATTCTACAACCCATAACTATTACAGAGGGTTCATTAAAATAAAAATAACCTTCAAAATAATTATTATAATCTATTTTTATTAATGCAATTTTGTTTTCAAGAAAAATTTCATTGAAATATAAATCAAATTTTTCTTTGAAGTCAGATTTATTTAACAGCCCTTCTTTTTTAAAAGAATATAAATTATTCATTTTAAGGTCTTTATTTTCAATAAATCTAGTATAAAACATAAATTCATCAAGATTTGAAATCTTGTTAGTTGATACTGAATGAACATAAACTTCTGAAAACATCATTCCGATTCCATTAATTTTAAACTGGAACTCATCAAAAGTTAAATCTTCAAATTTTAAATCCAAATTAATTAAATTAGTTCCAAATAGAATTCTGTAATATTTTTCATCTATTTCAATGTTTTTAATTAGTATATTTGATTCTATTCTTTTTATTTTTTCAAAATTAAAATTTTCAATAAATTCAATATTTGTCATAGTTTTAATTTTATTCTGGGTATGTTGTACTAAATGTTAAATTATTTGATTGGCCTGTAAGTTCGATTTTAATTTTAGTACCATCAGTTGCTGTGCCAGCATAAAGTCTAATATTTCCACCAACTTGATTACTTGGATTTTTCATAATTAAAGCAACTTCCTCCAGAGTTCTTGCTTCATCCCAGCTTTTTGGAAAGAAAGTCGATAAGGCATTTTTACTTACACCTTCTATTTCAATTTTAGCTTTTATTAATTCATCGAACTTATAAATTACAGATAAGTAAATACTAAAAAAACTCAAATAAATTAATTTCTATTTGGTCAATTTGATAATTATTTAAACAAAACAGATTAAAACAAAATAAATCAAATTCAAAATCAATATTATAAAATTTATCGATTAGGTCTTGAATGTAAACATTTTTCATACTAATTAAATATTCAGAATTATAAGAATTAATATGTTCTGAAAAAGATAAATACCTTAGATTATTATCTTTAAAATCATTTTTTTTAATAGCAATATCATTATCTTTAAGATATTTAATAATATTTTTTTTATCTATCTCATTTTTAGACAATATTGTAAAATCTATCTCTTCAAAAAAATCATCAAAAAAAATGTTTTGATTTAAAGTTTTAGAATTTAAAATAACTCCAAAAGAGGAAATAAATTCGATTTCAAATTTTTCTGAAGCCTTTTTTAATAAATTCAAAAAAAAGTTTTTACTATCTTGTTTGTTATAAATCGTAAATAAAAAGTGAAAACTATTTAATTTTTGAGAGCTATTTTGACTAAAATCAATCCATACTTTTTTATTAGTATTATCATCATTATGTTCAATAAAATATCCAATTAGCCCATTTTTAGTTTGCTCAATAACTCCTTTATTTGCATTAAAATAACTAATTACATTATTTATATCTGTATTTCTAAATAATATTTCAGCTTGTCGTTTCATTAATTTAATAGTAATTAAAATTCTTCAAAATTATTAATCCCCCCGCTCCTGCGTGAATCCCTTCGCGTGGTTCTACAATTTAAAATACTGAAAACACAAACTCCATCTAAAAATCTTTTTTCTCCTAAACAATCTATCGCACTACTATATTTATAATTTTTAGTTATAAATAGTTTTATTATAATTTACTCTTTTTGTTTATATTTTCAAATGCCACGAGAATGGATTCGAGCGGGAGCGGGGATAACTTTATAACCTTTGTATTCTAAAAATTTTGTAATTTCTCAAAAACAT
>CAZULO010000315.1:0-2207 GCA_964621245.1 uncultured Flavobacterium sp.
CCGAGGTGCGGGCGGCGGAGGCGCTGTGGGTCTCGCGCGGGATCAACGGCGTGCCGGCGGTGGTGGTGGAGGGGAAGTGGCTGATCTCGGGCGGACAGCCGGCCTCCGTTTTTGAAGAGGCCCTGCGGAAGATGGCGGCGGAGACCTGACCCTTCTCCCCTTGAGGGAGAAGGTGGCCCGGAGGGCCGGATGAGGGGTACGCGGCCCCGTCCCCGGTCCTGGACGATCAGCGGCTTGGCGGATGCATGGGTGTCGTCGCCCGATCGCATGCGATCAGGCTCCACCCCTCATCCGCCCCCTGACGGGGGCACCTTCTCCCTCAAGGGGAGAAGGACGCGAGTGAGGGTCTCGCGCGGGATCAACGGCGTGCCCGCCGTGGTGGTGGAGGGGAAGTGGCTGATCTCGGGCGGGCAGCCGGCAGGGGTGTTTGAGGAGGCTTTGCGGGGGATGGCGGGGGAGGGGTGGTGATAGCCGCTTTTGTTCGGCTCGATCGATTGCCCAACTAGGCCTCACCGCCTTTGTCCTTGAACAGATTTGTTCGAGCAACTGCAGCGTTGACCAAGGCTTCCAACGAAGGAATGGGGTTATCTCCCAGCTTGCGAGAGGACGTCGACGTCACGGGAGGTTGAGAAATCTCGTGGAAGACCCATGCAGCAAGCTCTTCACCATAATTTGGCGCTTGCTTTCTGAATCCGTCGATCGAGAAAGCGAGATTATACTTGTGGCTGTATTGTTGCCTCAGATCGAACAAGTTCCTGTACCTGCGCGCGGAGAATAACGTGAGCCAGAATGGAGCCAGAAGGATGATGGTTCTAGATATCACGCCAGCGATGGTTATTTCATCACCAAGCTGGGATGTCCTACCTTGTCCGGAAAGATCGAGCCCGAAGATGTTTATTGGCAATTCAAATACGTAAGCCGCAAGAAGAATCGTCACAAGGAAAAGAGAAATTATTCCAACTATAAACCATTTCATCGCATTTTTCATTCCGACTTCGAGATCTTTTCTTTCATCGGCAAATGCCTTGGCTAGTCCTGCGACTGTAGCTCCGCTTACCATTCCTTCTGCACGATCAACCAGTTCTTGAATTTCCTTTATAAATCTGGTCCGACTCTCAGCGTCTGACTCGGCTTTGGCCATGATCGCGTCGAGTTGATCGTTTGTATCTTTCAGTTCAGCGGCAAATTTACTGAGAGAGTCTCGATCTGCCTGTGACTCTTCAAGTAAAACGGCGATGGCATCGCTTTTTTCGGATATCTCGGTCTCCCGCTGCCCCGCCGCTTCGACCTGAGCGGTCAGATCAGCTACCGCCTTCAGGGCGGCCTCAGAGTGACCTTTCCCATCGGCGGTGATCGCCTGAGCGGCAGCTTCAGTTTCTGCCCGAAGCCGCTCTACCTCCGCTAACTTTTCTTCGGCATCCTCCGCCGCGCTGGTCGACCGCTGCGCGCCGTCCTGTGCCGAGCGCAGCTCTGAAGCGATGCGTTGTGTGAGCGTGGCCGCTTCGAGCGCTTGTTCGTCGTCACTGTCCGAGTCGTTGGCAGAGAGGACAAGATTGCTGGCGCCAGCTCTTATCGATTCCAAGCTATTTGAGATCGCGTCAGCAAGCGCCCCAAAATCCTGAATTTGCTCATTGCTTATCAGGGTGACGATCCGACCGGACTGCCGAATCCTAAATGGCTTGTTTTCATCTAGTAGGGTGCGGCGCGCTTGGTCGAAATCGCGAGTGGTGGAAGTCACTGCGGTTGAGGCAGCTTGGAGTTCGTTCAGTTTGGCGTTCGAAAGGTGCGCGATCCGGGCGGATCTTGTGTTGAGAAGGGCTTTGGTTGTCCGCTGGGCTTCCCGGATCACCTCAGAAATCGAGATGCCGCGCCCCTCAATATCCCCGTATTCGAGAAAAGAGTTGCCGGCCTTGTCTCGGAAGGTCCGCAAGAAGACCGCAGCTTCATCCAGAAGGGATACCGCTTCCTTCAACGACACTCGGATAGTCTGGACGGTCTTCTCTTGTTCTCGGAACATGCAATGCCCTCCCCGGCATGCGCATGTTACCGAAGGTTGAGCAATCGTCTAGGCCTACCGTCTTTAGAGAATAGTACCAGTTGGTTAGGCGTTCGAGCCGCTTGCGTCGCGCCTCACACCTTCACCTCCACCACCCCGCCCCCGGCCCGGAATTTCGCGCTCATCTCCGCCATCCCGGCCTCCGCCTCGG
>CAZULO010000316.1:0-2202 GCA_964621245.1 uncultured Flavobacterium sp.
CGAAAAACGGGGCTCGAACCCGCGACCTCGACCTTGGCAAGGTCGCGCTCTACCAACTGAGCTATTTTCGCAAATCTTTATTTGTATGAACGTTGCAATAGTTTGTTATTGCGAGTGCAAATATATAATATATTTTTATTTTCGCAAGTTCTTTTTTTAAAAAAAATATAATCTTTTTTTAACCTTTTGATATTTAAAAGTTTATACGGGTTTGTTTTTACTAATCATTCTTTTAATTTCATTTAATTTCATCAAAGCTTCTACTGGAGTCAAGGTATTGATGTCAATATTCATGATTTCTTGCTTAATATCTTCCAATAAAGGATCATCTAAATTGAAAAAACTCAATTGTAGTTCGTCTTTTTCAGCTTTAATTCCGTTTAACGCTTCTCCAGAATGGTCTTTTTCTAATTTTTTTAATATTTTTTGCGCTTTTTGGATGACCGTTTGTGGCATTCCTGCCATTTTTGCTACGTGAATTCCAAAACTGTGTTCGCTTCCGCCTTTGACTAATTTTCTGATAAATAAAACAGTATCTTTTAATTCTTTTACCGAAACATTAAAATTCTGTACGCGATCAAAAATAGCTTCCATTTCATTTAATTCATGGTAATGTGTCGCGAAAAGCGTTTTGGCTTTACTTGGATGTTCGTGTAAATATTCGGCAATGGCCCAAGCGATTGAAATTCCGTCATACGTTGACGTTCCTCTTCCAATTTCATCTAATAATACCAAACTTCTATCAGAAATGTTATTCAAAATCGAAGCGGTTTCATTCATTTCTACCATAAAGGTCGATTCACCCATAGAAATGTTATCGCTCGCACCTACACGAGTAAAAATCTTATCTACAACACCCATTCTTACCTGTTCAGCAGGTACAAAACTTCCCATTTGAGCCAATAAAACAATTAAAGCAGTTTGTCGCAAAATCGCAGATTTACCAGACATGTTTGGTCCGGTAATCATAATTAATTGTTGGGTTTCTCTATCTAAAAAAACATCGTTAGAAATATATGGCGTTCCAACAGGTAATTGTTTTTCAATAACTGGGTGTCGGCCTTCTTTTATCTCTAAATCGAAAGTGTCATCCATTTCGGGTTGTACGTATTTATTTTCGATGGCCATTTGTGCAAAACTTTGCAAGCAGTCGATTTGCGCTATCAAATTCGCATTTAATTGAACGGGTTTTATATAAGTCGCCATCCAATTTACTAATTGTTCGTACAACATGCTTTCTAGTTGCGAAATTTTATCTTCTGCACCTAAAATTTTCGACTCGTATTCTTTTAATTCTTCTGTAATATATCTTTCCGCATTAACTAAAGTTTGCTTTCTAATCCATTCTGTTGGTACTTTATCTTTATGTGTGTTTCGAATTTCAATATAATATCCGAAAACGTTATTAAACGATATTTTTAATGATGGAATTCCTGTGTTTTCACTTTCCCGTTTTTCCATTTCCGCCAAATACCCTTTTCCAGTAGAAGAAATAGTTCGTAAATTATCCAATTCTGCATTCACACCAACTGCAATCGCATTTCCTTTGTTTATGGCAACTGGAGCATCCGGATTTAAGGTCGAACCAATTTTTTCTCGTAACAATTCGCAAGCATGTAAACTATCACCAATGGTTTTTAAGGCTTCGTTTTTCGATTGTAATGCCAACGTTTTGATTGGAATAATCGCATCCAACGAATCTTTCAAATGAATAACTTCTCTTGGAGAAACTTTTCCTGTCGCCACTTTCGAAATCAAACGTTCCAAATCGGAAATTTGTTTAATTTGATATTGAATTTGGTTTAACTCTTCTGAATTTTCTTTTAAATACGCCACTACTTCATGACGACCTCTGATTTTATTGATGTCTTTTAAAGGCAAAGCCAACCAACGTTTCAGCAAACGGGAACCCATCGGCGAAAGCGTTTTATCAATTACGTCAATTAATGTTACTGCGTTAGGATTGTAGCTGTGATATAATTCTAAGTTACGAATCGTAAAGCGGTCCATCCAAACATAAGCATCTTCAGCAATACGTTGAATGTTGGTAATATGTTGGATTTTATTATGCTGCGTTTCTGATAAATAATATAAAATCGCACCGGAAGAAATGATTGCTTCATTGAAATCATCCACACCAAATCCTTTTAATGAATTGGTTTGAAAATGTTTGGTTAAACTTTCAAAGGCATAATCTTCTTT
>CAZULO010000317.1:0-2195 GCA_964621245.1 uncultured Flavobacterium sp.
GTTGTGCGTCATTCTAAAAAGACGGACAAAAAAGCGATAGAAAAATCGTCCATCTAATTGCGTTGTCTGTCCATTTTATAAGATTTAAAGCTGTCGCATCTTTGCACTGTCAATAACGACAAACAATTTAAAAAAAATAAAAAAATGACAACATTCACAGTTCCAACAAAAGAAGAAGTTTCAGAAAACAACCAAGCGATTTTTGACAATTTAAATAAAGCTTTGGGCTTTGTACCAAATTTGTACGCAACTATTGCTTATTCAAAAAATGGTTTAGAAAGATTTTTGGCTTATCAAAATGCTAAAACATCCCTTTCAAACAAAGAAAAAGAAGCCGTAAACCTAATTGTAAGCCAAGTAAATGGTTGTATTTACTGCCAAAGTGCTCATTTGGTTTTGGGTAAAATGAATGGTTTTAACGATGAACAGTTAACCGAAATTAGACACGGAAAATCGTCTGATAGTAAGTTAAATACATTGGTTGCATTAGCTGCCGATATTACTAAAAACAGGGGCAACGCAAGCGAAACAAATGTCGATGCTTTTTTTGCAGCAGGTTATACCAAAGAAAATTTGGTTGATTTAATACTTCAAGTAAGTGATAAAACTGCTATGAATTATTTGCACAACCTTACCAAAGTTCCTGTTGATTTTCCTTTAGCACCAGCAATTTAATTAATACTTTTGCGAACCAGCATTGATGTTGGTTCGCATTTTTTTTAAAAAGATATATAAAATGGAAAATACAGAACAAAAATTACCACTACCACCTTTTACAATGGAAACGGCTTTGCAAAAAGTACAATTGGCAGAAGATTCTTGGAATAGTCAAGACCCAGAACGAATTGCTAAGGCCTACACCATAAATACCGTATGGCGAAACCGCACTGAATTTATAAATGGTAGAGAAGAAGTGGTAGCTTTCTTGAAAAGAAAATGGCAAAAAGAATTGCATTATAAACTCAAAAAGGAATTGTGGGGTTTTCGTGAAAACAGAATGGCAGTGAGGTTTGAATATGAATACCAAGACCAAGATGGACAATGGTTTCGTGCTTATGGCAATGAAAATTGGGAGTTTGACGAAAACGGCTTGATGCAAAAAAGATATGCTAGTATCAATGATTTGGCTATTGATGAAAAAGATAGAAAATTGAAATAAAGTTAAAAATAGATGATGAGTTCTGATACATATACCTTGATAAATCCGCAAACAGGAAACTTAGCATTTAAAGTTTTTTCGTTTAACGATAACAGCCATTTCGACCATATTCAGCGACTCAATTATTACTCATTAATTTGGATAAGAAATGGAAGAGGAAGTGCAAAAGCTGATTTTTCAGAACATGATTTTACACAAAATACCTTATTTGCATTTTCGCCTTATCAACCTTTTATGTTTCAAAAAGATGAGGAATTACAAGGGGTTGTCATAAATTTCCATCCCGATTTTTTTTGCATTCACAAGCATCAGCAAGAAGTAGCTTGTAATGGTGTGTTGTTTAATAATATATACAATCCGCCATTTGTTTCTGTTGATGAAACTGCAAACAGCACTTTTAAAATGTTGCTTGAACAAATAACATCTGAAATGCAAAACCCTGCATTAGCTCAATATGAATTATTGGTTTCTTATTTAAAAATATTTTTAATCACTGCATCCAGACTAAAAACAGCGCAACAAACCGAAACTCAAATTAATCCTGAAGAAAACAAAGAACCTTTTATTCTTCAAAATCTTAAAAATTATATTGAAACTCATTTCAAGACCAAGCATTCGGCTAGTGATTATGCCGACTTGTTGAATATATCAGCAAAGGCCTTAGCTAAACTTACTAAAACACATTTTAATAAAACACTAACCGATTTAATTTCTGAGAGAATAATTATAGAAGCCAAAAGAGAACTGTATTTGACCAACAAAGCAGTAAAAGAAATTGCGTATGAGTTGGGCTACATAGACGAATATTATTTTAGTAGATTTTTTAAAAACAATGCCGACATTTCGCCACAAGCATACAGAGATACAGTTGGCTTTGGAAGAGCAATGGTGTAAAAAAAAGAACGAACGCACAACAGCGGTTTGGCAAAAGTGGCGGTTCAGTGCTCCGCAGACACATTTGTGGTTAATCAAAGTTTGGTTCTCCGCATCAACATTTGTGGTAAAAATCGCCACCTTCGCCAAGCCGCAAAACGTT
>CAZULO010000318.1:0-2165 GCA_964621245.1 uncultured Flavobacterium sp.
AGATATATGTCGGCAACCGTTTCTGCAGGTTTAGCACCAGGAAAAAGTATGGGTGACGGAATTGAAGCCATGGATGAAATTAAAGCCAAAGTTTTAGATGAAACTTTCACAACCGATTTAGGAGGTGAGTCGAGAGATTT
The DNA here is from genome assembly GCA_964621245.1 of uncultured Flavobacterium sp. Lineage (GTDB taxonomy): Bacteria > Bacteroidota > Bacteroidia > Flavobacteriales > Flavobacteriaceae > Flavobacterium. The sequence continues at coordinate 141 of CAZULO010000318.1, forward strand.
CGTGGAAAGTAGCTCAAATACATCATTTGCATTCGGATTGGCTTTATTATTAATTTATTTGATTTTAGCAGCTCAATTTGAAAGTTTTATAGATCCGTTTATCATCATATTAACGGTTCCGATGGCGGTGGCTGGAGCTTTGTTCTCACTATGGTTATTCGGACAAACGTGGAATATTTTCAGTCAGATTGGAACGGTGATGCTTATCGGATTGGTGACCAAAAACGGAATCTTAATTGTGGAATTTGCGAATCAATTACGAGAAGAAGGCAAACCGAAATACGAAGCCATTATTGAAGCTTCCGAAGCCCGTTTACGTCCTATTTTAATGACTAGTTTGGCCATTGCACTTGGTGCTTTACCAATTGCGTTATCACTTGGAGCAGCGTCAACTAGTAGAATTGGAATGGGTGTGGTGATTGTTGGAGGAACGCTTTTCTCTTTAATTTTAACTTTATTTGTAATTCCAGCCTTTTATCTGATGTGGTCAAAAGCGATAAAACACCATCCAGAATTTGATAATTTAGATGCTTTAGAAAAATAAAATAAACCGCAGATTCGCAAATTAAAATCGAATTAAATACAATTTAAAAAATCTGTGAATATGTGTTTAAAAAAATTAAAGCCACGAATTCACGAATTCAAAATACTTTGTAAAACAGTAAAAAAAAAATCTGTGAATCTGCGGTAAAAAAAATAAAAACATTATGCAAAATTTATATAAAATAGCGTTTCTTTTATTCCTAGGCTTTTCAGCGCAAGCTCAGGAAATAGTAACACTTGAAGACGCGGTAAAAATAGCCTTGGAAAATAATTACGATATTAAAATTGCGAAAAACAATTTAAAAATCGACGAAACCAATAATAATTTAGGTAATGCCGGTTTACTACCCTTGGTAAGTTTGAATTTAACGAATAACAATAGCCAAATTGATACCAAACAAACTCAGGCTGGCGGCACAACAAGAGAGCTAGACAATGCCAAAAATATGAATTTAAGTTATGGCGTAGGATTAGATTGGACCATTTTTGACGGTATGCGAATGTTTACTAGAAAAGAGCAATTGAAAGTGCTAGAAGAACAAGGGAAATCCGAATTACAAGCAGCTATTTTAACGAAAGTTAGTCAAGTTTACACCACCTATTTTGATCTGGTACAACAACAGCAAATGATGGCTTCTATTGACACCGCTATTGTAATATCTAACCAAAGACTAGAAACTGCAAAAAACAGATTTACTATCGGAAAAGCGTCTAAATTAGAAGTTTTAAATGCACAAGTCGATTTAAATTCAGATTTGAGTTTATTACTAAAACAAAAAGAATTATATCGTATAACAAAAATTAAATTGAACGAATTATTAGTTCGAGATATTCAAACTGATTTTAAAGTCAATTCTGAAATTACATTCGAACAAAATTTAGATTTTAATGAATTAACAGCTACTGCTGAAAAGCAAAATCCACAATTACAAGCCCAAATTTTAACCAAAAAAGTAGCCGATTTAAATTTGAAACAAGTCAAAGGCAATCGATATCCCACTGTTCGTTTAACCTCTGGATATAATTTCACACGTTCGGAAGCGTCATTAGGTTTCGTTACCCAATCATCCGGACAAGGCTTTGTTTATGGTGTTTCCGCCTCATTACCTATTTTTAATGGATTTCTTCAAAACAAAAATGAAAAAGTGGCCCGCTATCAAGTAGAAAATGCTTCTTTTGTTTTAGAACAACAAAAAATTTCATTAAAATCGCAAATGGCCAGTTTATTTGCAAGTTATCAAACCAATTTGGAGTTGATAAAAATGGAAGATAAAAACTTAGAAATTGCCAAACAAAATTTAGAAATCACGTTAGCAAAATTTAAAATCGGAACGATAACAACCATTGAATTTAGAACGGCACAACAAAATTTTGTAGAAGCAGCTGTACGCTATTCCAACGCACAATATGTAACCAAACTTTCAGAAATCAACTTAAAAGAATTAGCAGGAACTTTACAATTAAATTAGTAAAAACACTTGC
>CAZULO010000319.1:0-2163 GCA_964621245.1 uncultured Flavobacterium sp.
ATTTTAACTCCAAAATTAGACGAATTATCTAAGTTGTTAAACGAATTATAATAGTTACAAAGCAACAAAAAAGCCTAACTATATGATGTAGTTAGGCTTTTTTTTATTTTTAACTTATTTCTGATTTTTTAAAACCATATCAATAGTAATCGCACAAGAAACAATTGTGATTTTATTTGTGTCTTCTGCATAGTCTGGATGAATCGCTACGTAATATTTATCAGCTCTGGTGAAAACTTCTTTCATTACACCGCCCCATTTTTTATTGATAGCCCCAATAGGAGTATCTGATGCATCAGTAATTTTGAAATCCCAAGCTTTCCAATCACCTGTAATTTTAGCTATGGTATTTTGTTGTGTGTTTTCTATAATAAATGTAGGTTTGAACAATTTGAATTTTTGCTTTATAGAACCAATTAGCACATCATTAGCATCATGAATAGTGATTTTACTCATCCAAAACGTCCAGCCTCTTTTGATGGAAACTTGTAAATCTTGGTCCATATTATGAACTTCCAATAAAAAAGGAAACATCGCTTTGTTTAAAAACAAGCGTAAAAATTTGTGCCAACCAGTTACTTTCTGATTGATAATGCCTACTTGTTCGCCTTCTTTATTGAATACATTATAGGTATTTCCAAATTTTAAATAATTTACTTTTTCATCGATAAAATAATCATCGCTGGCGAAAAATTTAGGGATAAGTAAGGATTCTTGTGACATAATTTGTTTTTTAGTTTTTATCTTACAAATCAACGTTTTTTATTTAAATAATACAAGTTTATTTTTACAAATAGAATCGATATATTTGTAATTAAAATTTAGTTTATGAGCCCATTAGTCGATCAAATTCAAGAATTAGAAAGTTACCTTTCGCACCTAGAAAAATCAAATCCAAAGATTTCTTCCAGTACTATTGGGTGGCAAATAGACCATTGTTTATTGGTTATTAATGGTATTATTGGTCAGTTAGAAGTATCAAATCCTTCAAATTTTAATTCTAAATTTAATTTTCCAAAATTTTTAGTTTTTGCTACAGGAAAAATTCCTAGAGGAAAAGCAAGGGCGCCTAAACTTGTAAATCCAACAGGAATTGCTACTATTTCAGATTTAAAATCGAAAATAGAACAAGCTAAAATAAATGTGCCAAAATTGAGAAATTTACCTAAAAATGCTAATTTTAAACATCCTTTTTTTGGAGACATTAATACGCCTCAAACAGAGAAATTTTTGCGTATTCACACCCATCATCATTTGAAAATTATTCGTGATATTCTAAGATAAATAAAATCTATACCACTGTAAGCCTTATTTTCTCGAATCTTTGTAACTTCGTCCTTCAAAAAAAATAGAACAACAAAATGAAATTCACAACCCTTCCAAATACCAATTTAAAAGTAAGTAAAGCCTGTTTAGGAACAATGACTTTCGGAAATCAAAACACTGAAGCAGAAGCGCATTTTCAGTTGGATTTTGCCGTAGAACGTGGTATTAATTTTATCGATACGGCAGAAATGTATCCGATTGGAGGAAACGAACATATTTTTGGGAGTACCGAACGTTATATCGGAACTTGGTTAGCGAAAAACAAACATAAAAGAGACGATTTGGTCGTAGCAACAAAAATTGCTGGACCAAATAGAGGGATGACATACATTCGTCAACCGCTTGATTTTTCTAAAAAAAGTATCACGGAAGCTGTTGATTTAAGTTTGAAAAATCTACAAACAGATTATATCGATTTGTATCAAACGCATTGGCCGGAACGTGTGATGAATATGTTTCAAAAAAGAGGTTTGGAAAAAATTGATACCAATTGGCAAGAAAATATTTTTGAAGTCCTAACCATTTTTGACGGATTAATTAAAGAAGGAAAAATAAAACATATTGGTGTTTCTAACGAAAATCCGTGGGGTGTGATGAAGTTTTTAAACGAAAGTGAGAAACACAATTTACCAAGAATTGCTACAATTCAGAATCCATTTTCTTTATTAAACAGGTTGTATGAAGTCGGTCTGTCTGAAATAGGAATGCGTGAAAATGTCGGTTTATTAGCGTATTCGCCTTTAGGTTTCGGATTTTTATCAGGAAAATATTTAAACGGAACACCAGAAAATTCTCGAATGAAATTGTTTCCGAATTTCGTAAGATATACAAATGAAA
>CAZULO010000320.1:0-2149 GCA_964621245.1 uncultured Flavobacterium sp.
TGGATACGATCACAGCGTTGGCTCCGGTCATTTTCGTCGATGGAAAAGCATCCTATGGCAGGGAAGAGGGAAGTCCGCAAATATTTGGGGTGACGGAAAATTTCTTTCTCAATCAAAATATTGTAGCAAAATCCGGCAGGTTACTGGATGCAGAAGATAGTGACGGAGCGAAGGCGGTGGCGGTATTGGCACCGGATGTGGTGGATAAATTTTTTGGATCGATTGATCCGCTCGATAAGCGCGTCAAAATAGGAGATCGACACTACACGGTTGTCGGGACAACTGCCGCACTCGGTTCGCAATTTTTCCAGAATGCAGACAATCGGATCTATGTTCCTTTTACGGTTGCTCGAGAAGTATCGGGTCAGAAATTTTTGAACTACGTGACTATGCTAGCGACAGATAGCTTCGATCTTGCATTCGAAGACGTAAAGGCTCTTCTGCGTCGTCGCCACGGTATCGATAATCCAATAGATGATCCGAAGAAAGACGACTTTATCGTACGTTCTTCTGCACAAGCAAACGAAATCTTGGGCTCTGTTTCTCTCGGTTTGACGCTTTTTATTACAACGATTGCAGCGATCTCTCTTTTGGTCGGAGGTATTGGCATCATGAATATCATGTTAGTGTCAGTAACAGAACGCACGCGTGAAATAGGTCTACGAAAAGCGCTTGGCGCAAGATCCAAAGATATTCTTCTACAATTCCTTTTTGAATCCGTATTACTGACGGTATTTGGAGGCCTCATCGGGGTGATCGGTGGTATAGGGCTCGCCTTTTTCATTGCGCAGCTTATAAAACTATTTCTTGCAACATACTTGTTCGCTGTATCGCTGCAGTCGGTTATTATCGCGTTTGTCATGGCAGCAATGACCGGGATTGTTTTTGGCCTGTCTCCTGCACGGTACGCAGCCAAATTGCATCCTATCGATGCTTTGCGTTACGAATAATATGCTTCTCTCAGACACCATTCAGACGGCGATCAAAGGTATTACGGTCAATCAAAACCGCTCGATGCTGACAATGCTGGGGATCATCATTGGTGTTGCATCAGTAGTATTGATGGTGTCACTTGGAAACAGCTTTCAAAACTACATCGTGAAACAAGTAGAATCTTTCGGTACAAACACTATAGATATTTTTCCAACAGGATTCGAAAAATTTGGAGGAAATTTGGACGGCCTGACACTCGAGGATTATGAAGCTGTTCGTCGCTTGTCTACCGTCACCAATGTTGTTCCGGTTATTCTCGTATCGAAATCCGTAAAATATGGCAAAGAAGAGGTCTCACCCATGATTATGGGTTCGCGTGAAGAAATTTTTGGAAACTACGGCCTGAAGCTCGATCATGGTCGTTTGCTCGATCAGAATGATGAAGAAGGTGCGAAGTTTGTTGCAGTACTGGCTCATCAAACGGCCGAAGACCTTTTTGGTAATGTTGACCCTGTTGGTAAAAAAGTAACGATAGGGGATTCCTCTTTCACGGTGATCGGCGTACTGCAGGGTTTAGGATCTTTTCTTCTGCAAAACCTCGATAAACCAGTGTTTATTCCATTTACTACTGCCAGAGCAGTCAGTGGCCAGAAGTATTTGAGCTACATGACGCTGAAAGCAGTACAAGACCCTGATTTGGCAAAGCAAGACATCACGCAGCTGCTACGCCAGCGTCATCGGATTGATAATCCAGACAATGATCCCGATAAGGATGATTTCATTGCAAGAAGCGCAGAGCAAGTCACTCAAATTGTTAATTCAGTAACACTTGGCTTAACAGTATTTCTTTCGCTGGTTGCAGGTATTTCCCTTTTGGTTGGAGGTATCGGCATCATGAATATCATGTTAGTGTCAGTAACAGAACGCACTCGTGAAATAGGTTTACGAAAAGCTGTCGGTGCAAAACGTCGAGATATTTTGTTGCAGTTTCTTTTCGAGGCAATATCGCTGACACTCACAGGTGGCATCATCGGAATGTTGATCGGCATTTTCTTTGGATGGTTTCTCAGTGCATTGGCTGCCAGAGTACTAGGAGATTTTAATTTTATCTTGTCTTTCTCAGCTATAGCTTTGGCTCTTACTATGGCAATAGGTACAGGTCTTGTTTTCGGCATCTATCCTGCAAAAAGAGCAGCAAGCTTAAGTCCGATGGAAG
>CAZULO010000321.1:0-2140 GCA_964621245.1 uncultured Flavobacterium sp.
GACCTGTAATTAAAATTGAATTTATAGTTGCATTTTGTTGGATGCAGAAAGTTTGTGGTGATGTTATTGTTGGTAAAGGGTTTGGAGTTATTGTAATAAGTATAGGTATTCTGGTACTTTCACATCCATTTACTGTTTGTGAAGCATAATAAGTTGTATTGTTTTGTAAAATTGTATTTGTTGGTAAATCCGTTGATACAGAATTTGAACTGTACCATTTAATGTTTTGTCCAGAAATAATAATATTATTTAAACTTACATTTTGACTTTCACAAAAAGTCTGGTTACTAGATATTGGTGCCATTGGAGTTGGATTAATGGTTACAGTAACAGGTGTTCTAGGACTTTCAGGACAACTACCGTTTTGCCTTGATACATAATAAGTTTGACCATTAATTAAAGAAGTAATATTTAATAATTCTACAGTAGAAGTAGCGTTAATATACCAATTAAAAGTACTTGAATTTGGAGTTAAATTTGAAACAGTTGGATTTTGTGAAGAACAAAATGTTTGGTTGTTAGTTGTCGTTGGTTGATTTGTGTCGCATTGACCAAGTTTTAGAATAAATGCTGCTGGCCTTGAGGTTTGCATAATATAATTATTTGTTAAACTAGGGTCAAAATCAATAGCTTCATTAAAATATCCTGAAAAATATAAATCATTTGTATTAGTTTTAAACATTCTAGTACAATACCTTAATCTGTCTATGAAATTGTTTAAATTTCCATTTTCATCAAATTCAAATATACTTGTTGTATAATAATTGCTAAAAGTTGGAATATTCATTCCTTCAATTGATAAAGAATTATTCTGCATATTTCGTACAGAAATAGAAATATTTGAGTTGTTATCTAAAAACATTGAATATGGAAATTGCTGTTCATTTCCTGAAAATTTTCGTGACCAAACTAAATTCCCTATGCTGTTAATTTTAATTAAAGCACAGTCTATTGAAGTTGAATTAAAATTTTGAGAAATATTTTCAAAATTTATAACGTTATCCCCAATAAATTCTAAACTAAAATAGATGTTATTACTCGGGTCTATTTGTATTGTTTTGTCTTGATTACTTAATCCAGCACTTGATGTTTTTCCTAATTTCCTGTACCAAACTAATTGCCCAATCTCATTTAATTTTGTTATAAAATCATAATAAGAATCACTATTATAATTGTTATTATTAATACTCATGTTGTACTGAAAATTTCCAGTTATAACTATATTATTCAAATTATCACAATTTATAGAATGAGGGTAAATATTGTTTCCTGCAATTTCCTTTGACCATATTAAAGATCCACTTGAACTATTTTTTAAAATAATAATTTTATTGTTCGAAGAACTTGAAGAACCAATACTTCCCACTGTAATGATGTTATTATTTATATCTATTGAGGATTCTTTTAAAAAATAGTTCGGGTAAAAATTCCCGTAAACAAAATTTCCATTTGGATCTATTTTAATTAAAAATCCGCCAGTTTTGTTAATAATTGGATTATTTATTAAAAATTCTTGATCACTATTTGGGTTTAAATCAATTAAATTTCCATTTGCTAGTCCAGTTAAAATTAAATTTCCATCATTATCAATAATAATTGATTTTCCTTGATTCATATTAGAAGATAAACCCCCAAATTTTTTTGCCCAAATTAAATTTTTATTTGAATCAAGTTTTACGATAAACGAATTGTTAGTGTAGTTGTCAGAAGTTTCTAAGAAAAACGTACTGTCAGTTGGATCAAAATCCACTTTTCCTGTAAATTCTCCAATCGTATAAATATTTCCAAAATTGTCACAAACCATTGATCTAATTCCAGAGCTTTCAAGATTGGTATAAATACCCTCAGCTTCATATGCCCATTGAAAATCTTGTCCAAAACCAAATAATGAAATAAAAAAAGTAAAAAGCAGTAGAATTCTCTTTAACATGTAGTAATTTTTTGTCAAAAATAATCATTTTTCTTCATCCGGAAATAATTTTCTCTTTGATGAATTGTTTTTTTGAAAGATTTTCTATTGATAACAACGCCTTATCCCGTAACGTCTCATGTCAAATGGTTCTTAAACTTTAAAAATATTGCTGCTTTTCAAATGGATTTGGATACAGAAATATTTTTTGAATTGTTTTCTAAAACAAGA
>CAZULO010000322.1:0-2138 GCA_964621245.1 uncultured Flavobacterium sp.
CGCCAGCATATTCTTCTTGACTTAACATGTTTTTATTTTTCAACCAAGCTAAAGCTCTGTTACTCGCATCGTATTCTACAGGTAAAGTGATGAAACTGAAAGTGGTGGCTATAGCCATCAAAGCTAATCCTGCTACTGCGACATAAAATCCAATTCCAGATTTTGAAGCAAAACCTAAAATTATTCCACCCATAATTAACCATTGCGACAAACTTGAAGAAATATTAACCATTGGCACCATTTTAGAACGCATCGTCAACCATTCATAAGCTTGTGCGTGTTGTACAGCATGTCCAACTTCGTGTGCTGACACTGCGGCTGCGGCTGCATTTCTTTGGTTATAAACGGCTTCTGATAAATTAACGGTTTTATCTACAGGGTTATAATGATCAGTTAATCTTCCTGGTGTAGAAATCACACGAACATCTCGAATGCCATGATCTGCTAGCATTTTTTCTGCAATTTCAGCACCAGACATTCCGTTGCGTAACGTGAGTTTCGAATAATGTTCAAACTTACTTTTTAAGCGTGAACTCACTATCCAGCTAAATAGAGCAATGGCTCCAATCAATATCATGTAAGGTAAATCAAACATAGTTTTTAATTTTAAAAATTTAAAGTTACAAAATAAACATCAAATTATGAGCCAATTTTTAAAAATGACAAGTTGACATTGGTTTATCTGCAAATAGTAATAAAAGCAATTAATTCGTGGGCTTCATAATAAGAAAAGGAAACATCCACAATTTCATAGCCTTCATTGACTTTTTTATTTAAAAATTGTTCCACTTCTTTTGACAATTCTTCTTTCATGCTGCCAAAACTAGCCGATTTTTTCAGGGTAATTACTTCGTATTTTTTCATAAGATTTTTTATTAATTAGTAGAAAGAAACCAATTGTTGTTACATGAAAAAACCGCAGATTTACAGAACAAAATCTGCAAATCTGCGGTTTTACTTTTAAAATAGCTGTAACAGATGATTTACATAATTGTCAAACCAAATAAAAAGCGGTTGTTGCCTCTTTCATTTACCGAATTCAAGACATTTCCATAATCTGATTTCCAATTTCCTTTAGAAAAAGAAAATTCATAACCTACATTTAATCGGAGTTGTGTGGATTTATGTTTGAAAAAGTAAAAGGAAGCTGAAGGTCCCGCATAATACAAGTTATTTCTAAGAGAAACGTGTCCAGAATTAGCATCTGGAGTTAACGTATTTAAATCAATTGCATTATTTTTCGAATAAATATTCAATTCTCCTGTGGTATTAGAAATATTTAAACCTGTTGTGAAAGCAATTTTTTCTTTATTTATCAGATTATAATGAACTCGTAATCGGGTAGTGAATCCGATATATTTATTTTCATTGTTGCCGCTTTCATTTTTAGAATTAAGAAAACCAAAATCTAAATCTCCAGAATATTTTTTTCCGAAAAACGTCATTCCCAAAAAGAGTTCAGGCGTTGTAGTCTTTAATTCAGGTAAACCAGACTGATTTAATTTTGTGTTGATGGCATACTCATCATGAATTTGAACGTTTAAGCCGTACGTAAAAAAAGCTTTTAATTTTTCAGATTTTTTATTAGAGTCGGTTTCTTGAGCTAGTGTCAGACTTGTAACGAACAATACTAAGGGTAAAATTATTTTTTTCATGTTATTTTTGTTTAATGTTTATGTAAAAATACTAAACAAAAATGAAATACAACTGTTTTTACCTAATTTTCTTTTTCTGAATCAATTATGTTCGGTTTCTAATGTATTGAAAATAAATTATTTATTTTTGTTTATGAAGTTTGAGTTCTTAAATTTATAGATATAAAAAAGTTGCATAAAAAAACCGCAGCTTTTCAGAACTTAATCTGCGAAGCTGCGGTTACTATATTCTCAAATTTTTTTGAAACCCGAATTACAATTACCTCTCTAAAAAATAGGATTGTAAGAATTGGCACATTGACCAATTGACTTATTGTTTAATTATTATCCCACCAAATTAATAATTTTTCCTGGTACGATAATCACTTTATTCGGCGTTCTGCCTTGTAATTGATTTTGTGTTCTTTCGTCAGCCATTACAATTTCTTCGATTTGTGCGGCGGTTAAATCTAACGGCAACTTTATCGTGAAACGCATTTTTCC
>CAZULO010000323.1:0-2136 GCA_964621245.1 uncultured Flavobacterium sp.
ACCATTAATCTTTGGATGTGATGGGCATAAGCGTAATTTAAAGATTGATTGATAGCGTCTTTCAAACAGTTCATTTTTGTTTGGCCAGTCCAAAACCAATCGGGTAATTTATTATCGTTATTGAAATAATTCATCGTAGCATATTCTGGCATTTTATTCCAGTAAATTCCTCGCATGTATTCACGCCAGCCAATTATTTGTCGGACAAAACCTTCTAATTGATTGTATTCAATTTCATTAGGTCTTTTTTCCCATTCTTCAATCGCGCGATTGATAACTTCTAGAGGAGCAATCAGTTTGAGATTCATGGAAAAAGAAATCCTAGAATGATATAACGACCATTCATTCGGTGTCATCGCATCTTGATAACTTCCAAAAAGCGCCAAACATTCCGTAACAAAAAAATCTAATAATTGTAAAGATTGTGCTCTTGTTGTGGGCCAAACGAAATTTTTCGCATCGATAGTTCCAATAGTTTTTATGTCATTTTTTTGAATTTCTGAAAGTACATCAGAAACATCGGTGTTAAAAACAAGTGGTGGAGTAGGCTTGTGGTCTTTCGGTAATTTTTTTCTGTTGTCGCCGTCGTAGTTCCATTTTCCTGTTAGTGGTTTGTCGCCTTGCATTAAAACATGGTGCTTTTTTCGCATCATGTGATAAAAACTTTCCATCAAAAATGTTTTTTTGCCTTCGAAGAAAGTGCCTAATTCTGCTCTAGAACTCATAAAATGCTCGGAATCCACTACAGAAGAAGTGATAGCTAGTGTTTGACAAAAGTTTTTCAAATGTTCATCCACACGGTATTCGTCAGGAAGTTGGTATTCGAAATAGGTGAAGTTATTTTCATTAATAAGATGCAATATATTTTTATCAAACGCTTGTAAATTAGAGGTGTCGTTTAAATGAATATAAATCACCTGATGGTTTTTCGATTGTAATTCCGAAGCAAAATTTCGCATAGCAGAAAAGAAACCTACTATTTTCTGAATGTGATGTGTGGCATAATCCGTTTCAGAACGAATTTCCATCATAACATAAGTAACGGATGCATCGCAGGTTTGAAACCAAGAATGATTTATATTTAATTGATCACCTAAAATTAATCGTATTGTTTTTTGCATTTTTTTGATTTTTATTTTTTACTGCGAATTATCGAAATTCAGAAGCTATCTACATCTTTACTAATTACTTAGATGTTCTACATCTGTCGCTGCAATATTTCACTTCTTCCCAAACTTTTTCCCATTTTTTTCGCCAAGTGAATGGTTTCTGGCATACAACGCAGATTTTACTTGGCAGGTTTTCTTTTTTTACTCCACGCATTATTCAAATTTTAGTTTGTTTCTTTTCCATTCGATTCCAACTGCCGAACCTTCTGCAATGAATACGGCTTCTGGTTCCGTGTGGTTTAAAACAGCAAATGATTTTCCGTACATTGCTTCAAAATCACAATTAATTTTATGATCTATTACTTTTCTCGTTTTCCAACTTGGATGTTGCAGTTTGTATTCTTCAGTTTTGAAATCATTTACTTTAGTATAGCCATAATAATGTTCATAAATGAATTTTTCTAAACTGTCATTTTCCATGTTTTCAGTATGGTATGAAGAAGTTACTGCTATGCTTTGCCATTTTTTTTCAACTTCCCATTCGAACGTAATACTTTGGTTTTCTTTATTTTTTATTTTTTTGTGTTTCGTTGGTACTACCGTATAATGTTCTTTATATAATTTATTGGCCACCCAAGCTACAATAGGATAAGGAATGGTTTCGTTTATAAAAACCACACCTCTTTTAATGGTGTTGTTTTCTGTTTTCTTCACATAAAATCGCAAATTGATTTCTTCAAATGTGCCAAATTTCGGAATGGGAATGTTGAATAGTTTTGTGTTTTTAAACATGAATCCCACTAAGCTTACATAACATTTGTTGTTGAATAAATCTAACTCCACTCCTTTGGGTAAAAAGGGCAATAAAATAGCTGGATCAATTTCATAATTTGCCATAATGATGTCTTCCCAATTTGCTTTTAAAAATAATGCCATCATTTTGTTTTTCTTTTTGTTTTCCGATTTGGATTGCTCACGTGTTTTTGTAAAATGCGTTTTCCTTCTTGTTTGACTTCGTCTTTTTTTC
>CAZULO010000324.1:0-2098 GCA_964621245.1 uncultured Flavobacterium sp.
AAATATTTATGCCATTCGGATTCAAAAAAATTTATCAATTCTTATTCATTTTTCTCCTTTTAATATGCAACAGCTGTGAAAAAGAATATGAAGAACAAAAAACAGATGTAAAGCATGTACAAATTATCCAGAAAAGTTTTAACGAACTAATCAAGGATAAAACATTTATAAACTCTTATCTTAAAACAAAAAACGAAGCAAAGAAACTAGCTCATTCATCAACACACAAAAGCTCTACAGAAAGCATATATGATTTTGATTTTGCAGACGTTCCTATTCGCGTAGCCTATTCTGGCAACACAACTTCTTACACAATACTAATTAAACCTAATAGTTTTGAAGCCGATTATTTTGAAAATTTAGTCATACAAGTCAATTCAAATAACAAAACTACTGCCTTACTAATCAAATATTTTCCGGATCTCAACCAAAAACCAGAAAGCAGTTTTACAGGCACAAGAAAAATAATTCAAATATTGCCCGAAAATTCACTTGACTCAAATACTGCAAGAATGGTTACTATGTGTTATAGTGTTGCAACTTACTATTGTGCAAATGCCAGTGACACACACATTCCCGGACAAGGAAATTGTCAAGCTCCACCAACAATAACTACTGAATGCGTTGTATATGATGATGGCTCAGGAAACGAATATAGTGACCCAAATGATGGGGCAACTGGCGGAAATGGAGATACTGATTATTATGATCCAACAAACAACACAGGGAATGAGATTATAACAGCTCCTATTACAGCACATGGAGCGGCAGAACCAAAGACACCATGTGAATCCTTAAAAGAATTATCTGAAATAACAAAAGCAAATATAAAACCAAATGTAGAAATCCTAGCTCAAAAAATTACTGAGGACAGTAAAACAGAACATGGGTTTTCTGTAAAAAAAGTTTTAAATCAAGATAACACATACACTTACATTAATACAAACATTGACTCTACAGAAGAATTAAATGTCCCTATAGCTCATGGTTATTCATATATAGGCGGGGGACATACACACCCTACACGTGCCTATCCCATGTTCTCATATGGAGATGTGAAACTGTTATCTGAAATTTACACAGCGGCAAGTCCAGGCAGAAGAAGCGATGTCTTTTTTATGTTAGTTTGTAAAGATGCTACTTCCAACCTAATCAATTATTATGCATTAAAAGTTGATAATATAGAAGCATTAACACTTGAAGTAAACAACGTATGGAATAATCCTAAATATGCTCAATTTACAGATGAAAAATCAAAAACAGATGTAATCCTATTTGATCAAGCTGGCAAATACAAAAAATGTCAAGGACAATATGAAAAAAGTTTTTTACAACAATTTGGGTCATTTGGTGTTTCTTTGTATAAAACAGATGAAAATTTAACCAACTGGAATAAACTCGAATTAGATTCAAATCCTGCAAATTCATCTCAATTAATAGTCAAACCTACACCATGCAATTAAAAAATATTTTTATGGACAAAATAATAAAACTAGGATTTCTACTTTTTTTAAATATAAGTTGCAAAGCGCAAAATCCTATTATAAAAATCGAAGACCAAGACGGTGAGCCCGTCAAAAATACTTATTATAAAGATGTAAATAATTTATTAGACCCTTTCACAGGTACTTATTTATATACTGATTCTAATACTTCATTAAAAATAATATTGCAAAAAAAAATATTGTCATACGATGGTTATCGCTATGAAGACACCATGATTGGTGAATACCAATACATTGAAAACGGAGAGGAAAAAACAAACACTTTAAACAAAATAAACACAAATTATACAAATCAAAAAGAACATTCTATTCACGGAAATGGCGTAATACAATATGGAGATTATTTGTGCGATGATTGCATTCCAAACGAAAAGAGACTTTTGGGTGGTATGGTAGAACAAAGCACAGGAAATGTTGCTCAAATTATAATCCAAAAACTAACAGTCAACAATCAACCAGCAATCAAAATAAACATATGGTGGAGAACTAGAGGTTATCAAGAAGGCACACCTCCTTTACTCAGACCAAGCTTTCCTGGGGGCGACTATATTTTGATTAAGCAATAATTTCCCAAAGTAGTTTTTCATGAAAAA
>CAZULO010000325.1:0-2097 GCA_964621245.1 uncultured Flavobacterium sp.
CTTTTTACTTGGCTCTTTTTACTTTTTCTTTGGCTCTTTTTACTTTTTCCTTGGCTCTTTTTACTTTTTCCTTGGCTCTTTACTAGACGTGATAAATCGCGTCTCTACAATATATGTGTATTTTACTTGCGTTAGGGATTGCAGCGGCATCTTTTTATTTGTTTTATTTGATTAAAAAATAAAACAAATAAAAAATATAGCGGAAAGCCCGACCCTTGTGGTAACGCCCAACTTATTTTTTTATTATTTTTCCGTTAAATACTTTATTTGATTCAAAACTATAATAATAAACGCCATTTGACAGATGTTGAATATTTACTTTATTATCGTTTTCAGAAATTTCTTTAGTTAAAATTTTATGTCCTAAAACATCATAAAACGAAACGATTCCTTTTTGAATACTTTGTAATTGAAACGTGATTTCATTTTCTGTTGGATTAGGATAAACTGCAAAACTTTGATTTTCATCAATAGGTTGTAAATTTAGAGCTGTATTTAAAGCCAATTGAAAATCTGGGATTCCGTATCCTTTTTGAGCAGTTGGTGCTGTATAATTATCGGCAGACTGTTTGATTAAATCTACCACTTGCTGCGCGGTTAAAGTTGGAACTGCCGACCAAAATGTAGCCACCATCCCTGCCATTACTGGGCTAGAAAAGGAAGTTCCGTTAGCGGTTACGATGTTTCCAGAAGTAGAACTAACTGTTGTTGCAGCTCCTTTTGCACAAACATCTGGTTTCACTCTCCCGTCAAAAGAAGGACCGATAGAGCTAAAACTAGCATAATTTTCTAAACTATTTACGGCACCTACAGTAAGGGCTCCAATAGCATCTGCTGGCGTAGCAATATAAGGATCTGAGCTATCTCCCGAATTACCGGCACTAATTACTACTACAATTCCTTTGCTAAAAGCCATATTAGCGCCACGAGAAGCAAAGGTTTTATTTCCTACCAAATCGGAATATTGGTAAGAATAGTCGAAGTTGTCATAATAAAAGTATCCAAGAGAAGAATTGATAACATCTACACCATAGTAATCTGCTAATTCTGCGGCTTCTACCCAATATGACTCCTCTACAGGATTTTCCGAACTAATATCTTCAGTGATAAATAAATAATATTGAGCACTTGGAGCGGTTCCGACTAATTGTCCGTCTGCAAAGCCACCCATTGTAGATAATACATTTGTTCCGTGATTGTGACGGGAAAAATAATTTGTATTTCGATCAGGGAAATTATACCCGCCAAGAATTTGGTTGTTAGTCACTAAATTTTGAAATGGAGCTGCTACATTAGCATTTGTAAAACCAGAATCTAAAACAGCAATAATTTTACCTTGACCTGTGAAATTTTGTTGGTGTAATAAATGTCCATTTAACATTTCTATTTGATTTTGAGAACTACCATAATTATAGTTAACTAGAGCATCTAAATTTTTATTGACGGCTTGAATTTTATTTGAATTTTGAGCAATTCTTCCACCAGGATTTAAAGAATGATTGGCAAATTTTACATTATTTACAAAAGACAAACCAGTTAATGCTTGGATATCAGCTTGAGTTCCGCGAATATGCAAAGCGTTTAACCATTTAGATTTTGCCATAACTGTAATTCCAGTAGCATTTGTAATTTGTGTTACATATGAAGCTTCCACCGGCACATCAGTAACATTTAAAGCAATGTTTTGAGCTGTTCGTCTATCCAAAGAACGTTGCGTTAACATGGATAAGGGATTTGATAAAAAGGAAGCTGCACTTGGTTTATCGTTAAAATACACCCAAGCGTCTTCAATTTGAGTATACCCAAAATTGGAAAATACTAGAATCAGTAAAAAATAAAGTTTTTTCATAATTTTAAAGTTTTTACCAAATATAATAAATTTTCCTAAGAAATTACACCACTTCCTTGTAATTCATCATCGATATACCAAGCTACAAATTGTCCTTCCGTAATGGCCGATTGTGGCTTTTCAAATTGAACATACATGCCACTTTCAAATTGATGTAACGTTGCTTTTTGTAAAGGTTGACGGTATCTAATTCGAGCCATAACTTCTGTAGTTTCTCCTATAGCTAATTTTAAATCTTGACGAATCCA
>CAZULO010000326.1:0-2096 GCA_964621245.1 uncultured Flavobacterium sp.
TGTTCTGACCGGCCAAAATGAGACAAAAATCGACGTAAAGTGAGACAAAGGCCGGTTTCTGAAGGAAGCGAGAAACCACCTGAGAAATGGGTCTGTTTCCGTCGAGAAGCCCCTTCGCAGAGGAGGTCGGCTTTGCAATGGACGGAAGAGCGATGGGCGAAAGTTGTTACAGCGAAGCAGTCCCGCGAGACAACGGCTGCCAGGTGACATGGCCGGCAGGAAGGATCCACTGACGCAAACACTCGCCCTTCCAGAGGGCGGAGAGTTGAGTGTGGGTCCGGCGAGCAAAGGGAGGATGTAGCACGATGGAAATTTCACCGTAACGGGGAGCGTGAGGAATGTTGAAGAGGACCCCTTTGAATTCAAAGCTGCCGTCTTTCTTGATCTTGCGTTTGTAGTGAAGTCCGAAGACCAAATCGAGTTGAAGTTTGGCGGGAAGTTCGCGTAAGTGACAGCGGCCTTCCTGGAGAGCGCGTTTCCAGCGCTGGTTGGGCGTCTCGTTGGTTTCGGCGTGGACGTGGCAGTCGTTGAAGTAGGCGACTTGTTCGTCGAGGATCTTGTTGGCGGCGGTGAGATTCTTGATGCGGTAACGCTCGCACAAGTAGGGGATACGCCGCTGCAGATAATCAAACCTCTTCTCGACTTTTCCTTTGGCTTCGGGATGTCCTTTGCCGGTTAAGCGGGGATCGACGTCGAGTTCTCTTAAGGCGCGGGAAAACTGCGCGTTCAAGTCGTTGCCGGGAAGAAAGATCATGTGGTTGTCGGTGTAGTAGGCGATGGGGCGGCCAAATGTTTCGATTGTTTGACGGACCACGCAGAGGTGGTGCCAGCTGGTGTCGTGGGGAACGAGCCGGGCTCCGACAATCTTTCTGGAGTGATCATCGACGGTGAGAATTAATGCATCGCGTCGCCCGGTGGCAGGGACCCAGAGATGCGGGCTGGAATCGTGCTGGAACAATTCGCCGATGCTGCCGACATCGAAGCGGGTTAACGCTTTGGCGGTCTCGTGGACTTCGGG
Organism: uncultured Flavobacterium sp.; assembly: GCA_964621245.1. Classification (GTDB taxonomy): domain Bacteria; phylum Bacteroidota; class Bacteroidia; order Flavobacteriales; family Flavobacteriaceae; genus Flavobacterium. Next base: position 1,019 of record CAZULO010000326.1, read on the forward strand.
ATTGAAAACCCCTTCATGAATGGCCCAATGCCGGATGGTTTGGCGGGAGAACCGTTTCTTGAACTCCTGATGGCATTGTTGAGCGAGCAAAGCGAAGTTGAAGTGGTTGCGGAAATGCGTGGATTTTTCCGTGAGGTAGATTATTTCTTTGCGCAAGAACGCCTGAACGTTGGCAGGCAAACACGACGCCCGAGGGGACCTTGGCGAGCACAGCCACTCTTTCGCCGGTTCTTTCTGTTGCCATTCAAACCAACGGCGTACCAGGCGATAGAGATGCGCCCGGGAAACGCCCAAGGACTTGCATCCCACCGCGACCGAGGCGTGTTTGGTTGCCACCTGGCCCACCAGCATAAATGCCGTTTGCCAATCCATTCGATTGTGAAGTTGTTTCATGCCCGAGATTGTGGTGTATCAACGGCCTTCCCTGCTATCGAATTGGTGTTGGCAAGACGCATCTGCCACTTCAAATACAGGCGAATCTCCTCGGAAACGGTCGTCCACGGCACGGTTATCGATTCAGTGTTGGCAAGATGAATAAGAATGCCGATTCGCTTCAGTTTCTCGCGCTGAAACAGCTTGATCGAATCAGTGTTGGCAAGATCGCGACGGTCCCGCCGCCTTTGCAGCTCTACATTGTGTTTCGTGTAACCGGGGTTGTTCTCTCGGCGGTTGCGCCAGTATTCGCGGTTATTCCCTCGCCAACTGCGGCACGCCAGAACGTTGCGTGCTCGTATATCCGGATCGCTTCTCGAGAATTCTTTCTGCGACCGCCGATGGCTTTCTTTCTGACATTCCGCCTTTGAACAAAAGCGCTGAGCGCTTCGGCGACCTTTCTCCGTCGGACGGTAACTTCGTGGATCGGGGATGAACATCTCCCGGCAATGTCGGCATTTCTTTCGTCTCACTGAGGATCACCTCCTCAATGAGTTTGATGGCAGGCGGGTCAAACAGCAGGAACAAATTCAGCGGCGGGCCCGGGCTATAAACGACATAGCCCTAACGACAACGGCAACGACTAAAGAACTTGCTTGTCTCTCTTTATCTCAACAACATGTCTCACTTCTTTCTTAACAGAACA
>CAZULO010000327.1:0-2090 GCA_964621245.1 uncultured Flavobacterium sp.
AATCAAAACCTGAATCTAAAGCGATTTTGATGTTGTTTTCATTAATTCCTCCCAGGGCCACTAACTTTGTATTGAAATTTGTTCTGTGGACTATCGTTTCTAAAATGTTGCTATTTTTTCCATAACCTTCTTTTGAAATAGATTCAAAAACTGGACTTAAAAAAGCGTGATCAAAATATGGAGGCAATTCATTAAAATCATTGATATTATGTACAGAAGTAGATAAATATGAAACTGTTTTTTGAAAATTTTCTGAAACCTCAACTCTGTTTTTTTCTTTTAAATGAATGCGATTAATATTAAATTCATGAGCCAAATGGTGTTGTTCATGTAAAACCAATTTTGAATAAAATTTATCCTCAATACAGGAAAGAAAACTTCTCATCTCTTTTTCAGAATAAGTAGGTTTTCTAACATGTACTAATTCTAATCCTTCTTCAAACAATTGATGAAGTATTTGAAATTCATTTTCGATTGAAAAAGGATTAGTAATAACAATCATTATGAATAAATTTCTTTACCTTTTTCTACAAACTCTTCAGATTTCGCTTTCATTCCTTCTTCTGCGGCAGCGGAATCTCTAATTTCTTGAGAGATTTTCATCGAACAGAATTTCGGTCCACACATCGAACAAAAATGCGCGACTTTCGCACCATCAGCAGGTAAAGTTTCATCGTGAAATTCCCTTGCTGTATCTGGGTCGAGTGCTAAATTAAATTGATCTTCCCAACGGAATTCGAAACGTGCTTTACTCAAAGCATTATCTCTATATTGTGCACCTGGATGACCTTTAGCTAAATCGGCAGCATGAGCCGCAATTTTATAAGTGATCACACCATCTTTCACGTCTTTTTTATTAGGTAATCCCAAATGTTCTTTTGGCGTTACATAACACAACATGGCACAACCATACCAACCAATCATGGCAGCTCCAATTGCTGAAGTAATGTGATCATAACCTGGCGCGATATCAGTGGTTAATGGTCCAAGAGTGTAAAAAGGCGCTTCATCACAATGTTCCAATTGTTTCTCCATATTTTCTTTAATCATGTGCATTGGCACGTGACCTGGACCTTCAATAAAAACCTGAACATCATGTTTCCAAGCGATTTTTGTCAGTTCTCCTAATGTTTCTAATTCGGCAAATTGTGCGGCATCATTCGCATCGGCGATGGAACCTGGACGGAGTCCGTCACCTAATGAAAAAGCGACATCGTATTTTTTAAGAATTTCGCAGATTTCCTCAAAATGTGTGTATAAAAAATTTTCTTGATGATGAAACAAACACCATTTCGCCATGATAGAACCACCTCGAGAAACAATTCCGGTTACACGATTGGCGGTTAAATGAATGTATCTTAAAAGTAAGCCCGCATGAATTGTGAAATAAGAAACACCTTGTTCTGCTTGTTCGATTAAGGTGTCGCGGAAAATTTCCCAAGTTAAATCTTCGGCTACACCTTTTACTTTTTCTAACGCTTGATAAATGGGCACAGTTCCAATTGGCACTGGCGAATTACGAATAATCCATTCTCTTGTTTCATGAATATTTTTACCTGTTGATAAATCCATAATTGTATCAGCTCCCCAACGGCAAGCCCAAACTGCTTTTTCCACTTCTTCATCAATACTTGAAGTCACGGCGCTGTTTCCGATGTTGGCATTAATCTTCACTAAAAAGTTTCTACCAATAATCATCGGTTCACTTTCTGGATGGTTGATATTATTAGGAATAACAGCTCTACCACAAGCTACTTCGTTACGAACAAATTCTGGTGTAATTTTACTTTTTGGCGTATTCGCACCAAAACTATTTCCTGCATGTTGGCATTGCATCGCTTTCGTTTGATTTTCCAATTGCTCGATACGTTGGTTTTCACGAATGGCAATATACTCCATTTCTGGAGTGATGATGCCTTGTTTTGCGTAATATAACTGCGTAACATTTTGACCTTCTTTCGCCCGTTTTGGTTTATGCTGATATTCGAAACGTAAGTGATTTAATTTTTCATCGTATAAACGTTGCTTACCATATTCGGAAGTGATTTCGTCTAGAATTTCTACATCATTTCTGTCTAAAATCCATTCTT
>CAZULO010000328.1:0-2089 GCA_964621245.1 uncultured Flavobacterium sp.
AATTACTGGTCAATTTGCTCCGGCGTGAAGTGGTCAATTATATCGGCGTATGCACAGTGTCAACTTCAATATGAGCAGCAACTTGTCTGAGCAGCAAATTTTGCTTCTCTCTCGTTTCTCTAATTTTCTGTCCTAGGTAACTCACGTTTCTGTATTTTGACTTGTCAAGAAGTGTCAAATGTAATAATTATTTTCTAAATGTCAGTCCGTGCGGTTGGAAAATTTTAGCTCTTTTGGTTTTGCGAAGGGTCGGCTTGTGTGTCGGGCAAAACCAAATGTGCTAAAATGTGCGACTGGCTTTTTTTTCTGTCGGTTCAATGTCGCACTGTCGGTCTGTTAGGGTTGCTTGTAACGGTCCGCGGGCAACTGTGGTGCGGCTTTTGGAAACGATTCACTTTCACCTAACAAAAATGTATGTGGGAAGGAGATACTTTCCAAACCTAAAAGCTAGCATCACAATTGCCTGCTGTTACCGGTATGTGTGTTTTTGTCCAAAGAGATTCAATGGTTTTATTAGGCTAATATTTTTTTCTTTTTAATAGCTGTCACAAGAAGTTTCTTGATCTGACTCTTTGCTTTCAGTTTGCTCATTAATATTCGGAAATCTCGGAGTTCTTCCTCTGTCCAAGGTTCAGATTGAACAGTGAAGTCAACATTTTTCGGTTCTCTTATTAGTCCCATATTATTATGTTTTAAAATATTGTGAAATTAGTCTTAACGCTGCATTTGTCTCAATAAACATTCGTAATCCGCGAAAATGCGTCGCGAAAAGTGTTTCTTGATAGTGCTTGATTAATGCGGTTTTTGCATCAAATGCAAGGAAACCCTGATAACCTTTGTCAACGGAAATCTTGCAAGCAAAGGCTACTAGATTTCCCGGAACTCCAAAGTAAATTTTGTTTTTCTGTTTATTGAATTTAGCACCTTCTATAAGATGCATAAAGACGTGGTCTTGTTTATCCTCAACACTCAGAAGTCCTTGAATTATTGTTGGATTGTTTACAGTCGTCAGTTTGTAAACTTCTTTGGTCTTGTCATTAATTTCTTTTACCCAGTCAAATTGCCAATCGGCTTTATTAATTTGGTTTACATCTTTGATAGTAAGTCTGACAATTTCCGTATCAAACACTTCTCCAGTTGAGGTGTTTTCAATAGAATTTGTGAGTTTATCTATCACAAAGTCAAGAGGTCTTACCCTTGATTTTTTCATAGGCCAAAGTTAGTAAAAATATAAGGTTTATTCCAATAAAATCTGTTTGAAAACTGTATGTTTGTTCACAGCGGACGCATTACCGGTAACGGTCGAGGGCTTGCGCAGTGCGGATTTTGAATCCGTAATGTCTTCCCCAAACGCGAAGGTAGAAGGAAAACCATAGCTAACCAAACCACAAAACCCGCATTGCGCAATTGCCCTTTGTTAGCACGTGCCCTTTCATGGATGTCTATCCTAGCTCACCCACGCATTTGGCCTTTGCGCTCATTTTCCTCCCTACTTTTTTGCATGCCCAAAAAAGTAGCAAAAAAAGGCACCAACAAAACCAACTTCAAAATTTTCATTAACAGGCTTATCTATTCCAACCTCTTGCAACTAAGATGTCTTTTGTTCCCCAAGAACATGCTGCTAAAATTTTGCAGTTCGCGCTTTTCTTGGATGCCAGCCGCACCCTGACGGCAGCTACCTGACGGCAGACCGTCTACCAGCTAATAATTTACAAACAATTATAATCGGCTTTTGCTTGAAAATATCGTCGAGTCTGTCTAACTTAGACAGGTCATTTTTTGGATGAGACTTAAAAAATCCGTCTTTAAGTCTCATCCAAAAAATGACCTTGAAAATCTAAAATTTTCCGATCGTATTTTTAAGCCAAATCTAATTATTTCCCTATGTTAAATTGGGAACGAGAAAGGGTTGGTGCTAACGGTTGCGGATACGACTGGTGGCGGCTTTCGGAGCCTATAAACTTTCTCTTACGACAAATATAATTGGAAGAAAACAGTTTCCCAAACTACAAACCAGCCATCAGTTGTATCTGCTGTTGAACAGAACCAAAGGTAGCCCCATTCGGCAGAAGTATTTACAGGCCATTAA
>CAZULO010000329.1:0-2089 GCA_964621245.1 uncultured Flavobacterium sp.
CCGAAGTTTCCGGATGAATATTCGATTAAATTCTTGAATTAGTTTAGCTGCAAGCGTTTCGTTTGTGGCTATTTTTTTGAGCCAGTCATTTACGGCCTATGGTTGTAAATATAATGCTTGACATTAAGAATATAATATTGTAAATTAATTTTTTATATTAACGGCCCATGGAGTCATCTTGAAAAAACTACACCTCTACCACCAGCCCAGAAAAACTGTCGCCAAAGGCACGGTAAACTATTACTCGATTGCCTCCTCTTATCGAGAAGATGGAAAAAATAAAAAGAAAATTATTCATCGACTAGGGAGACTCACCCAAGATCAAGCCGACTTCTATCGCTCCTTTCTTAAAAACATTAACGAGCCCTCTGAAATTATTTCCATGACAGGCTTACGCGATATTTCTATTGTCGATGAAAAAAGATATTTGGATGTTTTGTTTTTTAATGAGCTTTGGAAAAAATTAGGTCTCAATCAAGCTTTTAGTCAGGAAATAAAATGGAATGAAAAACTTTCCACCGAACAGGTGGCCAAGATTCTTACCATCAATCGACTCTTGTCCCCTTCCTCTAAAATAAAAACAATGCCCTGGTTATCCAGGACCATGCTTCCTCAATTAATGGACATAGATGAAGGAAACTATAAAAAGTCAAAAATATTTGATGAGCTAGATCATATTTCATCCTCAAGAGATCGCTTACAAAAAATTTTATGGAATCTTTCCCAAAGGGAGAAGGTGGGTGAGGATATTGAGGTTTATTATTTTGATGGGACGACCAGCTGGTTTGAGGGAACAAAGTCTGAATTGGCTGAATGCGATTTAGAGAAAACACGAGGGTTTTATCCTCACGTAGTTTCCTTAATGATTCTGACCCATCGCAATGGATTGCCTTTGGTGTGGACTTGTGAGAGCGGAAAGACAAAGGATACAAGTGAATTAAAAAATTTTGTTAAAAAGATCCATGAGGAATTTGGAGTTAAAGAAATCACCTATTGTTTTGATCGCGGGGTAGCCTCTTTAAGCAATTTTGAATTGCTTCAATCGAGGGAAAGTAAATTCATATCAGGGATTCGTGATAACCAGATTAAATCAGTTTTTGATTTAGATCGCTTTCAGATAGTTAAAAAACAGATGCTAACAGGACTAGCAGATCCATCCGATCGAAGAAAAAAACTTACGGATGGTTTTATAAGTTTAGATCGGAATATATTTTTTAAGGACTTGGGGGTCCAGAATAAAAAACGTCATATCGTATCCTTTAACATGGAATATGCAGCAAAGGAGCGATTAGCTAGAGAGGAAAACATCCATAAAACCCTAGAAGAGGTGACTCGCCTAAATCAAGATTTATCTTTGGCTGAAAGAGCAAGAGATTTTAATAAAACAGAAAGAGAGTTATTAGCAATTTTTTCTAAATACCAAACCCAAATGTTTTTCTCATACCAGTTAAAACCTAGAATTGTAAATTCATCAGTAGAGAGTTTTTTGATCCTTCTTTCTCGCAAAGAAGATGCGATGGAGAGTGCTTCAAAAACTGACGGCCTCATGGTTTATGTAACAGACCATATTGAAAAAAATGCGGGGGGAAATTTTTGTGTCTCAGCCTTTGAAATTGTAAGTCACTATAAGGGTAAATATGTCATTGAAAACTTGATCCGTTTAGTCAAGAGCGTCGTGAAACTACGTCCCTTTCATGTCTGGAAAAAAGAACATGTATCGGCTCACTATGATATTGCGATGCTCGCTGCATACATCAATCAATACATCACCCTTCAATTGCAAGCTAAGAATGAAAAAGAAGAATCTATTTCCTTGGCTGATTTTTATTCTGAATTAAAAAAATATGGCTCTGCTGTTACACTCAAAGATAAGCAAGGAAACCAAATTAGAAAAATGAAACCCTTATCCGATAAACTACAAATAATTCTTAAAAGATTAGAACTTGGAAAATTAATCTCTCCAGCATTACATACGTCACATAATGTGTTTTTTTAATCGTCCTGATTAAAACTATACGTTACGGCCTACTTTTTTTTTGAACTTTTCAGTTATACCAATAGGTCTGAGGTTTTCATCCGGAAACTTGAG
>CAZULO010000330.1:0-2074 GCA_964621245.1 uncultured Flavobacterium sp.
TTATGTATTAATTAAATGGGTTTGACCATTTGGTATTAGTGTAAACATCAGTTCCAGTTAGAGTTTGTAAAAAGGCAATTACGGCATTGACTTCAGTGGCAGTCAAGTTTAATTGTTGTCCATTCCCGCCAGGTCTTAATCTTGGGTCTAAATTGGTGTTTCCAGGCGCAATATTTATCGTACCATAATGACCAATCGCAGCTTGAAGTGACGTAATTACTCCTGTATGCATCATTTGCCCATTAACTGTTCCATCAGCTTTTACTAAATCTCTTAAAGATGGCGCCTTTGTATTTGTTATGTCAATTCCAATTCCAGAAATTGTACCGATTATTCCATTGTTTCTAGAGTTGGGATCAATATCGAATTCTGGAGCTCTATGACATCCTGCACAGCCTAACCCGCCTCCTGTTCTTGAACCAGTCCCATTGAAAACAGGTGGTGTTAAAAATAAATTTTTCCCTTGATTTTCTTGAGTCGTAAAATTACTAAATGGCGCACCATCATTAGAAGCTAGTGCTCTTCCCATATCATATTTTGAATCAAACGATTGTATACTTCTAATAAATTGCGCTAACGCAAATTGTATTTTTTGTTCTGTAATTTCTTCAGAGCCATATACAAATTTAAAAAGTTCTTTATAATAAGCAACAGTGCTTAGTTTAGTGATTAAATCAGTAAACGATAAATCGCCATTTGTTCCACTAAATCCCATTTCCCCATGATCTTTGATTGGCATTGTAGTTTGGATTTCTAAACTAGCCGCTCTTTCATCCCAAAAGAATTTTGATTCCGTGGCAAATCGAGTATTAATTAATCGCATCGAATGTCTTCCGGTTGTTCCATTTACACCTGTACTAGCCACAGTGTTATCTCCAAAAGCAACTTCTTGTTTGTGACAACTTGAACAAGATACAGTATTTGTAGAAGACATTTTTTTATCATAAAATAAAACTCTTCCTAATGTAGCTCCTTTATCAGAAATTGAATTCAAACCACTATTATCCTTAGTAACATAAGCTGGAATGGTTTGATTGGCATAATTAGCTAAATTGTTTAAATCCACAGTACTTCCAAATTCGGCTTCAACCGCAGGATAAGATGCTGTAATATTTGTGTAAGTTCCTTCTTCATTATCATTACAAGATGATAATGTAACAATAAGTACACAGAAGTGAAAAATTTTAGATAGTTTCATAAAAGTAAGTTTTGGTTGGTAGGATTTAGACTAAAAAAAAACAAAAAGGTTTAATGTATAAGATGTTTTTTATTACTTTAAATTATTATTATATTTGGCTTCAATAAAAAGTACATGATTTAAATATAAGTATAATATGAAATTATTAGAAGGAAAAGTTGCCATAATCACAGGTGCAAGTAGAGGAATTGGAAGTGGAATTGCAAAAGTTTTTGCACAAAACGGAGCCAATGTAGCATTTACTTATAGTTCATCTGCAGAATCTGCGTTAGCTTTAGAAAATGAATTAAACGCTTTAGGAATTAAATCTAAAGGATACAAATCAAATGCAGCAGATTTTAACGAGGCTCAAAAACTTGTTGATGATGTAATGGCTGATTTTGGAAATATAGATATTTTAATTAATAATGCCGGAATCACAAAGGATAATTTATTAATGCGTATGTCTGAAGAAGATTTTGATGCGGTAATGAATATCAACTTAAAATCGGTTTTCAATATGACAAAAGCTGTACAAAAAATTATGTTGAAAAACCGTAAAGGTTCTATCGTAAATATGAGTTCTGTTGTTGGAGTGAAAGGAAATGCAGGTCAAGCCAATTACGCAGCTTCAAAAGCAGGTATGATTGGTTTTACAAAATCTATCGCTTTAGAATTGGGTTCACGTAACATTCGTTGTAATGCTATCGCTCCAGGTTTCATTGAAACAGAAATGACAGCCAAATTAAACGAAGATGTAGTGAAAGGCTGGAGAGAGTCTATTCCATTAAAACGTGGCGGAACTCCAGAAGATGTAGCAAACGTTTGTGTATTCTTAAGTTCTGATATGAGCGCTTATGTTACGGGACAAGTTGTTAATGTTGATGGTGGAATGTT
>CAZULO010000331.1:0-2072 GCA_964621245.1 uncultured Flavobacterium sp.
AAAAAATCTCATCTTGTATGTACGAGATGAGATTTTTATATAATTTTAAAATTTATTGTTTCGCTGTTGGCGGACCTTCTAAAATTTCCACTTCGAAAATGATATTGCTATTAGGTGGAATGACATTTCCAGCTCCTTTTTCACCGTATCCTAATTTTGAAGGAATAAAGAAAATAGCTTTGTCATTAAAATTCATTAAGTTAATTCCTTCTAAAAATCCTGGGATTAACCCACCTTTGTTTCCATATTTAAACGGAAAAGGTTGGTATCCATTTTGATTGGCTCTGTTTTGATCGAATTTTCCGTATGATTTGTTAATGTCTTCGTAACTACTATCAAATAAGGTTCCGTCTTCTAAATAACCTGCATAATGAATGTAAACGTCTTTTCCTTCCGTTGGTTTTAAGCCACTCCCTTTTTTCAAAATGGTGTATTGTAGGCCACTCGCTGTAGTTGTTGATTTTGCTTTTAGTGCGGCAAATTCTGCTACTTTAGCTGTTAAAAGTGGTCCTAATTTTGTTTTCATTTCGGCATCAGCAATTGCTTTGGCTTCTGCTTCTTTTTTTCTTCTTTCGGCATCTGCTTTGGCTTGCATATCCGCTCTAACTTTGGCTTCCTCTGCTTCTTTACGATCTAATTCAGGTTTGATTTTCATGTACTCACTGAATACTTTTACGGCATCGAATTTTTTGGCTAGTTTTCCTTTTCTTACGATTACCACTTTTTCAATAAGATCATCTTGTTTAATAGCATCTACCACTGTTTGTCCTTCTGTTACATGACCGAAAACACTGTGCTTATTATCTAACCATGGCGTGTCTTTATGTGTGATGAAAAATTGAGAACCGTTTGTCGCTGGTCCTGAATTAGCCATGGAGAAAATTCCAGCTTTATCATGTTTTAAACTTGGATCAAATTCGTCTTTGAATTTATATCCTGGGTCACCTGTTCCGTTACCTAATGGGCAACCTCCTTGTATCATGAAGTTTGGAATTACACGGTGAAATTTTAATCCATTATAAAATGGTTTTCCTTTTCTATCGTTCGTTACAAAACTATTACTACCTTCTGCTAGGGTGATAAAATTGGCTACGGTAATTGGTGTTTTTACGTATTCTAATTGTAAAGTAATTTTTCCTTTACTGGTGTAAAATTCTGCAAAAATACCTTCTTCTGCTCCTGTTTTTGGTTTTGATTTTTGAGCTTGTAAACCTGTTAAGGCCAAGGCGCAAAATAAGAATAATAACTTTTTCATTTTTTGGTTGTTAGTTTGGTTTTTCTAATAATTCTACTTCAAATAAAAGTGTAGCATTTGGAGGGATAGCGCCATATCCTTGTTCACCATAACCTAAGTGACCTGGAATTAATAAGGCTATTTTGTCACCTAAATTCATGTTTTCTAATCCTTCAATAAATCCTGGTATTAAACCTGTTTTTGCCCCATAGTTAAATGGAAAAGGAGCATAGCCATTGGCTTGTTTTCTGGCATTGTCTAACACACCATTTTCTTCTGCAATCGCTTCGTAACTGGTATCAAAAAGTGTTCCATCTACAAAATATCCTGCATAATGCACAAAAATTTGTTGATTGGCTTTTGGTTTTTTTCCAGTTCCTGTTTGTATAATTTTATATTGTAAACCGGACTTGGTTTTAATTCCTGTGGCTTTAATGTCTTCAATTAAAGCTACTTTTTTACTTTTTACTTTTTCAAGTACTTTTTGTAATTCGGCTTGCTTTTCAAAATATTCTTTAAACACTTTAACCGCATCGAATTTTTTAGCTTCCTGTCCGATACGAATAATTTTTATAGTATTGATTTTATCTCCTACTTCAATAGTATTGCTAATTTCCAACCCTTCTACAACTTCGCCGAAAACAGTATGTTTCCCGTCTAAATAAGATATTTGGTCAGTAGTAATAAAAAATTGTGAACCATTTGTATTGGGTCCTGAGTTCGCCATAGATAAAATCCCTGCTTTACCGTGATTTAATTCTGGATGGAATTCATCTTTAAATTTATATCCTGGGCCGCCTTGTCCATTTCCTAATGGATCGCCACCTTGACACATAGG
>CAZULO010000332.1:0-2058 GCA_964621245.1 uncultured Flavobacterium sp.
TGTCATTATTTATTCTCAAAAAATATTCCTTGTCGTGATAGGTTGATTCGCTCCTGTAGTATTTGTAGAAATAGTATTGTCGCTTGGGAATTTGAGAATGCTTGTCAATTAATTTATTTTAGTAATCCGGTATTGCTTTTTTAGAATTTGGAAGGTTCAGAAGAATATCAATTTTAAACTGAGTAACTATAATTTTAGCTAGGAGTTCAGCTTTAATGTTTTTAAAGAAGTGGATTTCATCGGCTTCAGATTCGAATTCGTAATTTCTTAGCCACTTATTGAGTTCAGAAGCTTTGTTTTCTAAACATTTTTTAATATATTTTAGTGTTTTAATTGAGTCTGGAGCTTTTTTGCAAATTTTTTTTAATTCTTTTTCGACTTCAATTAATGTAGTAGAATATTTAAGGCGCATAAAACATAAATTGGTTTATAATGTTAACAAAATAAACCAATTTATATCAAATTTATTGTACTTAAATTCTTAAAATTTTAATAATTATTTTAATTTATTGATTTTGAGCTTTTTGTAACTCAACTGGAATAGTATTAAATTTCTGCTTTAAAAGCTGCATATCATCACTAATTTTCTTATCTAATATTTTAGCATAATGTTGGGTGGTTTTTAAATTAGTATGCCCTAACATTTTGCTTACTGTTTCTAAAGGAACGCCATTAGAGAGCGTTACAGTGGTTGCAAATGTGTGTCTGGCTATATGGAAGGTCAACTCTTTTTTAATGCCGCAAACTGTAGCTATTTCTTTTAAATAAGCATTCATCTTTTGGTTTGATAAAATTGGAAGTAATCTTTTTTCATTCAAGCAAACAGGATAATCTGCATATTTATTAATAATATATTCAGCTGTTGGCAATAATGGGATTTTAGACATGGTTTCTGTTTTCTGTCTGTTTTTAAAAATCCATTTATCACCATCAATTCCCAAACTTATGTTATTTCTGGTCAGTTGCTTTACATCGATATAAGCTAGACCGGTGAAGCAACTGAAAACAAATATGTCGCGAACTAATTCTAAACGTTCTGAAACAAATTCTTTATTCATCAAATCTTGAATTTCAGTTTCGTTTAAAAACTCTCTTACCACCTCTTTAACTTTGGATTTGTAGTTTGCAAATGGATTTTTAGTTAACCATCCATTGGCCAAACAAATATTAATTATCTTATGGAAGTTTTTAATATATTTTACCGCTGTATTATTAGCGCATTTTCGAACAGTACGTAGATAGAATTCGTATTCGGTTATAAATGAGTGATCAATTTTATCAATATTGATGTCTGAAATATTGTATTTCCATTTTATAAATTCTTTAGTATGCTTTAGTGAAGTTTCATACCGTTCCAGAGTTCCAGGTGCATACTCCTGCCCTACTAGTTCTTTTATTTTGGAATTGTGATCCTGGAAGATTGGGATTAGTGTTCGAGTTTTTTCGGTCTTACCTGTATGTTCATTTTTAAAACTTTCAAATGTAACTTCTTGGTTATTTAAATATAATCGTTTTTCAGTTTCAAAAACTGAAATTCTTAATTTGTCAAGTTGACTATTTATTAAATAGGTTTCGTTTGTATTTCCTTTAATTTTGGAAGATTCTGCTTGCCATTTACTTTCTTCAATATAATATCCAGTACTGGTATCAAACCGTTTACCATTAATAGTTATTCTTTGAAAAATTGGCATTCTGCCATTTGCGTTGACTTTTGACTTTCTTAAATAGAAAAGTGTTTTGATTTTTGCATTCATAGTGGTGACCTTTAATTAATTATTAAATTAGTAAAAAGGTCAATTTAAAACAAGATGTTTATTTATTGTACAAGTAGTATTTTCAATACTTGACGCAAAATCAGGTGCACTTTTTTTATTAAATGTGTGGTGCACCTATTAGTGCACATATTATTTAATTAAAGTTGGTATGTTATGAAGGTAGTAAAAACAAAAAACCCTTTAAAACATACATTTTAAAGGGTTTTCACTCGATTTAAGACTTTACTAGCGGAGGAAGAGGGATTCGAACCCCCGGACCTGTTACAGTCAACAGTTTTCAAGA
>CAZULO010000333.1:0-2052 GCA_964621245.1 uncultured Flavobacterium sp.
CAGATATTCTGAATCAGGCATATGACATCCTTTCCTCTTTACAGCTCACAACGTATTTCACCAATACATCGCGTGAAACAAATAAAACAACCATCGCCACGCAGAAATCCAATGTCCAATCAGCTCTATCAGCTTTAGATACAGCGTTGAAATCTTTACGAGATGCATCAGCTGCATACGATACAAAGATCAGTAGTCAGCAGGCAGAAATCAAAAATTTACAAGGTACGCGCGATCGTACAAAGGCGGATATCTCCACATATCAAACATCACTGCAGATCGACGAGGCTCAACTAAATCTGAAAAAAGCTCCTGCACGAAAGACAGACATAGATGCCGCTACAGCAAGACTGCGTCAGGCACAGGCCGAGCTTTCGCGTGCTGCAGCACAGTTCAATGATACGATTCTCGTAGCACCTGTAGATGGAATCGTCACAAAAGTGAATGTGAAAGTAGGACAAATACGGCCGTCTACCACTCCATCTATTACGATGCTGGGAGATTCTCCGTATCGAATAGAGATGTTTGTATCAGAGGTAGATATCCCGAAGGCAAAAGTTACGCAAACAGGCTCGATTACACTGGATGCGTTCCGCGAGATTGCATTTGCTCTAAGGGTAAGCGATATCGACGCTGCAGCGACGGATAAAGATGGTGTGCCCAAATACCGCATCAAATTGGATTTTGTCTATCATCATGATGACCTGAAAGTAGGTATGACAGGAGATGCTGTCATCACCACGGGTATGCGCAAGGATGTCGTGAGTGTTCCTGTACGCTCAGTGTTGGAAAACGAAGATGGAAGCAAGTATGTTCGTATTCTACATGCTGATGGAAAATCCTTCGAAGAGCGCACTGTGGAAACGGGGATGGAAGGCGAAGGTGGAACCATAGAAGTAACAGGAGTGGAAGAAGGGGAGCAGGTAGTTGTATTGATCAAGTCGTAGAGAAATTTCGTACACACAGTTTCGTATGACTGATAGTCCTCTCATTGAAACGCGTAATCTCTGCAAGTCCTATATCAATGATGATGTGGTGACGCCTGTTTTGTACGATATCAATATTACTATTCGTCGGGCAGAATTCGTTTCTATCATGGGTCCGTCTGGCTCGGGAAAATCGACACTCATGCATATTCTTGGGTTCCTAGACTCACATACAAGCGGAGAATATCTCTTTCAGGGACAGCCTACGCAGATGATGAATGACGATGATCTCGCAAAAATTCGCGCAACACGTGTGAGTTTCGTATTCCAGGCATTCAACCTTTTGCCAAGAACAACAGTGCTACAAAATGTGATGTTGCCTCTTTTATATCATCCGACAATTCCAGTGGCTGAGCGTGAGCAACGTTCCCTCGATGCTATCGAGACGGTAGGTTTGACTGATCGTAAAGACTATCTCAGTAGTCAGCTCTCCGGCGGGCAAAAACAGAGGGTTGCTATCGCGCGTTCGCTCGTTACAAATCCCGACATTATTTTTGCGGATGAGCCTACCGGCAACTTGGATTCCGCATCCGGTGTTGCAGTAATGCAGGCATTACAAACACTCAATGAGCAGGGGCATACCATTATTCTGGTCACACACGAGCGTACGACTGCCGAGCATGCAAAACGAATTATCCATGTAAAGGATGGCCGAATTATCAGCGATTCAACCGACTTCCAGCGCCTTTTGATCGGAAATGGCGCGCAATTGAAATGAAATTTCCCTCTTTCCTGTGCGAACTATAGACACCTTCCGATCGGCATTGAAAGGTGTGAGCGTTAACGCCAATCGCTCACTACTCACCATGCTCGGCATTATTATCGGTGTAGGATCTGTTGTATTGATGAGCTCCGTTGGGCAGAGCATGGAAGGAGTGATTTTGGGACAAATCAGTTCCCTAGGCCCTAAAAGCATGGTGATTTTTCCTGGTCAACAGGAAGGCGGTCCAAGCTCGGTCTTAGCCGGTCATGACAGTCTTACTTTTGAGGATCTGCGACAATTGGAGCAGCTGGATACGATCACAGCGTTGGCTCCGGTCATTTTCGTCGATGGAAAAGCATCCTA
>CAZULO010000334.1:0-2050 GCA_964621245.1 uncultured Flavobacterium sp.
GACAAAAATGAGGGTAATGGTTAGCCACGAATTTTCGGATTTATCGAATTTAAAAAATCCACTCAAATGAGTGCGGTATTTTAAGAAGAGTAACTAAACCAGTTGCTTAATAGAGACAAAAAAATCGCTCCAAGTGGAGCGATTTTTTTTGTGCTGTTATGTTGTTAACCCTCGAAGGATTTTAAACCCTTCGAGGGTTACTACGTGTATACTTAAATATGAACACCACCCGCTACTTCAATACGTTGCGCATTAATCCATTTTGATTCGTCACTACACAAAAAAGCGGCTACAGAACCAATATCATCTGGTAACCCCACACGACCTAAAGCAGTATTAGAAGCCACTCTATCGTTCAACTCTTTATTGTCCCTTACAGCGCCTCCACCAAAATCGGTTGCTATAGCACCTGGAGCAATTGTATTCACTCTAATACCTCTTACACCTAATTCTTGGGCTTGGTAACGACTCAAAGATTCTATTCCCGCTTTCATAATCGCATAAGCGGCATAGCCTGCATAACTAAATCGGGCTAAACCTGAAGAAATATTTACCACACTACTTCCGTCTTGTAAAACAGGTAGTAATTTTTGAGTTAGAAAATACGGTCCTTTCAAATGAATGTTCACCATACTATCAAATTGCTCCATTGTAGTATCGGCAAATGAAGCATACATACCAACACCCGCATTGTTTACTAAAGCAGAAATTGTGTCCGATTGAAATTCATTTTTTAATGTGGTAGAAAGTCTAGTTACAAACTCATCAAAGGAATGGGCATTAGCCACATCTAATTGAAGCGCAAATGCTTTGTTACCTTTATCATTAATTTGATGTACTACTTCTTGTGCCGAATCACTTTTAGATTGGTAGGTAATAATTACGTCAAATCCTTTTTTGGCTAATTGCAAAGCCATATCTTTTCCTAGTCCACGACTTCCGCCAGTTACTAAAGCAATTTTGTTTCTTGTATTTGTCATTTTATTTAAGTTTGAATTACAAGGCAAAATTGCAAGTTTTTGAAAAAGGAATCGTTGCAAGATTCAAAGTGTTATTTGCAAAATTCAAACCATTACGCTTCTCTAAAGCTTAAAGGTGATACCTGAGTTTGTTTTTTAAAGAAATTAGAAAAATGAGCTACTTCATCAAATCCTAAACACTGCGCTATTTCAGAAACATTCCAATCGGTTTGTTTCAGTAATATTTTAGCTTCTTGTGTAATTCGGCTCGCAATGATTTCGGTTGTAGTTTTTCCAGTCGCTTCTTTTAATACTTTATTTAAATGATTCACATGTACGCTTAGGTTTTCAGCAAACTCTTTGGCTGTTTTCAATTGAAGGGTTTGATGTAAAGATTCTATTGGAAATTGTCGCTCTAACAATTCAATAAAAAGAGAGGAAATTCGAGAAGCCGCATTATGTGTTTGAGGTAGTCCTTCAATAGGTTTTAGCTTTTGTCCCGCGTGAATTAATTCCGTAACATAGTTTCGTAATAAATCATATTTATAGGCATAATCGGATTGAATTTCAGCATTCATTTTAAGAAAAATACGTTCGATTTCTAGGTATTGCGCTGCATCAATTTGATAGACGAAATCACCTTTCGAATTAAAAATCGGCAAACTATCTAGATTGAAAGCTGTTTTAGATTTGTGCATGAAATCGGCCGTAAACACACAAAAAAAACCTGACTGATTCTCATTTTGAGGCATATACCGATACGGAGTTTTGGGCGAGGCAAACAACACGCCTCTTTGTTTTACTTCAATTTCTTTATCGGCAAATTCCACTTTGTTGTGTCCGTGAATCAAACTTATTTTATAATAGGTTCTACGATTGTATGGCATTACAGGTTTCGACTTGCAAGTGCTATTCATTTCTGCTATATTAAAAATATTGAAATGCCCAATATCAATAGTGTTTTGCTCGTTTAAAAAAAGTTCCGTCAGTTGACAGTTGTCGTCAAATACTTGCTTATAAAAATCGTGGATAGAAATGGTTTCCATTTGTTGTAAAATTCAAATAAAAGCAAAGATATGAATTTGTATTTA
>CAZULO010000335.1:0-2006 GCA_964621245.1 uncultured Flavobacterium sp.
AAGTTCGGAACCGATTATTTTCTATCAAAGATAAAATTTCTTGCGAAACGTAAACATGAATTCACCACAAAATTCGCAATCTTGCCAAACGCCTGTTATGCGTTCGGTTTTTTTTATTTTCTCAATCTTTTTTTTGTAGCTTTTTAATCAGTTTTTAATGACTTTGTCTTGTTTTTTTCAAACTTTGTTGGAGTATTTTATATAGTTGTCGGAGCGTTTTTAGACTTTGTCGGAGCGTTTTTAGACTTTGTCGGAACGTTTTTAGACTTTGTCGGAGCGTTTTTAGACATTGTCGGAACGTTTTTAGACTTTGTCGGAACGTTTTTAGACATTGTCAGTGCGTTTTTACACTTTCCCGATGAGTTTTTAGACTTTCCCGATGAGTTTTTAGACTTTTCTGATGCGTTTTTAGACTTTTCCGATGCGTTTTTAGACTTTCCCGATGTGTTTTTACACTTTTCTGATGCGTTTTTTTAATTTATATTTAGCTTTTTTTATATTATGTTTGTTTGTAACGTAGCGTGGTAAACTGACGCATAACGTTTTGCGGCTAACCGAAGTTGGCGATTACGAAGCACAAAATTTCAAACTTAAACAAATGTATAATCGAAGCAAAAACGCCCATATAACCACTGAACCGCCAATTTTGGTTAGGTGCTGTTATGTGCCGTTTTTCTTCACAAATCTTAATTGAAATGATAACAGAAAACGAATACCTTAAAGCAAAGGAAATTATTGCTCAATACGAAAAAGAGCAATCAGAGATGAAAGAACTACTTACAAAAGAAACTTTAATAGTTAGAATTGGTGGGTGTTTACACGAAAACGGTAGGATTAGTTTAATACCATATCCTAAAGACCGTAGATTAAAGATTAGAAAGCAAGGTGAAAGATTTTACACAATTACTGACTTGAAAAAGTATTATGGTATTAAAAAGACTACTAAGACAGGAGAAAAGGAATGGGCAATAAGTCCGAGAGGGAAAAGATATGAGTGGGATATTCTTGAAGCGGAAATTTCAATGGAGTATGTAGCTCTTTAAAATGGCACATAACGTTCCGGCGCTTGGCAAGGTTGCGAACTTCGGAACCGATTATTTTCTTTCAAAGATAAAATTTCTTGCGAGAAATAAACGTGAATTCACCACAAAATTCGCAATCTTGCCAAACGCCTGTTAGTAGCCGTTTTATTTTCTTTTTCTGGTTTCTAATTTCACCAATATTTTATTTTTCGGTTGCTTGTTGAAATTAAATTTTTATTCGCATCATATAATTTTCTTTCAATCCAGTTTTTTTTATTGTCATATTGATATTCTGAATATTGTCTGTTAAGAATTTCTCCATTTTTATCCTTTTCAATAACTTCAACTAAATCATTATTATCATTATATACAAAAGTTGTCTGATTTATTATTGTTCCGTCAGGATTACAATTACTTTGAGTAGAAACTAAATTATTTTTATATTCTAATTTCCAAGAACGCATTATTTTTCCTTCTTTGTCTAATTCTTTTCCACTATTTGGCAATTCTAAATTTCCTTCGTAGTGATGTATTTTAACACTTTTCCCGTTTGAAGTATTTATTAAAGTTTTTTCTATTTGATTCTGCTTGTTTTTTATATAATTACTGTTTGAGATTTCTTTTCCTTTAGAATCAGTAA
Source organism: uncultured Flavobacterium sp. (assembly GCA_964621245.1). Lineage (GTDB taxonomy): Bacteria > Bacteroidota > Bacteroidia > Flavobacteriales > Flavobacteriaceae > Flavobacterium. The sequence continues at coordinate 1,663 of CAZULO010000335.1, forward strand.
TTTTAATTTCTTGAATAAATTTATTATCATATTTAAATTCTTTTTTTCAATCAGATTATTCATACTATATTCTTCAATTGACAAAACATAATCATCTTCATTTAAAGAATAAATTGACTTTGTTTCAGAATTAGGATATTTTGTAGTTTCTTCTACATTTTGTACTCGACCTTTAATGTTAAAATCATTATTACATTTTGTTTCTTTACTATTACAAGACATAAATATGAATAAAACTAGAATGGAAAAAATTTTCATATTGTGCTTTTTACGTTTTTTAAAAATGGCTACTAACGTTCCGGCGCTTGGCAAGGTTGCGAAGTTCGGAACCGATTATTTTCTAT
>CAZULO010000336.1:0-1979 GCA_964621245.1 uncultured Flavobacterium sp.
ACAGATTTCAACGCATTGGTCTCGATGGTTTTTACCACCTCACCCAATAAATTGTAAACTGCTATCGATAAATCGGCCTTTGGATCTTCAACACTCACTGTAAAGTTACCCTTGTTTGGATTTGGATATACCTTCACACCATTTAGCTTGGTTAGGTTTTCCACTCCACCGGAGATATTTACTTCCTTGCAGGTTTCAGAGAAACATCCTGCAGCATTGATTACTGCCAAACAAGCCTGATACTTACCGGTTGGGAAGGTTAAATAGTGGTACTGAGTATTGGCTGTATTTGCACTTCCTCCATCTCCAAAGCGCCACTGATATAAAGTGTTGCCTGCTTGATCTGCAGTGAAGCTAACCAAACGTCCGTTGGTAGTAAAGTTAAAGCCTGACTTAGGCTTGGCATTTACAGTTACCGGTACAGAAGTTGAATCAGAGCATCCGCCTGGTACAACAGCCACCAAGGTTACGTTAAAGGTTTGTGATACACCATTGATAACATAACGGTGACGTGGTGACTGAGCAGCTGAGTTCTTACCATCACCAAACTTCCAGTTGTATATCAAATTACCGGCTGTAACGATGGATTTATTTACAAACACTGCATCGTCATCTTCGCACACATCATTGATGTTGAACTGAGCCTTTGATTGAAGCTTAACATTTACCTCTTTGGTAATGCTGTTTGAGCAACCGTTGTTAGAAATCATGGTAAGGGTTACTTGCTTTCTGCTCACTACACTAAACAACTTCGATGGATTTTCCAAAGTAGAAGATCCCTCACCTGAGAAATCCCAGCTGAAATTAGTGATAGCACCTGCAGGTTTCTTACCGGTAAAGGTAAAGTCGGTATTGCTCAAGTTACAAGCAGCTCCCCAAGAGAAATCAGGACGTGGGGCTTCGGCAAGTGTAATGGACTTAACCATTGAATCCACGCAACCAAATTCTGATACCGCTTTCATCTTAACCGACTTAGGCATTGCATCGCTGAACTGGTGAGTTGGGTTGGCAAAGTTAGAAACACCACCATCTCCAAAGTTCCAGGTATAACCCATGTTACCTTGCTTAATGGTAGAACCATTGGTAAACATAACATCCGACTTATCACAAATAAGTGAAGGAGCTGTAAATTTAGCAACAGGCGTTGGGAACTGGTTGGCGTTCTTGGTTAAAGAGATAGAACATCCGTTAGCAGTAGCTCTAAGTGTTACTTTATATCCTCCGGGTGCAGCATAAATATGACCGGGTTCTTTTCTTGTATCTGGGCTTGAACCATCGCCAAAGTTCCAGTTGTAAGTTACGGTTCCGGCTCCGATGGTTGTATTGTTTTTAAAGGTCACAGGTACTTTTTCGCAAGCATTCAACACCTTAAAGTCAACCTTTGGAATTTCTGTTACCACCACAGCATACGTTTTGGTATCGGAATATCCATATTGTTTTGAGGTAGCAGTTAACTTAACATTATAAGTACCAAAAGTTGGGAATTTAAATACGAAATCGGCGGTGGTTCCTGTATCAGCAGGATTACCGGTGTCAAAATCCCACTTGTAGCTCATAACCCCTGAGGCAATCTTAGTCTTATCGCTAAACAAAACCGCATCGCCATCGCAAATGGGTTGAGCAAATTTGAAGTCTGCTACAGGGCGCGGGGCCACGTAGATATGCTTCAATATAGTAGAGTCGCAATAATATGGTCCAAGGTCTTTGATTTGTAGACTTACAATCAGCAGACTGTCGTCTAAAGAGCCATCAGGCATAATTTCGAGTTTTCCCGGAGTAGTACCGGAAGGCGCTGTGTATTTCCACAAAGTACCATGAGGAATAACCGTTCCTTTCTTGGTCATCATTGTAGGCATTACAGTCTCCCAGGTTGAATTGTATCCTGAAGTTGTATAACCTGTAGGAGGAGTCAACTCATAAGTTAGAACATCATTTTTTGCAACCACATCAGGAGTACCTATAGTACCGTTGGTGGTGAG
>CAZULO010000337.1:0-1976 GCA_964621245.1 uncultured Flavobacterium sp.
ACGTTCTTATAAATGACAACGCCTAGTCAACAAAAACCAATCAGGTTTGAGAGTATTGCCTGATTTTAAAACTATTTATTATCTAAACAAATTATCAAAACATGTTATACTACATTCAAAACACAAATCAGGGATTTTTAGGGAACTCAATAGTATTTTGGGCTAAAAACAGAAACGGTTACACAGCTAAATTAGAAAATGCTGAAAAATTTAACTACGAAGATGCTAAAAAAATATGTGAAGGGGATCCACATAAAAACAAAGCTTGGCCAGTTGATTATATTGATAATAATCATGGAACCGCAAGAGTTACAGATAGTCAATATTTAGATAAAGATGCAATTGTAGATTTTAAAATTTAAAAAATCATGGGAAAAGCAGCTAAAAAACAAGCTAACAGAATGGCAAAGCAAATTCAATCTAATAAAGAAAATGAAGATTTCATTAAAATGATTGAAGCAATGGAACCAGAAAAAATCTATCGATTAAAATTAAAAAATACCTATTTATTTAACGGACAATCATTACCTGGAGCGTATTGGAAAAGAAGTTTTTTAAAACCTGAAAAAGAAGAAGATGAAATACGAAATACCTATATTCAATAAAGGCACTTATGAAAAGCCTTGTGAATTGTTTTCAGAAATAAAAGTTGGTTCTATTAATTGCGTAGGACATTCAGAAATTCTAAGTATAAAAAAATGTAAATATTGTGTTTCTTTTAAAGAAGAAAACACCTATTACTTAGAAATACTAAAAGAAACCATTCCAATAGTTTCAGAGGTTTTATGTAAAAGACCAGGAGCGCAACTTTTATTGTTATAACGTTCGTTACGATTATTGTCGTCAGGTGGCGACAAACACAAAAAAAGTATTGATTAATCACTAAAAATAAAAGCAATGAACGAACATTCAGATAGTACCAAAACAGACACTTGCGACAATAATGTGTTAGTAGCTGTTAAGTTAACGAAAAAAGTATTAAATGATTTTATCGGATGGACAACTACTAAATACAACGATTATTTAGGTTATGGAACAAAAAAAGAAGCTGTTTTAACCGCATATCATTCTTTGCTCAAAGGCTATTTAGTTCAAGTTTATGTGTATTCAAGAGACACTCGATTTTATAAAAAAGGAGATTTAGATATAAGAGAAAAACCTGAAGTTAAAATTGTAGAATTTCAATGTGTAGGTTCTTGTGGAGAAAATCAACGTAAAAGATTATGGAGAACAAAACAAGGTGGTGAACAATATGTAGTTGATTGCATTAATAAAACAATTAAAGCTAAAAAATCAAATCGTGTTATGAAATTCGATTTATCTATTTAATAGCTACTAACCCACGCTTGGCGAAGAAGCGGACTTGGAAGCACTTACTTTCAGTTTAGCACAAATGCCAATAGAAAGCACGAATGTTCAATTTAGCACTAAAACCGCTTTTTTGCCAAACGTGTGTTAGCACCAGTACTTTTTTCAATTATTAACAATTTAAAAACAAATAATAAAATGAATTACGACAGCAAAGCAGACACTCTACTGCACATTAAAAGAGTAGCAGAATTAATGACAAACGCATCAAGTGAATTGATTAAACGTGCAAATGTTCACGATAACTCAAAACTTGAAAGCCTTGAAAAGGAATTGTTTGACGAGTTCACACCTAAATTGAAAGGTTGCACTTATGGTTCAGAAGAATACAAAAAGTATTTAAAAGAATTGAAAGTTGCACTTGACCACCATTACGCAAATAACAGCCACCACCCTGAACATTACGAAAATGGTGTAAACGGATTTGATTTGTTTGATTTAATAGAAATGTTTTTTGATTGGAAAGCAGCAGGAGAAAGACACGCAGACGGAAATATTTACAAGTCGATTGAGATTAATAAAGACCGTTTCAAATTGTCAGAACAAACCGTTGATATTTTCACTAATACCGCTAAACGTCTGGGTTGGTAGTATTGGTGCTAACGTTC
>CAZULO010000338.1:0-1960 GCA_964621245.1 uncultured Flavobacterium sp.
CGCTCGTCTACATCGACCTGAGACACAACACCGGCGGATTCGAACGCCTGTCCGGCGACTTCGACCTGGTCGAGGAATGGAAAGGCTCCAAGGCGTCCACGACGCTCTGGAAGCGGCGGTAGCCAAAGGGAATTTGATGGCGAAAGTATTTCTGGATGTCGGCGGTCACCGCGGCGAGAGCAGCCTTGCCGCCGCGAAATATGACTTCGACATCATTCACCTGTTTGAGCCGTCGCCGAAAACCCATGCCGCGCTGACCGACCTCGATCCGAGGGTCCAGGTGCACCAGTTCGGTCTCTGGAAGGCCGATGTTGAGGCTCCGCTTTACCACGGGCCGGGAACACAGAGTTCGTCGCTATATTCCGACAAGAGAAACGTGGACCCCACAGTTTCGGATGTCGTCCAGCTCAGAAGAGCATCGGAATGGCTAAGAGAAAATACCGCTCGTGAGGACTTCATAGTCATGAAAGTGAACGTTGAGGGCGCGGAGATGGAAATATTCCGCGATCTTGAAGATGGAGGTCTTCTTGACCGAATAAGTGTTGCGGTCGTCTATCCCGACTACAGGAAAATTGAGTCTATAAAAGAAACTGGCTTTGCTTTTATGAAAGGAATATGTGAAAGACACTCGCAAGTAAGGGCGTCAAACGATACGTTTGACCCGGCTATATTCGATATTGAAGAGCGAACAACGGATTGGTTGGGAAAGGTCGAAGGTCTTATTCGACTCCGATAATCCAACTGATACAGAATATTGAAATGAGTCTGATCGCACGAAAGAATATAGGGGTGCAGCCGATCGCTTCTCCTATTTCTTACATCGGCCAAATTGCTGGGGCAGTGACAATCCGGGAACCCTTTGTCAGTCCTGACGGTGCGATCTTTCCATGGGCCGATTCTTCAACACGTATGATCGTAAGCCCGCAGTTGTAGGGTAGCGTGACGGTTGTTATCGGGTATTTTTCGCGCATCTCATTAATAACAGGAACGAGCTCGTCTCTGAACTCAGCATGTTGGGTGTCGTGAATTGTTACGAGCCCAAACTGCTTCATTTTCGGAATTATCCTGTTCAGGTCATCGCGGACAGTGACGGCGTCATGAGCGCCGTCATGCGAAACGAAGTCCAGGCCGGCGGGCAGAGAATCAATGAAAGTGTCACTGCGAGTTAGAGACAGACGCCATTTTTTGGACTTCTCATAGATGGTAAGGAGTCTGGAATAACGTCTCTTATCGTAATCACAGCTATATACGCGACCGCTAGTGTGTTGAGCGGCGGCCAGAAGCGCGCGCGTAGTTGAGCCAATGCCGATATCGGCAATCACTCGTGCATTAGTTCCGATCACGAATGAGTACAAGAGAAGCAAATGCTTTGAAAAAGAACCACCACCGCGAAACGTCTCGAATAGTTCTTCGTCGGTGTATGGGGTGCCGATCAAGCGCTCTACTTCGGTAAGATCGGGCCGATTGAGCTTCGTCGCGCCAGTCAGATTGGTGGCGCCGGGTGTCATTTGAAGTGGTGTGTGCTGGTCGTCCAAAACTCTTACCCCGATAACTGGCCAAATCGTCGCCGAGGGCGAACATCTCACACTCAACGCCATTCGGTCCAACCCCAAAATGGGGCAGGTCGCTCGAGTCGGCGACCCGAGTCAGCTTCAGGCCGGGACAATCTCGGCGTAGAGTTGGAGTGTCGGCAATCATCGCTTGCGCGTGGGTCGCTCGTACTGCTGAAGGGCGAAGGCCCGCATGGCGTCCATGGAGAATTTGCGTTCGACGAGTGATCGGGCATCCCGACAGGCGTTGCCCCGCCAGTCCTTGTCCGTCAGCGTCCGGACAACCGCCTTCGCCAACGCCTCCGCCTCCGACGATTCGACCGCATAGCCCGTCACCCCGTCGATCAGGGCCTCGGGCATGCCGCCGAGCGCCGGGGCGACGACCGGGACGCCGAGGGCCTGGGCCTCGA
>CAZULO010000339.1:0-1948 GCA_964621245.1 uncultured Flavobacterium sp.
GATGTTTCGTTTGGCATGATGAGAATAGAAGTAATGTGCAATGTGTGTGATAGTCATTTAGGGCATGTTTTTCAAGATGGACCTCAACCAAGTGGGCTAAGATATTGCATTAATTCAGTATCAATGAAAAAAATATAGATAATTAAAGTAGTGAAGTGTAATGAAAAATATAGAGTTTGCAACATTTGGAGGTGGTTGTTTTTGGGGAGTTGAAAAATTCCTACAAGATATATCAGGAGTAGTAGATGCGGTTTCAGGGTATGCAGGGGGAGATTTTATTGACCCAACTTATTCTGATGTTTGTGGGGGTAGAACAGGGCATGCTGAGGTAGTAAATGTAGAATTTGATGCCAGCATAGTAACATTTGAAGATTTAACAAAAGAGTTTCTTTCAAAGTATGGGACTACTTCGACTTCTAATTTGAATTCTACTTCACAGTATAGATCAATAATATTCTTTAGAAATGATTTGCAAAAAGATATTATTGATAAAATTTATAGAGAAACAAAAAATAATAATTCAAAACAAATAACAACCCAAGTCATCGCTTTAGAAAAATTTTATGAAGCAGAAGAAAGGCATCAGGATTATTATGGAAGTTGTAGAACGGACAATGAATATTAATAAATAGAAAATGAAAAATATGAAATTAGCCACTTTCGGCGGTGGCTGTTTTTGGTGTGTCGAGGCAGTTATTCAAAGGTTAAAAGGGGTTGAAAAAGTTGTCTCAGGTTATTCAGGTGGAACAGTATTAAACCCAACATATAGAGAAATATGCAATGGTAATACTGGACATGCAGAGGTTATCCAGGTAAGTTTTGATGCAAATATTTTAACTTATGAAGAATTGTTGACGATTTTCATAACTAGTCATGATCCAACAACCTTGAACAGACAAGGTGCAGACTATGGGACACAATATCGTTCAGTAATTTATTATCACGATGAGAATCAAAAAAATATTGCAGAAGAGGTAAAAGCAGTTTTAAATCCATATTTTGATAATAAAATTGTTACTGAAATAAGCCCTTTGGGTACTTTTTATCCTGCTGAGGATTATCATCAAGACTATTATAATCAAAATAATTATGCGGGTTATTGCATGGCGGTCATTAGTCCCAAAATTCAAAAGCTAAAAAAAATGTATGCTGATAAATTAAAAGATACTGTATAATGAGAAGTTTTTTGAATTATATATTAGGTTTTTTGTGTGTAATTATTTCTGTGGGCTGTATTGGACAAAATAAAGAAAGTTTTAATTTAAAAAAGAGAAAAATGATCAATTCCAAAAATAATTATGGTATAGAAGGATTTAAAACCCCGAATTGGAATATTAAGCAATGGGTTGATGCGGAGGGAAGGCCAACAAATCCAATCAACCTTTCTGATTACAAAGGAAAATTTAAAGTTGTTTATTGTTTTCAGAGTTGGTGTCCAGGTTGTCATAGCATAGGGTTGCCTTCTTTACAGGCAATGACAATCGCACTTAAAGATAATGACAATGTAAAATTTATAGCAGTGCAAACAGTATTTGAAGGAGCAAGCAGTAATACTTATGAAAAAATGCTTGAAGTCCAAAAAAAATATAATTTAAAAATACCTTTTGGGCAAGATAATGGTGATGATTCAACAAGAAATATCTCGAATATAATGTATAACTATAGAACCGGAGGAACTCCATGGTTCATATTTATAGACAAAGAGGATAATGTAATATTTAATGATTACCACTTGGACACAGAGAAAGCAATTGCATTTTTAAAAAAAATAAAATAGTGTTTCCATTTTTTTTTTGATTGAAAAAGAGGTTGTCTTAAAGGCTTCCAAAAAGTTTTATGGTTTTATTTTGATAGATATGTGTAAAAATTTTAGCTACTGATTTTTATGCATAAAATACCACTCCTTCTAGACTTCCTCTTTTTTTAATATTTAATAATAAAATATATT
>CAZULO010000340.1:0-1934 GCA_964621245.1 uncultured Flavobacterium sp.
TGAATATCAATTTTACGCACGAAATTAATGAACAACTTAAAGGGGTTAGCCGAGTTCGTTCGTTAGAAATTATTTTAGCTGAAGGAAATGTACAAGCCTCTACAGAAGATAAAAACAAGTGGTTAATCCAAAAAAACGAAGATTATTTGGCGTTTGTACATCAAATGGATGCTTCAGAAATTTTACCTCGTGTAGAAGAAGTACTTCAGTTTTTAAAAACCAATAATCAATTTGTAGTATTGGGATCAGCAAGTAAAAATGCCCGCCCAATTTTAGAGAAAGTAAACATTTTGCATTATTTTGATGCAATTGTAGATGGAAATGATGTAACCAATGCCAAACCAGATCCAGAAGTTTTTCTGCAAGGCGCCAACAAAGTTAGTGTAGCGTACGAAAATTCAATCGTTTTTGAAGATTCTGTTGCAGGTATTCAAGCCGCAAATTCAGCTGGAATGACAAGTATTGGCATTGGTGAGAAAGAAGTATTATACGAATCAGATTTTTGTTTCAGAGATTTTACAGAAATGAATAACGATTTTATAATGCAATTAATTAATAAATAATAATGTGCCAATTTAATCAATATACAATGTGCCAATTGGCTTATTGAAAATTGAAAATTGTCTAATTGAATCGAAATGAATCAGGATTATATCGTACCAAATAATTGGTCAATCATAGAAGAAGGTTTTGAAGCGGACAGAGTAAAGTCTTCCGAAAGTTTATTTAGTATAGGTAATGGCGCTATGGGGCAACGTGCCAATTTTGAAGAGCAGTACTCGGGTGCTACTTTTCAAGGTAGTTACATTGCTGGCGTGTATTATCCAGATAAAACTAAAGTAGGCTGGTGGAAAAACGGCTATCCGGAATATTTTGCAAAAGTACTTAATGCACCAAACTGGATTGGAATTCATGTAGAGATAAATGGTGAAAGTTTAGATTTGGCAAAATGCAAAGCTATAACCAACTTTCGTCGTGAATTAAACATGCAAGAAGGTTGGTACCAACGTTCTTTTGAAGCTACTTTACAAAATGAAGTAGAAATTGCTGTGCATGTCACTCGTTTTTTATCTTTAGACTTTGATGAATTAGGGGCTATTAAATATGAAGTAACACCTATCAATTCCGATGCAAAAGTAGTGTTCAAACCCTATGTAGATGCCGGAATTGAAAACGAAGACACCAATTGGGAAGAAAAATTCTGGGAAACACTAGAAGTTAAAAATGAAGAAAATAGTGCATTTGTAGTAGCGCGTACTTTAAAAACAAAGTTCACCGTTGCTACTTTTATGCAAAATCAAATTATAGTAAACAACGAAATTGCCGATGTAAAGCCTGTTGAGGTTACAAAGGAGCCTTCTAAAATTACTTTTTCTTACGAAGTTGCCGCTACTCAAGGACAAACCGTAAGTATTCAGAAGTTTGGAGGCTACACGATTTCAACCAATCATAAAGAAGAATACCTTATTTCCGCTGCCAAACAAGTTTTAGCTCAGGCAACCACTCTAGGTTTCAATGCGTTATTAGACAATCAAAAATTAGCTTGGGCTAAAATTTGGGAAATGAGTGACATCACCATAGAAGGCGATACCAAAGCACAACAAGGTATTCGTTTCAATATTTTCCAATTGAATCAAACGTATTTAGGTAAAGATTCTCGTTTGAATATCGGTCCAAAAGGATTTACAGGAGAAAAATACGGCGGTTCTACCTATTGGGACACCGAGGCATATTGTATTCCCTTCTACATGGCTACCAAAGATCAAAATGTGGCTAGAAGTTTATTAGAATATCGTTACAATCAATTGGATAAAGCCATAGAAAATGCCGAAAGAAATTTAGGTTTCAAAAACGGTGCAGCTTTGTATCCAATGGTAACCATGAATGGTGAAGAATGTCATAACGAATGGGAAATTACGTTTGAAGAAATTCAC
>CAZULO010000341.1:0-1934 GCA_964621245.1 uncultured Flavobacterium sp.
TAGTAAAAGAAAAAGTCGACGGATTATCTGCTAGTTTAGTTTCAGAATTTCAAGATATAAACGGAATCAATTTCTTAGTCAAACAAGTTGATTTATCTATGACTTCAACGAAAGATTTAACGCAAGCTATTGGAACTTCAAAACCCAATTCATTTGTAGTTTTAGCTTCTATTGAAGAAGGATTACCAAATATTCACTGTTATATTGCTAAAGAATTGGTTGCAGATAAAGGCTTAAACGCTGGAAACGTAATCCGTGAATTAGGAAAACACATTGATGGAAATGGTGGAGGACAACCTTTCTTCGCTTCAGGAAAAGGAAAAAATGCGAACGGAATTGCTGCTGTTTTAGAGAATGCAGTTAGTTTCATTAAATAAGCAATGAAGAAATTTATTCTTGTTTTTTTATCAGTAGTTTTATTATTGCTTTCCTATTTCGGTTATAAATATTTTAGTAGTACTAATTTAGAGTTTGATGAGGTTTGTCATTACGTTATTGCAGATGATGATGTTCCAGTTCAAACTTTAACTCATGATATTTCTGGTTTAGAGAATTCAATAATTTACGAGGAATATCCATACGATTTGGATTCTAAATTTCATGAAGAGTTAACTAAAGTTGGCTTCAAAAAAAGAGAAATTGAAAAAGAGAAATTTTCTAAATTAAAGGAAATTTTAAAATATGAATTTCATGTCGAGATTGGTGTAAAAAAATGTGAAACAACTTATAGAGATGTTTTAGTCTTTCAAAAAAATAATCAAATTGTAGGCGTTGTTAAAATCTGTTTTGGTTGTGGTCAATATTGTTCAATAGGAGAAAATTTACCAGATTTCAATTTTGAAAAGTATAAAGAACTTGAAGAATTATTAAAAGAATAATTGTTTTTTTTCTCACGCAAAGACGCAGAGTCGCAAAGGAAAAGCTAAACTTTGAGACTCTGAGTCTTTGCGTGATATAATTTTTTTTAAAAAAAAAAGCATGTCGGAAAACGAAATCTCAAGAATTATAGTTGATGTTGCATATAAAATTCATATAAAACTTGGTCCAGGACTTTTAGAATCTGTTTATGAAGCTATAATGTGTCACGAATTAATAAAAAGAGGTCTTAAAGTTGAAAGACAAAAACCAATTCCAGTAATTTGGGATGAAATATTTTTAGATATTGGTTTTAGAAGTGATTTAATTGTTGAAGATAAAGTCATTGTAGAGTTAAAATCAGTCGAAACCTTATCTAAAGTTCACTCTAAGCAAATTCTGACTTATTTGAAAATAACCGACATGAAATTAGGTCTTCTTATTAATTTTAATGAAGCTTTAATAAGAGACGGAATTTATAGAATAGTAAATGGATTGTAATGTTTTTTTCTTTGCGCCTCTGCGCCTTTGCGTGAAAATACAACTTATAAACTAAACTGCTTTTTTATCAATCACAGCCGTTGCTTCAATCTCAATCAGCCAATTTCTATTTCCTAAAATACTAACTCCAACTAAAGTACTGGCTGGGTAATTTTCAGTACCTAAAAAATCTTTTCTTACTTTTCTAAAAATGGGTAAATCTACTTCCGGGTTGAAATTTACGATATAGGTAGTCATTTTTACTACATCTTGAAAGCTAGAATTGCATTCTTTTAAAAGGGTTTCTAAATTTTTAAAAGTGGCAATAGTTTGCGATTCTAAATCATCTCCTTCACCAATTTGACCTGAAATATGTAAGGTTTTGGTTTCCTCAGTTTCAATAACTACTACTTGTGAGAAACCTTCGTTTTGATGTAAATATTCTTTTTTAAACATAAATTATTTTTTTTAGAACACAGATTAGAGAAATCAATATAATTTTTATCATTTCTTATATTTGTGTTTTTTATGTCTGTGCCGTACTTTTTCTTTCCCCAATTTGTTGGCGCCACATGGCGTAGTACAAGCCTTTTTCAAGT
>CAZULO010000342.1:0-1920 GCA_964621245.1 uncultured Flavobacterium sp.
CAGTTGCTAACAGGCGTTTGGCAAGATTGCGAATTTTGTGGTGAATTCACGTTTACGTTTCGCAAGAAATTTTATCTTTGATAGAAAATAATCGGTTCCGAACTTCGCAACCTTGCCAAGCGCCGGAACGTTGTAAACTAGTTGAGTCGAACTGAGTAAACAACAACAATTTATATAATATCAAATCTATTTTCTTAAACACTTCGCCCCTATTTTACTTAAAATATGAAATTATTGACGAGAAAGGTTGGTGAAATTGTGCAAAAAAATCTTGTGTAGAAAAACGTTACTTAAAATAGAATGAGAAAAGCGTTACGGAAAACCTTAAATCAAAAAGCAAAACTTAAAATAAATAAAAAAAGCATTGCAGAAAAATGTAAATCGAAAAGCGTTGCTTAAAATGCTTATAGAAAAACATTGCGGAAAATGTCTGATAAAATGTGTTACTAAAATAATCACGTAAAACGTTGTAAAAAAACAACCAGTTTACAACAGGCGTTTGGCAAGATTGCGAATTTTGTGGTGAATTCACGTTTATTTCTCGCAAGAAATTTTATCTTTGATAGAAAATAATCGGTTCCGAAGTTCGCAACCTTGCCAAGCGCCGGAACGTTGTGCGTAATTTTAACCATATGAGAAACATTCTACTTTACTTATTATTAATACCATTATTTGCAATTTCAAAAAATGCAAAAGATTCGATTGCAATTAAACAAAATCAATTAAAAATTGAGGAGTTAAATAAAAACTTTATAGAACTCCAAAAAAAATATGATTATCAAGTACAATTAAACGAGCTAACTTTAAATAGTATTTCTAATCAAATTAGCGCATCATCTTTTAATCTTACCATTTTTGCATTTTTGTTTGGTATTTTAGCAATTGGACTTGGAATTTATATAACTTGGGTCGAAAGAAAAATCATTCGCATAAGAGAAGAAAATGAATCTCTATTAAAACAAACAACACAAACTAAAAATGAAGTAGTTGCAATTAATGAATTGATACAAAAAGATATTTATGGACTATTTATAAAAATAAAAAGAGAAGAAACCGTTCATATTCTAAAACGTTTAACCAATATCCCGAAGGATATTTGTAATGTTTCCAATGAATTACTTTCTAGAGAATTACTTAAAGAAGATTTTGAAATTCTAAAAAAAGCTTATCTTAAATTAGATGACGAAGGAAAATACAAACAAGATTATAAGCTTGTATTTTTTCAGCATTTTCTAGATTTAGTAGTAAAAGATAAAGAAATTGGTCCTGAAATTATAGATTATTACCCAGTTTCTATAAGATGTTCTTTTGATAATGACATAATAAAATCAACAGAAGATTTTATGAAAGCCATTATTGATTTAGGTTTTAAGAATAGAGAATTAGAAATTAATAGCTTCATAAAAGGATTGTCTCTATCACAACATAAAAATTTATCTAAAGTTTATGAGATTATATTTGATTCGTTGAATAAAAGAGATAATCAGTTCATGTTTTATTCATTAATCAAAAATAAAAAAGATAGTAGATTTGGAAAAGTTAACTTTGGTAAACTACTTATTAATAAATATTCTGAAACAGAACTTTCAGAATCAGAAAAAATGATTATAGATGATGTTAAATTGATTCAGAGTGAATTAGAAAAAAAGAAGCAATAAGATATTAAACAAAAAAGAAACTAAACGAAGCCGATATTGAACTTAAGAAAAAGATTGAAAAAAGTATAAAAACACAAGAAATTAAAAAAATAACTACGCACAACAGGCGTTTGGCAAGATTGCGAATTTTGTAGTAAATTCACGTTTACATTTCGCAAGAAATTTTATCTTTGATAGAAAATAATCGGTTCCGAAGTTCGCAACCTCGCCAAGCGCCGGAACGTTGTAAACTAGTTGAGTCGAACTGAGTAAACAACAACAA
>CAZULO010000343.1:0-1882 GCA_964621245.1 uncultured Flavobacterium sp.
TAATCCTTACTTTTGGAATTCAAAATTTTAATTATGCGCTTTATTGTCTTATTTCTGTTTGCTTCTCTGGTAGTAAACGCTCAAAAAAATCTTAGCACTCCTTATGAGAAAGGAAATCAAAATCAATCAACTACTTACGAAGAATGTGTTGATTTTTATCAACTTTTAGATGCCAATTCTGATAAAATTGAAATGAAAACCATGGGTTTAACCGATAGTGGAAAACCGTTACATATTGTTGTTTTCTCTGAGAATAAAGATTTTTCATTCAAACAAAACAAAGCTGTTTTATTGGTGAATAACGGGATTCATCCTGGTGAACCAGACGGAATAGATGCCACTATGATGTTAATGCGAGATTTGGCTAATGCTAAAATAAAAATTCCAAAAAACACAATTATCGTTGCGATTCCTGTGTATAATATTGACGGAATGTTGAACCGAAATTCCTTTTCAAGAGCCAATCAAAATGGACCTGAAGCCTACGGATTTAGAGGAAATGGAAGAAATTACGACTTAAACAGAGATTTTATAAAATCGGACACTAGAAATTCTAAAAGTTTTCAAGAAATTTTTCATACTGTAAATCCAGATGTGTTTTTAGACAATCACGTTTCAAATGGTGCCGATTATCAATATACTTTTACTTGTATTGCGACACAACACGAACGTTTAGGCAAAAAATTAGGTAACTTTTTCAAAAATGAAATGTATCCAGAAATGGTAAAAGATATGTTGAAAAAGAAAATTGATGTGATTCCGTATGTGAATATTCACGGTGCAAAACCTGATTTAGGTTACGAACAATTTACCGATACACCACGTTATGCAACAGGCTACACTACTCTATTCAATACTTTAGGATTTGTACCTGAAACGCATATGCTAAAACCTTATAAAGACAGAGTACAAACAACTTATGAATTTATGGTTACAGCGATTAATTATACCGATGCCAATTGGGAAAAAATCAAACAACTTAGAAAAGATAATTTAGAAGATTTTAAAGCAGGAAAATCTTATCCGTTAAGTTGGGCTATCGATTCTACAAAAGTATCATACATGGATTTTAAAGGGTATGAAGGCGTTTATAAACCAAGTGAAATCTCTGGAAAAGACCGATTGTATTATGATAAAAGCAAACCGTTTACTAAGAAAATACCGTTTTATGGAGACTATAAACCAATTAAATTTGTAACTATTCCAAACTATTATATCATACCTCAAAATCAATGGGAAATTATTGAGTTATTAAAATTAAACAAGATTGAAATGACACAAATTTCTCAAAATGAAATAATGGAAGTAGAAATTTATAAAATTGATACCTATCAAACGGGCAAAAATGCCTATGAAGGACATTACGGACATTATAATACTACTGTCAAAAAAAATGTAGAAAAAATGGAATTTAGAGCTGGCGATTATAAAATTTCTACAAATCAATTAGGCGTAAAATATTTGTTAGAAACCTTAGAACCAGAAGCGGTTGATTCCTATTTTAATTGGAATTTCTTCGATCCAATTTTACAACAAAAAGAAGGGTATTCTAATTATGTTTTTGAAGATGTAGCGAAACAAATTTTAGATGAAAATCCAACATTAAAACAAGAATTTGAAGCTAAAAAACAAAGTGATAAACCTTTTGCAGATAATGGTGGTGCGCAATTGGATTGGGTGTATAAACATTCAAAATACTTTGAAAAAGCGTATATGAAGTATCCTGTTTTTAGGGTAAATTAAAAATTAGCCGATTTTCAATTTGTCAATGTGCCATTTTCTATACGACCTTTAGAATTGGCACATGGTCTTATTTTTCAATGGATACATTGGCGTGTTCACTTTCAAACAACAACTTAATATTCTCGTAAGAATTGCCTAA
>CAZULO010000344.1:0-1879 GCA_964621245.1 uncultured Flavobacterium sp.
TTTGTCGAAGTGTTTCTAAAAACTTAATTTAATATGTATCGCTTGAAGTGATTCGATGCCAACAACATTCGCTTTATGTCCGTGTATTCTTTTATCAAACGGAATATGTTCTGGTAATTTGTCTTTGGCAATAAAGCAATCGCCAGGATTAAAAATTTTAAAATCACCGTTTTGCAATTCTATTTTTAAACTTCCTTTTTGGATACTAATAAAAGTAGCATCACCAGCTAAATGAAAATCGGTGGCATAACCTACATCACTTTTTCTTAATCGGAAATTTTGTGCGCCAATTTGATCACTTATAAATAAACCGCCACGTTGTTGTACTGAAAAGTCTGTTTCTTCAAAAATAGAAATTCCATTTTCGTTAGTGGTTATGGTGGGAATGATAAAAGGTTGGTTCATGAGTTTTCTTTCAAAAGTAATAAAAAAACCTGACAGGTTTAAGAAACCTGTCAGGTTTGGTTCTATAAGTTACCAATCACTTTATCTTTCGGATATTTGATTTTATAACTGATTCTGTATTTCTTGGTTTCGTTAGGTTTTAGTTTGATTTCCCAAGTTAAAACGCCTGTTTCTTCATTGGCTTTGGCGCCATCTTTATCTAACAGTTCCACCGTCATTTCTTTATCTGTGCTCAACGGATATTGATCTTTTAACAACATGTTAATTTCTTCTTTTTTGTTGTTTCGA
The DNA here is from genome assembly GCA_964621245.1 of uncultured Flavobacterium sp. Taxonomy (GTDB): domain Bacteria; phylum Bacteroidota; class Bacteroidia; order Flavobacteriales; family Flavobacteriaceae; genus Flavobacterium. The sequence goes on from CAZULO010000344.1 coordinate 694, forward strand.
ACAATAATATCATACGTAAACGTTTGTTCTTTGTATGATGATAAGAATTTAGTTCCCGATTTATCCACTACTTTTTCACGCTTAATCGAGATTTTCTTATCTCTTCCCATACTTAAATTCAACGTGTCTTGCGTTTGATTTGGATTAATTTGTGTTTTTCCTACATACATCCCTTCAAAAATAATATTCGCTTCGCCAGGTAACAAATTGTATTTCGAATAATCGTTCAATTCTGCTAATAAGAATGCTTCTTTTTCTACTTTTGGAACGGCGTAGTATTTATAAGTAGCAGGTAATTTTAAATCTTTTAGCGCTACACTATGCGCTTTTCCGTTTGATAAAATATCGTAAGGAATATCAATATCGAAGGAAACGTTAAGTTCTTGTTCTTCAATAGTAGTGTAATCATCCATGTTTTTTGTAGTTACAATAATAACTCCATTTACACCTTGTGAACCATATAAAGCTGCACCTTGAGCACCTTTAATTACTTCTATGTTTTTAATTGTTTCTGACGGTAAAGCTTTTAAAATTTTATTTGATGATATAGCTCCATCGATTACAACTAAAGCTTCATTTTCACCAGTAATAGTTCTGTTTCCTCTTAAAACTATTTTTGTTTCTTTGGCAGATTCTGATAAAAATCCTGAAGCACTATTAACTTGAAGTCCAGAAACTTTTCCAGCTAATGATTGTACAGCATTCGATTGTGCATCATAATTATTATAAGCTTTATAATTCGCAGGATATCCATATCTCAAAAACCAAGCTTGTAACAACGGCGCAACATTGTTTTGATTTGGATTGCCACTTGAAAGTGTTAGTTTTACTTTTTTCCAATCGATACCTGTGCTTTGCATTACTTTGGCTTTGTACATTAAGTTAATTGACGCGTTGATGTTTTCCGCACGTAAGTCGTAAAATGGTTGCCATGAAGCGGAATTCGTAATATACGTTACATCTAAATTTACATTTCCAGCGATTTCATTCATCACTTGTAAAATCAGTTTTCCTTTAGATGATTTGTCTTCTTTTTGGGTGTTAATTACTAATTTGTTGTTTAAGTCAGTTAATGTTTTGTTCCACTTTGCTTCTTTTTCCGATAGCGTCACAATCGCATTATCTAATTCGGTTCTTTTGGCTTTGTAGTATTCTACCAATTTCATTAATTCTGAAACATTTAAAC
>CAZULO010000345.1:0-1862 GCA_964621245.1 uncultured Flavobacterium sp.
TTTCTAAATTAAACGGAACTATTTTATATGATTTCAGTTCGTTTTTAAACGGATTTTTAGTTCCACTCACAAGGTTAATGTATAAAAAAAGGTGTAAAGGCAAAACACCAAATTTTATGCTTAAGCGAAATCACTCTCATTTCATTATAATTACTTGATTACAAAAAAATATCACATCAAAAAAGGAGTAGGAGTAGTGTCGTGCTCTTCGTTCATCATAAAAATCGTTCACAAGGTTGTACACAACTTGTGAATAAAAGTCAATTATTCTATTTTATTTTGCTGCTATAATTTTAAAACGTATTTATTATTATTTTTGTCTTTTAGAACATTTCAAATCAACTAACCGCCAAACGCATTAACATTTTCAGCCATGAATTACATTACACACCTTACCACCTTTTTCGACAAAGTTTTACAAGAACCAGATTTCAAACCTATGCATATTAGCCTGTATTTGGCTATGTTTCAATCTTGGAACAAAAACCGCTTTCAAAATCCAATTGCTATTTCTAGGAATGACATGATACGAATTAGCAAAATTGGATCACCAACTCTATATGAAAATGGTTTAAAAAAATTAGATGAACAAGGCTACATTAAGTACCAACCCTCTGGTAGTCCATTTAAGCCAAGTTTGGTTCATGTTTTAGAATTGACTGAGGGATATCAGGTTAAAAAAAATAGAGTAAAAACCAGTTTAAAAATTGAACTCGTTGCTGAACACGTTGTTAAACCTGTTAATGAACCCGTTGCTGAACAAGCACTAATAAAGCACTTTGTAAGTACTGAACAAGCTCTGGTATCATATATAAACATTAATAAACATTATAAACATAATAAAACTATTTATGGTCCACAAAAAAACATAAATGGAAAAAATGAAAATTCTTTTTTAAAAAAATCAGAAAAAGAAGAAAAAAAGTTGCGCGAAAAAAAGAAGTTGGAGTCCGAATTTAACCTTCCAATTTTAGAAAATGTTATTTCATTTTTTCAAGAAAACAACCACAGTCCAAGTGAGGCAACAACCTTTTTCAATTCTTTCGAAAGTAACGGTTGGTTAGTGGGTGAACCTATCAAAATGGAAAATTGGAAAGCAGCAGCCCAAAACTGGATGCTTCATCGGGAAAACTGTTCCGCCCATTTTCGTAATCCTGAGCCAGCAAGTGTTGCGCCTAGTCGAAATTTTGAAGCGCACCATCCTATGATTGGCCAACTCGATACCCAGAACACGCTGCCAGGCAGTTGTACAACTTTTGAGGAAACTTTCGAGGATACAGCTACTGGTCGCATTTACCATTTTAGCAGATGCGTTTCTTTTTTAACTTACCAAGGGAAAAAAAAATTTGGTCAGGCCTTCAAAATTTGTGAATCTGATTATTCAATTGTTCAACAGCTGCTTGTGTATGCCATTAGAGATGAAAAATCTGCTACTAAATTAAATATTAACTTAAACAAAGGTATTTTATTGTCTGGCAAAATTGGATGCGGGAAAACAGCTTTCATGCATTTGTTAAAACCCTTCTTTCCTCCAAAATTTGCTTACAAAATAACAACCTGCCGGGAAGTATCCTTTGCCTTTGCAAAAAAAGGTTCTGCAGCTTTGGAAATTTATACCCCAAACACAAACCATCAGAACCGATTGACAGGCTATTGTTTTGACGATTTTGGCTCTGAACAACACATCAAACAATTTGGACACGATTCTAATGTAATCGCAAAAATAATTATGAGTCGCTACGCGCCATTTGTTGCCCACTCAACCGTTACCCATTTGACTACTCATTTATCAATGTTGGAAATTGAAACGCTCTATGGTAGTATGTTTAGTTCTAAAATACGAGAAATGTTTAATGTTATTG
>CAZULO010000346.1:0-1859 GCA_964621245.1 uncultured Flavobacterium sp.
ACGAAACTTAGTTTTGTACATTAAAAAGATGTTTATAGATTTTAACAGTTGTTAATAAGATGTATAATTAATTTCGAAGCCAATTGAAAAAGAATACTTTACCTTAAATTAACATTGTTCATTACTTTGTATAAGTTACAATAAGTTTAAAAAACAACTTTTAGAAATAAATTTATCGTAGCTATTAACATGCTATAATAACCATCAATAATTTAAATTTAATTAAAATCTTTTTTTGTTGTTTTTAATATATGTTGACAACTTTCAGATTTTAGAAAAATTAATATTTTATTAAATCTTGCTATCAAATTCCTATTTATAAATACTTCTTCGTACTTTTAATCCATATTAAGAATGATATATGAAAAAGAATTTTAGAAAAATGACAAAAAAAGCCAAAGATTTTTCGGCTCACGTTTATAAAATACTCTCAAAAGAACCAAGCAAAGCGTTTAATTACAAACAAATTGCTGCTATTATTGAAGTCAACGATACGCAAAGTAGAAACGAAATTATTAAAGAATTAGGTATTTTAAAAAAAGCTGGTAAAATAGAAGAAACCGAACGAGGTAAGTTTAAAATTGTTTCCAAAGCAGAATATTACGAAGGAACAGTAGATATGACAACTCGTAAATCCGGTTACTTTGTCTGTGCGGAATTAGAAGACGATGTGTACATTCCGTTTATTAATTTAAACCATGCTTTAGATGGAGATAAAGTTAAATGTTATATCTACAACCGAAGAAGTTCTCGTAAACCTGAAGCTGAAGTTTTAGAAATTATAGAAAGAGCGAAAACCGAATTTGTGGGTGTGATAGATATTCAGAAGAATTTCGGATTTGTAACTACTACAAACGCTAAAATGTACACCGATATTTTTATTCCAAAAAATGAAATCGGTGCAGCTGAACATGGCGATGTAGTTTTAGTTTCGATGGTTGATTGGCCGAAAAAAGCCGATTCACCTTTTGGAAAAGTGATTAAAGTTTTAGGAAAACCTGGTGAACATAATACAGAAATTCACGCGATTTTAGCTGAATACGGTTTACCGTACGATTTCCCAATTGAAGTAGAAGCGCATGCGAATCAAATAGATACGTCTATCACAGAAGAAGAAATTGCCAAACGAAGAGATATGCGAAATATCCTAACGTTTACAATTGATCCAAAAGATGCCAAAGATTTTGATGATGCGTTATCTTTCCAAGTGTTACCGAATGGAAATTATGAAATTGGTGTGCATATTGCTGACGTTTCTCACTATTTACAAGAAGGTACCATTTTAGATGAAGAAGCCTATGAAAGAGCTACTTCTGTCTATTTAGTCGACCGTGTGGTTCCTATGTTGCCAGAAGTATTATCTAATTTCGCTTGTTCGCTTCGACCAAATGAAGAAAAATATACTTTTTCTGCCATTTTTCAATTGAATCATAAAGCAGAAGTGATTGATTCTTGGTTTGGAAGAACGGTTATTTATTCGGATCAACGTTTCGCTTATGAAGAAGCGCAGGAAATTATCGAAACAAAATCAGATATCATTCCAGCTCATATTTCCTTAACTGGAAAAGAGTATGTTGTACCCAATCCAATTGTGGAGGCGACATTAAAAATGGATGAATTAGCTAAAATTCTCCGTAGTAAAAGAATGAATGCCGGTGCGATTTCTTTCGATAAAGTAGAAGTAAAATTCAACTTAAATGAAAATGCAGAACCGGTTGGTGTGTATTTCAAACAAAGTAAAGATGCCAATCATTTGATTGAAGAATTCATGTTATTAGCGAACAGAAAAGTAGCTGAATTCATTGGAAAACAAAAGAAAACATTTGTATACAGAATTCACGATGAACCCAATGAAGATA
>CAZULO010000347.1:0-1854 GCA_964621245.1 uncultured Flavobacterium sp.
TCGGCCGGGCTGGATCCGTCGACGGCGGAGCTGATGAAGCGGTTGATGGTGTAGGGGCGGAGCGGGGAGCGGACGTTCCGGACGTCCGCTACGGGTGGGAACCGGTCGTTGCGGGAGCGGTCGCACTGGTTGACAATGTCATCTTTCCTATCGGGGGATGGCGAAATGGGAACGGCGACCGGCCGCGCGGAGCGGATTGAGCTTCTGGACGCACTGCGCGGCTTCGCGCTCTTTGGAATCCTGCTTGCGAATATCCTCTACTGGTCTGGTTGGGCCTTTATGACTGAGGCGCAGAGCGTATCCGTCGCGGGAGCAGAGGCTGCCGTCTGGCAGTATCGGTTCCATCACGCACTGGTGGACGGAAAGTTCTACACCCTCTTCTCGCTGCTGTTTGGCGCGGGCTTTGCGCTGCAGATCGCGCGGTTAAGCGCTCGCGGAATGGAAGGCATGCGCATCTACCGCCGCCGGGTTTTGGTGCTGCTGGCGATCGGTCTCGTCCATTCATGGCTCATCTGGGATGGCGACATCCTGACGCTCTATGCGCTTCTCGGGCTCGTGCTGCCGTTCTTCTATCGCTGGCGCGAGCGGAATCTGCTGATCGCTGCAGCGCTCCTGATCTTCGTGGTGCCCTTCGCCGGCATGTGGTTGTTCGACCGGGTTGGCTGGGCACCGCACGAGCCCGTCTACACCTTGGCCAACTGGATCGCCGACAGCCTTGGCGCTGATACGGCACCGGACAAGGCACTTGAATGGTTCCGCCGCGACGATTTCGCAGGATGGGCCTCCTGGGCGATGAGCGGGACGCCCTACTCCTGGGCACTGCGTCTTGAGACCTGGCGCATCCCCAAAGTCCTCGGAATCATGCTCGTCGGCATAGCCGTTGGGCGAAGGCTTGCAGCGGGTGGGTTCTTCGAGAACCGAAAGCTCTTTGGCCAAGTCCTTGTGGCAGGTCTCGCGATCGGCGTTCCGGCCACTGCCGTCTATGCCATCGTGCCAGGCCAAGGTCAGTCGAGCTGGTCTTCGCTGATCGGCACCGTTCCGCTTGCGCTGGCCTTCGCGGCGGCCTTCGTCCTTGTCTGGCCCCGCGCTCAACCCGTTCTTCGGCACCTTGTCCCGGTGGGGCGGATGGCTTTAACCAACTACCTGACCCACTCCATGATTGGCCTGATCTTTTTCTACGGGATTGGCTTTGGACTGGCCGGGACGCTCAGCCCTCCGTCCTTCTATGGTGTCGCGCTGCTGATATTCGGCGCGCAGATGCTTTTCTCCCGTTGGTGGTTGGCCCGTTACGAACAAGGGCCTGCCGAGGCCCTCTGGCGCTCCGCCACCTATGGCTGGGGGCGCAAACCATTGAAGACTGACTCCACCGGGTGAGTTGAGACTGGTTTTCTGGACACCGGAAGTCCCTGACCGCGGCTTTGGGTCGGGAGCGGACACATCGCAAGCCCTCGATACCGGACCTGGCCGCTTCCTGCGGTCTGGCCGAAGGCCCTGGCCCTTGTCATCCCGGACGCCGCGCAGCGGCGATCCGGGACGGCGCGCCCCTACAAGACGCGACCTCCCGGAAATCGCGGCGCGATTGTCCGGGAGACAGGTGGCGGTCACGCCATGACCCGACCGTCTCCCGGATAGCGGCGGACGCCGCTTCCGGGAGGATGACGTTCCGGTGTCCAGGCGTCCCGGCTCTTCGCTTCGGCCGGGATGACAGGACTGTTCGAGGTTCGCCCTACCAGCGGCGCTCGTAGCGGTAGTCGCGGTCGTCGCGTCGGTCTTCGCGGCGGTCGCGGCGCCAGTCGCGACGGTCGTAGCGGTCCCGGCTGTTGATGCCGTGTTCGCGCTCCCAGTGGCCCTGGT
>CAZULO010000348.1:0-1829 GCA_964621245.1 uncultured Flavobacterium sp.
GAAGAATGTATTAATACTTTTGATACTGCAGAATTGCTTTTTTCAGTTGGAGTAATAGGTAAAACAATAGGAGCTGGAAATCTTTCAAACTATACTTTTGATGCAACCAAATTTAAAAATTTTATACAAGATTCATATAATTATGTAAAGCTACAAAATATAAGTACAAAGCTAAAGTCTCTTCAAAAGCTACTCAATAAGTTTGGTCCTAAAATTACCAATTTTAATCCCAATAAATTAAAAGAGATAATTCTGAATATCGATTTTGCAAAATCTTGTAATAACTTTAAAGCTTATGTAAAAAACACTACAGTAGCAACAATATTTAGAGCGAATTTAGAATATGAAATTGGTTCATTAAAATATTTAGATGAACTCAATAAAGAAGGCTTATTTTTTTCAACAATAAATGGTGCAAAAGTAACAACAGTTTCAAGTAGTTTTACTATTTTAGCCAAAGCAGAAGATGTATATATAGATGTTAATGGTTTAGTTTCTAAAAAGAATTTAACTTTTTACACCAATGCAGAAGGGAAACTTTTTTATTTAGTTGAAGAAGTTGTACAGGGGGCGGGGAACTGGATTACACAACGCACTAGCTTTTGGGATGACTGGATAAATAAATGTTTTCCGGGTAAGAATTGGGGAACGACAACGTTCGTAACCAAAGGAAAGAACTACAGCACTTTTAAAACTACAAATGCTTCTGTATATAATGATATGAAAGCTTTGAATCCAAATGAAATTAAACTTCAAGAATTTATTGAAGCAGGTTCTACAGTTCCTGTGAGAGTTTCAATTAACAATGGTGATGAGTTTTTTAAAATAGTTCCTAAAGGCAACAATATTGGAAGCCATTCTGCTTACTACGTTGACCAAGCACAATTAAATTTAATTAAAGCAAATCCAGAAAAACTTGAACAAGTTCTAGGACTGCCATTAGGTAGTGTAAATGCGGAGTATGACGTTTTCAAAATAACATATCAAGGCAGTAATGGTTATGTATTTAAATCAACAGTTGCAGGAACAGAACAGTTTGCAAATGCAACGCCAACATTAAAATACCTAACACCTGGAGGCGGAACGCAAACTTTAATTTTAGATAATATGGATGGAGCAAAATGGCTTAAAGGTACTGCACCAATTGAAAGTATTGCACCAAATAAACTACCACTAATTGGAAACTAATGAATATAGAAGATATTAAAATTAAAGTAAGTGATAAACTATCGAATAGAGATTATTACGGCATGTTTGAAATAATTGATAATGCAAGTAATGACTATATTAATTCTGCACTGACAGACTATAACATTTGCGTTGAGTTGATTAATCAAAATCAAGATTTATACGAATACATGGGCTCTTCAAAGCAATTTGAAATGGCTTCTGATTTGCATAGAAAACTAGTGAAAAATAGAAATAAATTATTTATCTCTTGCTTAAATGATAAGGCTGAATTGAAATCTTTGTTTAAAAGGTGTGTTGGTGATTTTTCTACTGAATACTAAATTTACATAGCATTATTCAAAGCGTTTGATAAAGTATCTTTCAAACGTTTTTTAGTAATATCCGCCCCTGCTAGCGCGAGCTTCTAGCTCGTGCCTCTAACCTCACACTAAAAAGAGTAAATAAACTTAGTACTACTTTTCGAATGTCTCTAACATCTTAGTGAATCATAAAATATTATCAGGCGGATTTAAAATAAGAGCTTGTTAATACTTATTTTTGCGAAGTCTGGAGATTTTAGTTAACTCGAGCTTCTACCTCTTGCCACAAAAAAAGCAGATAAAAAAGATAAAAATGGTCAAACAAAGAGGAAATGTAAT
>CAZULO010000349.1:0-1820 GCA_964621245.1 uncultured Flavobacterium sp.
GGTGGTGAAAATTGGACGTCGGCCAAAAAAGAGAGTTTCTAGTGGGGTGACGGACACTGGGCAAACTTGCTTCGGGGGTGGGGTTTCTGTATAATGCGCGAATTATCATGCTAAATATTCTACGCTCTCAGAAAGTTCAGAAAAAAATCTACATCGTGCTCGCGGTGACTGTCATTGCGTCCTTTGGAGTGTCTGGGCTTTTGATTTCCCGTGAAGATAAAAAAATTGGTTCAGCCATTGGTCGTATCCATGGCAAAAAAATCACCGTGCAGGATTATCTTTCTAGTTATAAGGCAGTGGATCACCAAGCGCGGATGATTTATGGGCAGTCTTTTGACCAGATTCGTCCTTATATCAATATGAAGGGCGAAGCTTGGGATCGTCTTTTGCTACTCGGCTACGCCAAAAAGGAAGGTTTGAAAGTTTCGGATCATGAAGTCGTGGACTGGATTGGAAATCAGAAGTTTTTACAAACGAAGGGCGAGTTTGATCCCCGTCTTTATAAGCTATTCGTGACAGAATTCCTCCGGGTAGATTCCAGACATTTTGAAGAAGAAGTCCGCCAGACACTGACTATCGGCAAGATCAAAGACAATCTCGAGAAAAAGATTCAAGTCAGCGACAAGGAACTTGAAAATCTTTTCTCCCAGGAAAAAGGCTCCCGGGAAATCCAGTACATCGTCTATAAAGCAGAGACAAAGGGTGCCGCTCCCACGGAAGAAGACTTAAAGAAAATTTATCCTCTCTATGAGAGTGTCTTGATCGAGCCTGCGAAGGTTAAAATTCGCTATCTCTTGGTTCCCAGCAACGCCCCGGCGACCACTCAAGAAGCCACCAAAGATGAAAAGTCCTCGCTGGACGCGCTGGCCACTCAGTATGGTCTTAAGATCAACGAGAGTCCTTTTTTCTCCAAAGATCAGTCGATTGAAGGTGTGGGTTTGGCCAAGGAGCTTGCCGATCAAAGCTTTGCGCTAAAACCTAAGGAAGTTTCCAAGTGGATTACAACCTCTGCCGGGCAATGCAAGATTGAGCTTGTCGAGAGAAAAGAGAGCTCCAAGCTAGACTTTGAGGGTGCCAAAGAAGCTCTGAAAGAGATTTTTTCTCATCAGCAGTCCGTCGAGCTCTCCCTTCAAAAACTTCAGGATCTTGCCAAAGAAGTTAAAGCCTCAGATTTTGAAAAGTTTGCTTCTGAACAGAAGCTAGAAATCCAGTCGATGAAAGATTTTAAGCGGGGGGCTTATATCCCGGGGATCGGACCCTCCGCCCCGATTGAGAAGGCTCTTGTTTCCGTTAAAGAGGGCGAGCTTTCAAAGCCGGTTCCGGTTCCCGGGGGCGCGGCGCTCATTCGAGTCATTAAGAATATCGATTTTGACAAGCAAGAATTCTCGCGTGAGAAAAATAAATATAAGCAGAGAATTTTGGAGGAGAAGTCTCAGGAAGGCATGCAAAAACTTTTGGAGACTCTCCGAAAAGACTTGGTTCCGAATCAGGAGCTGATGAAAGATATTTTCCCCGAGGAAGAACCATCCCCCGAGCTTTAACCCGAGTTCAGGCCTTTTTATTCAAAAGGTCTTTTAATTCTTTCATAAACTGATTGATGTCTTTAAATTGACGATACACGGAAGCAAAGCGGACATAGGCTACTTCATCCACTTTGTGCAAGAGATCCATCACAAGCTCTCCCACCACCTCTGCCTTGATTTCCTTATCAAAGCTTTTCTGGAGCTCTTTTTCGACCTTGTCGACAATGCCTTCGATCTTCTCAAGGCTGACCGGCCGCTTCTCGCAGGCCTTCATGATCCCATTGATGACTTTATTTC
>CAZULO010000350.1:0-1809 GCA_964621245.1 uncultured Flavobacterium sp.
TGCAAATTGACAACTGTATGCAAAAATTCAATACTATAGATACTTTGACGTTTCATCCCACGATTATCAGCTCCATTATTATTTCGCGCCTAGCGCGAAGGTAAGCTGATATCCTGCTTCCTTCGGCACTGGGCGCTTTGCGACCCGGGGCTTTTTTTCTTATCTTACTCATCTCCAATCATGTCTTCTGAAACATCCTTGCGCACGATAGAAATCCTGGACACACCCAGAGATGGAGACCAGTCTCCATTGTTAAACCTTACGGCAGAGCAAAAAATCGCTCTTGCAAAACTCAACGATGCTTTTGGCATCGACTATACGGAAGCTGGTTATCCTGCATCGAATCCAGCAGATGTTGAAGTATTTCAGCATTACCGCGATCACCCAGGCGAACTTACCTATACAAAACTTGCGGCATTTGGCAGCACGCATCGTGCAGAATGTGCAGCAGAAAAAGATCCTGGCTTACGCATCCTGCTGGAGTGTGGAGCGCCTGCTATCGTGATTGTCGGAAAATCTTCCCGTCAACAAGCGCAGACCGTGTTGAATGTATCTCCCAAACGCAATTTGGAAATGGTCCGTGATACATTTCAGTATCTGCGAAGCCAAGGAGTCCACGATCTTACATTCGACGCCGAGCATTATTTTGACGGATGCAAGCTAGATCCGGAATATGCTCTTGAGACGCTTGAAACTGCAATACTCGCGGGAGTGAATCGTATTGTTCTGTGTGATACGAAAGGCGGCAGTTTTCCGGAAGAGATCTATAACATCACCTCCAAAACGCGTAAGGCCTTGGGTGACCGCGTGGTTTGGGGTGTACATATGCATGACGATGCGAATCTTGTGACTGCAAACACGCTTGCAGGCATCGAAGCAGGAGCAACTCACTATCAGGGAACATGGCTTGGATACGGAGAGCGTGTCGGGAATGCAGATCACAGCAAAGTACTTCCAAACTTGATGCGCAAAGGTTACGCCCTCACACCCAATCTCGCTCTTCTCAAGGAAACTGCCGAAGAGGCCGCGCGCATACTCCATGTAAAAGTATTACCAAATGCGCCTTTTATAGGAAATGATGCATTTACTCATAAAGCAGGCGCGCACGTAAGAGGCAATGCGCGTGATCCTATGGCGAATCAATTCTTATCCTCTGAAAGCGTCGGAAACAAAAGCCGAAGCATTCTTTCAAAGCAATCTGGCCTAGCGAATATCGAGGATTTTTTGCAACGATTTTCTTTTTTGAATAAGAAGCTTCTTGCGCAGCTCTCCACTTCCCAAAACAAGGCGCAGATGTTGCAACTACTGAAGAACAATGAATCACTGGGGATCTGTTACCGCAATGCGGAAGTATCTTTTTTACTATTATGTCTTCGAGAATTGCATTTATTCCAACCTCATTTCGAGATTGCCGATTATCAATTCACAGATAGCTCCCTTTCTGGAGCCGAGGCGACAGTGACATTGCGCATGACAGGTCAGGAGTTATTCACTCCTTTTAAGGGGCAGAGCAAAAACGGCACTGTTGATGCATTGCGCGTCGCCTTCGAGCGTGCATTTGAAAATCATTTTGTCGGCATTAAAGATCTTCGGCTCATAGACTATGAGGTACATTCACTCTCTCCAAAAGAAGGAACTGCTTCCTCGGTACAAGTTGTCATTGCATTCAACAACGGTCACGAAGTATTCCTGACAACAGGAATCGGTAATGACGTGCTTGCTGCGAGCGGCCAGGCAATGAGTGATGCGATTCATTATTGCATTTTGAAAGAGCACACAGTCGCTCCTACATAAAATCTTGAACGATGG
>CAZULO010000351.1:0-1794 GCA_964621245.1 uncultured Flavobacterium sp.
CGATTAAACGCAACGATTGGTCAAAAAAATAATGTTGTACAACGGGTTGGGGCTTTGCGTTGGTGGGCTTTTGAAACCGAAAACTGTCTGCCTGCACCAAAGTTTATTAATTGCTCAAATGTTCCTATTCGCACTGTCCGCCCACTAACGCAAAACCCGTGTTATGGGCATGTGCTTTCTTTATTCCTTTTTAGAATAGTGTCAGCATTGTCAAGGATTGTATCTGGTTTATTCATGGCAATTTTTTCGCTGATATAATTCTTTTATTGATATAGCTTGTCTGTTTTCGATAGGCAAATAAAAACATTAATAAGACTAAAACAATTACAACGCACAATGAAATCCCTTTTGTAAAATGATATTGAAAGTCGCAATGATTATATAGTTTCAAAATTAAGAGAAGGAACAGCATAGAGGTAATTGTGCGGTAAGTATTATTTACTTCTGAAAACAATTCAATTTTTGTGTCTTTTTTTGATGCAGAAATAAAATCGGAGTAATCAGAGAATTTGACAAACTTAAATTTCTTCAATATCGGCTCAATTATTAGGGAGCCAAATCTACTTATAACCATGCCAATGAAGTAGTAGAAAAAAGCCCCAATGAAATCATTTTCCAAGATGAAATTGTATTCAGTAAAATACTTGGCTATTGCTACAAATAGAACTCCGGGCAACAAATAATTAAAGATGTTGTAAGAAGAAAGTTTGTCTATTATCTCTTTCATGTCTTTTTATTTTAGTTAGACGGTAAAACTCCTGTAAATTCTGGATTGATTATCCTCAATTCTTATCCAAATATGTCCGTCACTTCTGGTTGTTAAAGTTTTTCTCAGGTTTTGTGAATTACCATTGAACGAAACCCCATTTCCGTTAATTTTGGAGGCATAGAGTTGTGTCATGCCTTGTTGAGTATCATGTTTAATATAAGTGTCTGAAAGAATTATGCACTCAGGCTTACAAAAATCAAAAATCTTTTCATTGTAACCGTCTTCTCGTCCGTGATGCGGTGCAATTAGTATGTCAGTCCCTGCAAGTAGAGTTTGAACATTCTTATTAAGTAGATGTTTTTCCCAAGCTGGTGAAGTCAAATCTCCAGGGAGGCAAATTCTTGTCCCGTTGTAAGTAATGAAAACAAGTTGACTTAATTTATTTGTGTTAACCGCAGTGTCGGGAAAATCTGATTTTTCAAGATAGAAACAGTGCTTTGTAAAAGGAGGATTATAGTCCGTTACATCCGCTGTGTAAGTATCCATAATGTCGGTAACATGTGTTAAAGCGTCTGTTACTTCTGGTTTAATTTTTTTTACCTCAACACTTGTTAAGTTTTTTGGAAATTTTACACTACTGATTTTAACTTTACTTCTTAAATATGGTAACCCTGAAAAATGGTCGTGGTCGTAATTAGTCAACGTCAAGTTACTTAAAATGTGTTTGCCAACACTGCTGTTATGCGATAAGAAGTTTTTTGCAATTAAAAAGTCAACTGGATTAAACTGTTGTGTATTTCCGCAATCAACCATCATTGCATAGTCATGGTGATTTCTCGGATAAAAGAAAACACATTGTCCCAACTCAACATTAAATATAAAAATGTCCATCATAACTTCTTATTGTTTTTTATTAATGTCCGTTTATTGTTAGCATTGTCGTCAAATAGCATTGCCCATAACGTTTTCGGGCTTGGCGAAGGTGGCGATTTTCACCACAAATGTTGATGCGGAGAACCAAACTTTGATTAACCACAAATGTGTCTGCGGAGCACTGAACCGCCACTTTTGCCAAACCCGTGTTA
>CAZULO010000352.1:0-1793 GCA_964621245.1 uncultured Flavobacterium sp.
CAGCCTTTCCATGCGTTGAGTTTTTCTTTCAGGATATCCAATGTGAGTTGCATATCCGCATCATAGCAAAATAAAATATGGTGCGCCCGACAGGGTTCGAACCTGTGACCCCCAGCTCCGCAAGCTGATGCTCTATCCAGCTGAGCTACGGGCGCACGAAAGACAGCGTGTGCAGGCTACCAGTACTTTCTGCTATCAGCAACGAAAAACAGGTATAGCAAAACGCCTGCCCCAGTGAAGGGACAGGCGTTGCTCTTTGAGCAAGAGGCTTTCTCTATCTAGCTCTTAAAGAGCTAGTTTTGGTATTGGGTGCCGTTGATGATCAAATCGGGCAAACGAGTGCCCGCAAAAACGGTATCACGAGCGCTGTCATGGTCGACCCACACAAAATTCGGGCCGACATCCAGCGAAACCTGCAACACCGAATTCAGCGTTGCGTTAATCTTGGGATTGACGATGTTCGCCTCAAGGACGAACGTCGCGTCGCTGCCGGGATCGATCTCGGTATTCACCGAGTTCATTCCGATGGTGCAAGTGACATAGAAGATGCCTGAAATCAGGCTCACTGAGCAACTTGCCTTCACAGACTGGTCGGCTTTGTTGTAGACCCGGAATGAATCCAGGTCTATCGCCACATTCGTGGCATTCACGAGAAACGAAAATTGCTGCACCACAACACGGTTAGTGCCATTGCGCGAATTATTGGCAGCCGCAGTCGTAACTTTGAACTGCCCGATCTGACGTTGCGTTCCTGTGGGGATAGCAGTGCCATTCGCATTGGGGTCCACATTCGTCACGGACGTGATCTTCGAGAGCACCACCGTTTCGGTGGCACCAAGGATGTCCTTATTCACGCCGAGACTTGTATTCGAAGTGCCGATGAACACTTCGCCGTTCATCTTGGCATTGCCGTTGTTCCGGTACAGATTGTTGCTGGAGGTAAACCCCCGAGCTTCAACAAAAGGAACCGTTGCGCCATTCGTGCCAATGAGAATCGGCGTAAAAACGTCTCCGGAGACTGCTCCGTCGATGTCCGAGTTGATGCGAGCCCGCACCAAAACGCCTACGCTCTCTCCCTTCGGGACAACGAACTGCTGATTCGTCATGCGCACAGTAAAAACTGTGATCGCTTGACCTTGGTAGAGAAGCGGAACCTTGTCCGAACCCGTGGCACTGACCGTTGCAATTGCAAACGGCGTAAGCGCACCGACTTTGAACAGTTCGAAACGATCGATATTCCGCACGGCACTCTTCAGTACCGCGAAGCGGATGGTAGTGACGTCGATCGACTCAAACTCTGCCTGAAACTGCAGACGAGCAACGACTTCACTAGTACCACCCAGCACGAACATGTCCCGAATAGGCGTTGAACTCTTGGTGACAAACAAGTCGCCTTGAGTGCGAAGTGTAAAAATCGTCGATGGCGCGGTGGTGACATGAATGCCACCCTCTCCAACGCCGTTGGTTTGGATGCCGTACAGGCTTGCGCCTGTCCTCGCATCTTCTGCCTGCAGATAGTTAGGCGATGAAGTGCCGAATTTCAATTGCAGAGTCTTGTTCCCTGCAAGCGAAGATGCGATGTCTGCATGGACTTCGAAGGTACTTCCACCTCCGATAATGATGTTTCCGTTCGGTGCATTGTCAAAGATGACTTTGCCGCCAACAGGAACAACACCACCTTGGACAAGGTAATCCACGACCCCATCCTTTGTGGTGTCCAACCAGAGCGAAAAATTTGTTGCGTTGTTGATGTTACCCTGCTGCGCTGTAAAAACAGCAGCAGTGATACTTGC
>CAZULO010000353.1:0-1786 GCA_964621245.1 uncultured Flavobacterium sp.
AAAGGATAACTATTAATTATGTTTACCTCAAAGTTAGATCGAAAGACTAAATATGTTTTTTTCCTCATGAATTCCGTTTATTACGGTTTTTTTATTAGTCTGGGTTACGGAATTGTTTCTTCAATAGCAGTTTATCTCTTTGATAAATCAGAATTCAGTATTTATATTAAGCATTTCTTTATCTCGTATAATTCTTTCTTGACTGGAGGGTTAGTGTTTGGATTGGCCTATCAGGTTTACAAAACTCAAAAATATATCCCTGAACTCATAACCCATGTATTTAAAGACCATGACTTGGAGCAAAATATTCAATTCAAAGAACACAAAAAAAGATTTTATTCTCTCAGGCGTTCAATGGCAATAGCTACAATTCATATTACAATTGCATTCACTATTTTTTATTTTGCCAAGTTCCCATTTACTAGTAGACTACCCGAGACTTTCATGGTTATATTTGGGTGCACTCTCTTTGGCTGCGGAGTGTATGTAGGAAGAAAGGTTTTTTATGTATCACAGATGCTTCAAACTATAGAGAATATCGAATTCAATGATGATATTTTCAGCGATAATAAATTAGATGGTATTGCTGTATATGTAAATGTAATTACAACCTTTACTGTTATAGCTTTATGGCTTCATGTGAATAGTTATTTTAATGGACCTTTTATCTATGATTCTATATTGGGGAAATCGATCAAAATTTTTATGTTTTATCCCGCAATTCTAGCCTTACCAGTGTTAGTGATTTTTAACTACTATCCAAGAGTTTTCATTAGAAAGATTTATACTAAATCGATTGCTAATAAATTAAGATTACTAGAAGATAACTTTAAAGAAAAGGAAAAGATTACCGAATTTGAAAAGATTCAATATCTAACAGAGGTTGATAAAATCTCAAAAGAAGAATTGAAATATAGATTGAGACTAGCCATTAATGATCTGCCAATGATAATAACTATAATTATTATGATTCTCGGGTTATTGATTTAGTCTAAAGTATTAGCACAAACATAACCATGATTTGTACTTTTAAAGTATTTATAGTATAAGACAAATGCTCTTTCTTCCAAAATATGTATCCGAGAGTCTGGACTAAAATAATAAATAAAATTAGACCCCAATACTGCATTTCATATTTACAATTAATCAATAAAACTAATAATTGCAGAATTTGAAGAATCATAACTATTTGAATCACCATTCGCTTACCAACTATTTTAGGGAAAGTACTTCCATCACCATTTAAATCACGCAGATCAAGCAGCATTTCCTGGCTTAGTATATTCAAGCATGTGCATACGAAGAAATAAGGATTAAAGGGTATTAATAAAAACATGATAGATAAATGCACTCCAGTAATGAGAACAACGTAGAGGTTTTTGAGATAAGGAAAAGCACTAACAACATAATTGTAGTTAGTGACTAATGTCACAAAAAGGAGAAATGAAAATATATGATTGAATGGGATAAAAACTTTTACGACAATGAGAGTTATTAATAATAGAAAAAAGTATAAAAATACTGCAAAATTTAATGTGACCAATTTTTGTGGTAAGACTCTCTCTGGATTATTTACTTGGTCCCTCTCAATATCATTAACATCATTTATAATGAATCCAACAGCTATAATGGTAAAAACTGGAATTGAGTAACTTAGGCTTAACCCTAAATCGTTTGTTTTTAGATAAGCGGGCAAAAATACTGATATTGCACTAAGAAGACTCTTTTCAATACGAATAAGTCTTGCGACCGAAAACAACATGATGATAATTAATAGTTATCCTTT
>CAZULO010000354.1:0-1770 GCA_964621245.1 uncultured Flavobacterium sp.
TATTCGTTCTCTCACACCATTGGGGATGACCCACCTTCGCCCTACGGGGCTACGGCGGGCGGGAAGATGTCTTTTCACATCTTCTCTAGCATCCATCTGCATTTTACCATTGGGGATGACAGGCTTCGACAGCGTGAATCTAGCGAGCTTGTGCTTCTATCCGGGATGGCAACGGTTCCCGACACCCACTTGTTGCAAAACCTAATTGCAAACAGCAATTTCATGGCCCGCGTACGCGAGATCGCCAATGGCGCCCTCGTTCCTACGTTTGCCTAAAGGTCTGACCTAGTCGGACCACGTTTCCCCAGCGATTCTCGCTGACTGGATGAGACGTCACTAGCGAGACCGTACGGTTATCGACTGTTGTAACCGTATCTGTATACAGACAGTACCTTCACTCTCTTTCTCTGTTTCTTTCTGAGGAGATGTGAATATCGAGAGAAACATGATAGTACTAGCCTTCTTGCTACACGTTGGACCCGGGTTCAACTCCCGGCATCTCCACCAATACTTTCTGTGCCTAAGGAGCTTAAATATTAGAAAATCTGTAATTCGGCCAATCTTTAATGATTTACAACATTACTAGGGGTAGTTTACAAGTATATAAAATGGGGTTTACAAGGTGACATATAGGGGATTACAATATAACTATGGAGCTACGAATCGATGTTAAAGAGTTCATTATTCGGGAAATCAAGGCACATCCCTCAAATATTGCTCAACTTGTTGCGCAGACATTTAAGATCTCGAGGCAAAGAGCACATTTTTATGTGAATAGGGAGGTGAAAAACGGAACTCTGATCAAAGTCGGACGTACGAGTTCGACGAAATATTTTTTATCAACGGGTAACGTCATAGATTTTGCATTAAAGATTAATAAGGAATTTGGAGAAGACAGAGTTTGGAGCAAATATGTGAAACCTCTCATGCAGGGATTCCCTGAGAATGTTTATAACATATGCAATTACGGTTTCACCGAGATGTATAATAACGCGATTGATCACTCTGAAGGTACGAGCATCTTTACAAAAATAGCCATTGAAGATGGAAAGGTGATTATGACTATTATGGATAATGGAATTGGGATCTTTCAAAAAATCCAAAATGCTTTGAAATTGGATTCAATCAGAGAATCGATCCTTCACCTTTCGAAAGGAAAATTCACTACTGACCCAACGAGGCATAGTGGCCAAGGCATCTTTTTTACCTCAAGAGTATTTGATAGCTTTTCGATCTTATCGAGTGATTTGTATTACACCTTCTCAAAAGGTGACTGGTTTATGTCGACCGAGAGAAAACATCGCGACAGTGGGGGTACATTCATCCGCATGTCTCTCGATATAAAATCTGAAAGAAATATAAAGAATGTAATGGATCAATATTCAGGAGTAGATACAGGTTTTACGAAGACAATCGTCGCAGTGAAGTTAAGCGAAGATCCAGGCGACCCTCATGTCTCTCGATCTCAGGCAAAGAGACTATTAATGGGATTGGATAAATTTAGGCAAATTGTTTTGGATTTCAAAGGAGTTGAATCCGTGGGACAGGCGTTTGTTGATGAGGTTTTTCGAGTTTTCAAAAACGAGCACCCAGAAATAGAGATTGCCTATTTCAATGCCAACGAAGATGTTGAATTCATGATAAAAAGAGGATTGGCAGATAAAGTTCTGAGCCAAGATGCATCTTCGTCTTCATGATCGGGTAATTCGGATTACATGATACAAATTGTTTCATGCAACCGGTTCCACTCAAATCGAATCCTTTCCACCA
>CAZULO010000355.1:0-1770 GCA_964621245.1 uncultured Flavobacterium sp.
TGCATGGTTACCCAACGAGATGCTCGTACGCCCATGGCGCAAATTTTACGGGCGAAAGGCGTGCCGACATCTAACCAAACGCCTGTTTCGCCTTCGCTGCGTGTAGCGATTATTCCGTATTCGGCTACCGTTAAAATCACTGCTTCTTCGAGTAATCGTAAATATTTATGGATGTCTGTAAAAAAATTATCTAAATCAAGAATTGGATAAACCACCAATTGCCCAGGGCCGTGATAGGTGATATCGCCACCACGATTAATTTTATAATAGGTTGCGTTTATTTTTTTTAACGAATCTTCATTCAATAAAAAATGAGATATATCGCCACTTTTACCTAAAGTATAAACATGGGGATGTTCTACTAACAACAAATGATTTGAGGTTGGAAGGTTCGTGTTTTCGTTTCTGTTTTTGATTTTTTGAGCAATAACAGACTGAAACAATTCTTCTTGGTATTCCCACGTTTCTTTATAATCTTTTAATCCTAAATCCTGAAGTTGAATGGTTTTGTTCATTTTCTGAAACGTAAAGGTTCTGAAATGTAAAGGTACAACGTTTTAGTTTGAAGTTGCAACGGTTATAAAGGGCATAAAAAACTCTTACCATTACACCCAAAACTTAAAACTTAAACTTTATATTTGTAGCCTATAAAAAATAGCATAAAATGGCCTTATCTGAACAAGAAATCATTAGAAGAGAGAAATTACAAGCCTTACGAAATTTAGGCATAAACCCTTATCCAGCAGACTTATATCCTGTTAAGGATTCCTCGAAAACCATAAAGGAAAATTTTGAAGAAGGAAAAAAGGTAGTAGTTGCTGGTCGATTAATGAGCGTTAGAGATCAAGGAAAAGCTTGTTTTGCAGAGTTACAAGACAGCGAAGGCCGTATTCAATTGTATTTAAACAGAGATGTTATTTGCGAAGGCGAAGACAAAACGTTGTATAATCAAGTTTTTAAAAAACTTACTGATTTAGGAGATTTTTTAGGCATTGAGGGCGAATTATTTACCACACAAGTGGGCGCAAAATGTATTCGTGTCTCCAACTTTACTTTTTTGAGTAAAACCTTACGCCCCTTACCTTTCCCAAAAACAGACGAAGAAGGAAATGTGCACGACGCCTTTAACGATGCCGAATTGCGTTACCGTATGCGTTATGTTGATTTAGTTGTAAACCCACAAGTGAAAGAAGTTTTTGTAAAAAGAACAAAATTATTCACTGCCATGCGAACTTTCTTTAACGAAAGTGGTTATATGGAAGTGGAAACGCCAATTTTACAATCCATACCTGGTGGAGCGGCAGCGCGTCCGTTTATGACACATCATAACAGTTTGGATATTCCGTTATACATGCGAATTGCAAACGAATTATATTTAAAACGATTAATTGTTGGTGGTTTTGATGGGGTGTACGAATTTTCTAAAAACTTCCGTAACGAAGGAATGGACAGAACGCACAATCCAGAATTTACCGCTATGGAAATATATGTAGCCTACAAAGATTACAATTGGATGATGGAATTTACCGAAAACCTGTTGGAATATTGTGCTACAAAAGTAAACGACACAACCGATGCTACTTTTGGCGAACATAAAATTAGTTTTAAAGCGCCATACAAAAGAGTTACAATGACACAATCCATCCTTGATTTTACAGGTTTTAATATTTCTGGAAAAACAGAATCAGAATTATTTGAAGCGGCTAAAGGAATGGGAATTGCCGTAGATGAAACGATGGGTAAAGGAAAATTAATTGATGAAATTTTTGG
>CAZULO010000356.1:0-1768 GCA_964621245.1 uncultured Flavobacterium sp.
TTGTCATTGTCATAATCTGCAAAAGCACCACCATGGTAATACGAAATATCTTGGGTAAATGATTTAGAATTATCCGGCACTAAGTTACCATTGTCATTTCTATAGTATTTATTTGTGTTTCTATTATTGTTTAAAACTAGTAAATCTTCATCACCATCGTTGTCAACATCCGCCCAAGTATTTGTCATAGAAACACCGTCTTCTGGCATCACTTGTCCAGCCGTAAATCCACCTGTTTTATTATTCATGAATATTCTATTTGGTGCTGTTGTACCCATATCCGTAACATAAAGATCATCCCAACCGTCATTGTTAATGTCTATCCAGCTAATGGTCCATGAGTTACTTGTTAAAGCATTAAAAACAGGATCTTCTAGTTGTGAAAACATTAAATTAGACGTATTTGTAGTTTGTACCATTACTGATTTTGCAACAGTAGATTGTTGGGTTTCACCGTCAATTTTTCCTGTAACTTTAATGTCGACTGTAGCATTTAAGGTTGTGCCTAACAATTCGCCATTATTTCCACCAACTGTACCGATCACTTTTGTTTGAATTTCATAACTCGAATTGGCTGATAAAGTGGATAAATTTGTAAATTCTACTGTGGTTTTATCATTTAATTCTGTTATGGTTCCTAAATTGAAAGATTGATCTGGATAAATTAATTTAGATTCTAAAACTTTTAGTCCATCTTGTATAATGACTTCAATGGCTGGTGTAACAATGTTATCTGTAGTGTTTATTTGTGACACTACTGTAGCTTCTTGCGCTGGAATTAACGAATTATTGTTTATGGTACAAGTTTGTTTAAAGGACTGGCCTAATGAGCTTCCCATATAACACATCCAGTTATCGTTAAAGTTACTGTTTAATACAGAAATGTCTTGGTCACTTGTAATCAGTAAATAAGGTTTTTCTGGTCCTACATTCGTACCCGTTCCATTATAAAATGCCTTCCATTCTGCTAAACTTATCGTGCAATCTGCATATTTTTCTGGTAAGATGGTAAATGTTTTTGAAAACTTTGTGCCATTTGTATAAGCATCTTTTACAGTAACTGTTGCACCTGTTTTAGAAAATAGATATAAGTGAGAAAACGCGCCACCATACTTTAATCCGCTTAAAGGATTGGTAACATTTACTTCATTTCCTGGAGGTGGAACATAAGTTAGGAAATTTTTACCAGCAGTAGTACCGCTTTCTGAGGAAACCATTGTGGCCATATCTGATGTACCAGGTGAACCTGTTTCAAACCAATTTCCCTCAAAAACAGAAACTTTTTTACCTGCAGAACAAGTTACTCGAAATACATTCGGATAGGATACATTACCATTAGATTTTCCTACCCAATCTCCAGCAACTAATCTGTTTAAAGTTAAAGTTTTAACAGCTACCCAACTTCCATTTACAAATCGATCTAATTGAACGGTATTCGTATTGTCCCAACTTACGATTCTAATTTCTTGTTCACCCGCTGCTTGATAGGGAACAGCAAAGTACATTAAATCTCCTGAAGAACTTCCGTTTGAAGTAGGTACATAACCGCCACCATCTCTTTCATTTCCAAAAAGAGAACCATATTGAACTGTAACGGGTTTATTGGCAATTATAACATAGGTTTCTCCAGAAATCATCACATTTCTACCTTCTATGGAACTGTAAATTAAATCTTGACCAATATTTAAGGTTTTAGTAAATACTTTTACAGGCTTTTCAAAATTCACATCTGTAAATCCAGTATTTGTTTTTGCTTGTGTTGAAATTT
>CAZULO010000357.1:0-1730 GCA_964621245.1 uncultured Flavobacterium sp.
CTGTTCCTGTTTGGGCAAGAGCGACGATATCTGTGTCATCTTCCAATAATAGTGGTATAGCCTTCTCCTGTACTTCCGACGGGGTCTCGAATCCTAAATCACTTATTGCTTTTAACAACGATTCGTTTAACCCTAATTGCTCAAATTTATTCATTATATTATTTTAAATTGGGTGCAAAGGTAGGATTTAATTCTGGATTAAACTAATTTGTTTGTAATTGATTTTCAGAAAGTTATGTTTTGAAGTTAGGAGATAGAAGCTGGAAGTTGGGAGACTAACTTAAATTAGATAAGAAATTTATCAATTTTTGTACTGCAATTCCTCTATGACTAATCACTGCTTTTTGTTCCATTGTCATTTGGGCAAATGTTGTTGAATAACCTTCTGGTTGAAAAATCGGATCGTAACCAAAGCCCATATTTCCTGACTTTTCTGTAGTAATTTCACCTTTTACAACACCTTCAAACAAGTATTGTTGGTTATTGATATTTAGTGCGATTATCGTTTTGAACCGTGCCTTTCTATTCGTTTGATCTGCTAATTTCTGTAAAACCAAATTCATATTATCTTCGGCGTTTTTCTGTTCACCTGCATAACGAGCTGAATAAACACCTGGTTCATTATTTAAAGCTTCAATTTCTAAACCTGTATCATCAGCAAAACAAGGTAAACCGAAATTTTCCGTTACATAATTGGCTTTCAAAATCGCATTCCCTTCAATGGTTTCAGCCGTTTCCGGAATATCTACAAAACAACCAATGTCTTCTAAAGAGACGATTTGAAATTGCGAACCGACTTGCTGCTGAATTTCAGCTATTTTATTTTTGTTGTTAGATGCGAAGACTAATTTCATATTATTGGGTACGCGAATGACGCGGATTTGGATCGATTAAACTGATTTTTATTTAGACACAGATTGTAGAAATTTTAAAGCATTTTATTTTTCTCAGTTTCATTTTCTTTCTTTTTACCTTTTTTAATTTTACTTTCTAATTCAGAAGCTATATAAAAATAGATTGAACAAAACATTAGAATTACACCAAACCACGAAGACAATGAAAAAGTATTGTTTTGTTTTAATGCTTTTATTTCTAAATCTTTATGTTTAATACTTTTCGATAATTGATCATAAAAAGAACCTGTATTGTTATTAACAACAAACGCTTGGTAATAACTTATCTTCTCTTCTAACAACTCATTTACATTTTCTAAATTTTCATAATCAGTTTTCATTTTCACAGAAATAAAAACCAATGTCCCTATAAAAAATAAATACAGAAATAATTTTAACGAAATTAAAAACTTTAAACTTTTATTCTTCAACATATTTTTATAAAGTATTACATTTTTAATAGTTTAACAAAGCAACACAATTTAAATCAATTTCTCCAATTTCTCCAATCTGTGTTGCTTAATATTATTCTGCTTTCAGTATTTTTTTATTAATATCCTTAATCAACTTTGGACCTTCATAAATAAAACCTGTATATAATTGCACTAAACTCGCCCCAGCATTTAACTTTTCGATAGCATCTTCTGCTGTATGAATTCCTCCTACTCCGATAATTGGAAAGGATTTATTACTTTTTTCTGATAAGAATTTAATGACTTCCGTAGAACATTTTGTCAATGGTTTTCCAGATAATCCGCCAACCTCAACTTTATTTTCAGAGGTTAATCCATCACGAGAAATGGTTGTGTTGGTTGCGATTATGCCTGCAATTTTAGT
>CAZULO010000358.1:0-1724 GCA_964621245.1 uncultured Flavobacterium sp.
ATGGTTGCCTCACTCATTCCGATTGTCGCAACACAGCTCCAGGAAATCGCGCGCTACATCAATGAAAGCTCCGATGCCTTCCTTGCAAACCCACATGTACAATTTGATTTTCTCTCAGAAAATCTCAATCAACGATTAACAGAAATGACGCAACAGGCATTGCAATCCATGGGCATTAAAGACCGTGCCTCAGCCTTATTTCAGTTTGGACAAAATCTTTCTACAGTAGCCCAGAGCTCTATCTTCTTTACGGTTCAAATCGCAGGATCCGTTGTTAATTTTATCGTGAACCTTATCCTCATACTTTTCTTGGCATTCTTTATTCAAATGGAGCGGGAAAAAATTATGGACTTCGTGCGCGTGCTATTGCCACGAGACTATCGTGGTTACTACGACAGTAAGGCAGAGGCGATCTATGTAAAAATTGCCCAGTGGTTCCAAGGGCAACTCATGCTTTGTGTTTCCATTGGACTTCTCGTATTCATAGCCCTAGAAATCCTTGGCATGCCCTATGCTGTGACACTCGCCCTTCTTGCTGCATTCACAGAATTTATTCCGTATGCAGGACCTATTATTGGTGCATTGCCTGCAGTATTTGTCGCCTCGACACAGCCAAATGGCGGACTGGGTTTTACATTGATTGTGATGGCAGTGTATTACGCTATCCAGCTCTGTGAAAATAACCTGCTTGTGCCACTCATCATGAAGCATGCAGTAGGGCTTTCTCCTATCTCCATTATGTTTGGTATGCTCATCGGCATCAGCTTTCCGAACACCATCCACCCTATACTCGGTATTATCCTCGCCGTACCTACCACAGCAGTCATTACTATTTTCGTGCAGGATTATTACGTCTTCCGAAGGAGAAAATAGACTGATTCTCTGAGGAATAAGAGGAAAAATGGCTTGTTAAAGGTAATAAACATTATTACGTTCGAAGTAACAGGAATAAGAAAGCAATGTATTCTTCTTCACTTTTACGAAGTAATGATGGTAATATTCTCGATCCACTCGTGATCCTATCACTTGAAGATGATGAGTGATAATCTTCCCACTCGTTCTATGCACCCTTTCGACCGTTTTACGCCCAATGCAAAACTAGCACTGCAGCTTGCAGAGCAGGAAGCAAAAAGCATGAAAGCTCAATATATCGGAACTGAGCATTTGCTTCTTGGGTTACTGGGCATACCAAAATCCTTGGGATTTTCGATTCTTACTGGTGCCGGGGTTACTCATGAAAACATTCGTATTCTCCTGAAGGCACAGAAATCGGATGAAGTAGAAGGCCAGAACATCAAGCACGGACTTTCTCTTTCTCTGAACACTGCTATCGAACAAAGCGTGCTTATCGCACACAAGTTTCGCCATGCCAATATCGGCACAGAACATCTTCTCTATGCTCTTCTCGGAAGCGGAAAAAGTGCCGCAACAGCCTTGCTAGAAAGCATGCAGATCAATCCAGAAGACTTAAAAACTCATATCGAAGAAATGTTCGGACAGATTAATCAATTCCGTTCACAGAATAAAAACCTAGAAACATCTCTCGAATCTTTCTTCCACGGCCTACAAGGCGCATTGGCCGGTATGCAGGGGGGAGGCCAGCAGGAACCAGAAAACCTCAAACGCCGAAAGTCTGAAGGCAAAAGCAAAACTCCTGTCTTGGATTATTTCTCGGAAGATATGACGAAGAAAGCGAGCGAAAAGAAGCTCGATCCTATCATCGG
>CAZULO010000359.1:0-1703 GCA_964621245.1 uncultured Flavobacterium sp.
AAAATCTGTAAATCTGCGGTAAATAAAAAGACTCATTCCAAGTGTAAGTAGAAATCAATTGTTTTTTGTTATTTTTGTTAAGTAATACATCCAAAATGGTAGAAATTAAAAAAGCATTAGATTTAAAACAAGAATTAGATACGCTTCGCCCTATAAATACAGAGCAAGAAAAACGTATTATGCAAAAATTTCGTTTGGATTGGAATTATCATTCTAACCATTTGGAAGGAAATTCTTTGACTTATGGTGAAACCAAAGCTTTATTGCTTTTTGGAGTTACCGCACAAGGTAAACCATTAAAAGATACGCTGGAAATTACTGGTCATAATGAAGCCATAAATTGGGTGATTGATGTGGTTAAAAAAGACTATCCATTAACCGAAAACTTCATTAGAGAATTACATTCGTTACTATTAAAAGATTCCTACAAAGAATCCATAAATGAAGATGGGAAAATAGTTTCAAGAAGAATTTCTGCTGGAAAATACAAATCAAATCCTAATCACGTTTTAACAGCAACTGGAGAAACATTTTATTTTGCTACACCAGAAGAAACGCCAGCTAAAATGTACGATTTACTAAATTGGTATAAAGAAAAAACAGAAGAAAAAGACGTAAATCCCATATTAATTGCTGCTGAGTTTCATTATAAATTTATACGAATTCATCCTTTTGATGATGGAAATGGTAGAACTGCCAGAATTCTAATGAACTTTATTTTAATGCAATTTGGTTTTCCACCAGTGATTATAAAAACACAAGATAAAGAAAACTATTTTGCCGTTTTGCGCTTGGCTGATGCTGGAAATTTAGAAGCTTTTGTAACTTATATTGCAGAAAATTTGAATGTTTCATTAGAAATTATGATTGCTGGTGCCAAAGGCGAAAATATTGAAGAAGAAGATGATTTAGATAAAGAAATTGCTTTGTTGGAGCAGAGATTAAAAATTGTAGATAACAAATTGGAAAATAAAATAGAAAATTTATCTATTTCATTAATTGACTTAATAGACAGTTTTTATTTGTCTCAATCTAAATTTAAAAAACTATACAAATTTTACGATTTCAAATTTTACATAAATGATGAACTTTTTGATTTTGATAGAAATAAAATATTAAATTATTTTTCAGATTCTTTATCTAAAAAGAATGTATATCTTGAAATTTACTTGATTTATAATTTTTCTTCATTTTTTGAATGGGAAGACAATGATGTAAATTATAGTGTAAATTTAGAAATAGAATTTAAACAAAATAATTATTCAATAGCAATCAATCAAGAAGTGATTTTAGAAAAAGAACAATTACAACATATTGATAAAAAAGATATTAGTATAATTATTTCAAAATTAAATATAGTTCACAAAGAATTCATCGAACAAAAAATCGCTGAAAAAGAAAACAAATAAGCTGTTTTAACTCGTTGCTGGGTGTAATATTATTTTTTCTGTTTGCCACGAATTGTCGAATATTAAAAAAACAAATGCAAAAATTAGTTCATCTTTGATGAAATTCGAATAAAATCGAAAAATTAATCCGAAAATTCGTGGCGAAATTATTTTTGTGTTTAATTACACAAAACAGGTTGCATTAATTTTTCAATATAAATTACAAAAATCAAATTCAATATCAATTTTAAAAATGCTTTCACCACTCGAACTCCAAATCCAAACCTTACCAGATAATCCTGGAGTATACCAATA
>CAZULO010000360.1:0-1701 GCA_964621245.1 uncultured Flavobacterium sp.
TTGGGATTTTGTATAAGTAAGAATAAATATGATTAAACGTTGATTATTTCACTTTATTTACGATAGCTGCAAATGCTTCTGAGTGGTTCATAGCTAAATCTGCAAGAACTTTACGGTTCAATTCGATGTTGTTAGCTTTTACTTTACCCATAAACTGAGAATAGCTCATTCCATATTGTCTTGCACCAGCGTTGATACGCATAATCCATAACGCACGGAAGTTTCTTTTCTTTTGCTTTCTATCACGGTATGCATAGCACATTGCTTTTTCTACCGCATTTTTAGCTACTGTCCAAACGTTTTTACGTCTTCCGAAGAATCCTTTTGCTTGTTTTAATACTCTTTTTCTTTTAGCTCTTGTAGCTACTGAATTTACTGCTCTTGGCATAATTTTAAATGTTTTTTGTAGTGAGGCGGTTTGTTAGTCTCTTTCAATTTCGTACTTCTAACTTTGTACTTCAATTGCCTACTCCAGGGTTATTAATTTGTTTTAACCAAACAAACGAATTAAATAATATTTAATTGTTGTTTAATGCTTCTCTCATCTGTTTTATGAACTAAACCAGAGTGAGTTAAAGCTAATTTACGCTTTTTAGATTTTTTCGTTAAGATGTGACTCTTAAAAGCGTGTTTTCTTTTGATCTTTCCAGAACCAGTAACTTTAAATCGTTTCTTAGCACTAGATTTTGTTTTCATTTTAGGCATTTTTTCCTAGGTATTTAATTTATTCTTACTTACTATCTTGATAGCTTTAGGCTTTTAGCAGTAAGTTTTAGGCTTTTGATGGCTTATGGCTTATTGCATATTACTTATTGCATTATTTCACTTTCTTTTTAGAAGCAATGTATATAATCATACGTTTTCCTTCTAAAACGGGCATACTTTCTACCTTACCGTATTCTTCTAAATCTTGTGCTAAACGTAATAATAAAATCTGACCTTGCTCTTTATAGATGATAGATCGACCTTTAAAAAATACAAACGCTTTTAATTTAGATCCTTCTTGTAAGAACTTTAAAGCATTCTTTTTCTTAAACTCATAATCATGTTCATCTGTTTGAGGTCCGAAACGAATTTCCTTTATTACAACCTGACTAGATTTGGCTTTTAATTCTTTTTCCCTTTTCTTTTGTTGGTATAAGAATTTTCCATAATCCATCAATTTACAAACAGGTGGTTCTGCGTTCGGTGAAATTTCCACTAAATCTACTTCTTGTTCCTCTGCAAATCGTAATGCATCGGCCATTTTGTAAACACCTGGTTCAATATTTTCACCTACTAATCGTACTTCAGCTACACCTCTAATTAAATTATTAATACGGTGTGCTGCTACTTTTTCTACTCTAGGAGTGTAACTCCCTCTTCCTCTTCTAATTGCTATGACTCTGTAATTTTAGTTAAACTTTAAAATTGTTTCAATGTTTTGCTTATTTCTTCATTTACAATTTTGGCAAATTCCTCAATTGTAACTGTAATATTTCCTTTTCCTTCTTGCCCATTACGACGTACAGAAATGGTACCATTTTTCTCTTCTTCTTCACCAACTATCAGCATAAACGGCATTTTCTGCATTTCTGCTTCTCTAATTTTCTTCCCGATAGTTTCATTTCGGTTGTCAATTAGGGCGCGAATTTCGTGAATTTCTAGCAAATCTAAAACTTTTTTCGCATATTTTTCATATTTCTCACTTAAACTTAATAT
>CAZULO010000361.1:0-1692 GCA_964621245.1 uncultured Flavobacterium sp.
TCTAATGAAGTTTAGTGCTAAAAATCCCCGCCTTCGCAAATCTGCAAAACGTTAGCAGTAAACTTTCTGGACGAATCGTAAAAAAAACAACTTATGCCGAGAAAAATAAGCACATTACTAAATGTTTCAAGTGAAAAACTTGATGAAAAAGGAGTTTTTGACGGATTCATTGATATCGACAGTCGATTGCATATTGACCCAAGTTTATTAGTTATATCCAAGATTCCTGAATTCACAAATTCTTATCAAGATTTTCAAAAGTATTTTCAAGAAATTCTATTTTTATTAGTTGCTAGCAAAAGCAATAAAGATGCAATGTGGCGAGAAGCCTATAAAAGATTACAATTCAAAGAAATTGGAAACACAGCTTTAGGTTATTCAAAAGATGGTACAGGAGGAAATGCCATCGGTCCAAAGTTAGCAGCAAATATTCAGAAAACTGTAAATGAAATTATTCAAGCAGGAATAATTGACCCAGTAATCTTTGAGTTGGTAGGAGTTTTAGAAGAAAAGATTGGCGCAGATAGAATTAGTGATATGACACTCTCCATTTTAATAGAACACTTCGCTCAATATACAGAAAGGATTGCAAAAGAATTAAAAGTCGTAACAAAAAACTTCAAAATAAAAAGTAAAAAATTCGATTTACCATTTGATAGCTTCACTAAAAAAGAAATAATTCTTTTACCAAAATCACTTTTAAATAATTTGCCAATCGCATCGTGCTGGTCAGATATAGATACCGTTTGTAATTATAATAATGAATTAAGAGCAAAATTAAATCCAATTATTGGAGATAGTTGGAAATCCGCTATGAAAATCGGAAAAAAAAATTTAAAAAATTTAATTTTTGAGCATCCTGATTTGTTAAGAGAACTAATCCAACAATATATTGTAAAACCAAGAAGTTCATATGATTTTGTGAACGACCCACTTGGCGAATTGATTTGGGCTGATTTATCCGAAAAAGCTCCAAAAGAATTTCCTTTAAATCTCAATGAATTTAATCCTGTAACATCAGAAAACATTTTAGAAGTTGTTTTAAAGATATGCACACAATTTCAAACTTTAATTGAGGATAACGGTTGGTTTGAGTATTTATACGATAATAAACAAAAATTGAAACCCGAAAGAGCTCCACAATTATTATTTTATGGTATTGCAGAGGTTTATTGCCAAGCAAATAATTTAGACATTAGTAGAGAAACAAATGCAGGAATTGGTTCGCTTGATTTCAAAGTTTCGAAAGGTTTTAATGCTAAAGTTAATGTAGAATTAAAATATTCTAGCAATCCTAATCTACAGAAAGGAATCGAAAAACAGTTGCCAGCCTATAATAAAGCCGAAAAAGCAGATTCAAGTATTTACTTGATAATTCAAACAAAAGAAAACAGAAATAATATAGACAATGTTTTCAAATACATTGACCAAGAAAAATTAAAAAAACAAAGAGTTCCTGAAGTTTTTGTGATTAATGGACAAAAGCAAGTTTCCGCAAGTTTGAGAAAATAAAAGTCTACTGCTAACAGCGGTTTTGCAAGATTGCGAAATATGTGGTAATTTCACGTTTATCTTTCGCAAGAAATTTTATCTTAGCAGAAAAATTTCGGTTACGAAGTTCGCAACCTCGCAAAGCCGCAAAACGTTAGGCGTAATTCGACCTAAAAACACATAAAGAACTATAAATGAGTA
>CAZULO010000362.1:0-1686 GCA_964621245.1 uncultured Flavobacterium sp.
GCAACCGCCTTGTAAGCGGTAGGTCCGGGGTTCGAATCCCCGAAGCGGCTCCATAATTTGGGCGACACCCACACATGTAATTATTAACTGAATAATTGGAAAATATAGATTTTGTTCATTCGCCTTCTCAAATATGAGGCTCCAGAATAAACACTTAGGATCTACAGTTGCTATTGTCATCACTACAGACAAATCTTTCATGAAGATATATAGAATTTAAGACATTAGCAGCATTCCAAAGTAAACAACGCCGAGGATGGCAAAGCGTACTTGTGTCTCTAGAAGATCACTGGTCATCTTTTCGTACGGCTTTCTATCTATTTGCTCTCCCTTTTTGTCCTTTTCCATATCCAAAGCAAAAGATGGTGAAATCATCGACACAATACCTACGCCGCTAATCTGAGATCTTATTGGTATCGATAAGAGGAAAATGCAAATAATGACAAGTTCTGTATCCGAGTCGTATGTCTTGCTCATAACTACAGCAAACACGATAAGTTCAAGGGCCACGTTGAATACAATAGAGAAGATGTTTTTGAGCATGGAGAGATTCTATCCTTCTTCATCTATCTCGTCCAAGAGTGCTAGTGGCAATTCAAAATGTCTCCGCCAATTCAGCGAATGTACCAGTCAATGCAGAAATGTTGCACACAGAAAAAGATTGCTTATAATATCATCGTTACAGTAATTGACCTTCTATACGTAAGTAGGTTATAATAAGAAACTTCGAAGTGGATTCCAATGCACGAAGTATTATCCGCTCCGAAGTGTAATCGCCAGATTAGATCAGAGTAGTACGGTCACACGTCCTACTCTGATTTCTTATTATTTAAGAGACAGGTACCAGAAGACCACTAGAAATTGCGGCGTATCCGGCCGGAACTTCAGGGGTAACGATAATCAAACCGGATTCCAAAAGCGTTACCTGCTTCATCGAAAATTTCTCGGGGAAAATGAGGTCCATATTAAAAGGGGAAATGACAAGAAAAGGTTCTTGTTTGTATTCCAGCCTCTGCATGGAGAAGCTAGAATGTCCCATCTTTTGTTATAGACTCATTTTCATTTTCTTCCCCTAACCAATGGCTTCAAAAAAAGGTTAGGAATCTGTCCGCGCAAGGATGGAACTTCCTTAACACTGGCAGATTTCTAACCTCTGATTCAACTAATGATGGGGTTCCATTCCCTATTTATTTGTTCCAGTAGTGTGAATGAACGTACTGGAGTAGCAGTCTAAGCTCACGAGTGACAGAAAGTCAATGGGGATGTGGTTCTGTATTCATTTGTAATAGCGTGTCTCCCTATCGAGGTTGGGGTTTACTTAAATCAGTGGCTCTTCGAACTTTTCTTCTAGGGCAATTTCATCTCCTTTTGGTGGCTCCGATGCGGCTTCGTCCCATTTCTTCAACATTTGTTCGACCGCAGATTTTGGCTGACAATATTGTGCTCGCGAATGGGCGATGATTTCCGGTGTAAAGTCTCTCTCTGTTTCTGGGGAATGCAGCGTGCGTCCTGAGAATGCCTCTCGCAGCTCTCCATTGACGGACATTTTGGTATAAAACTCGCGTACACCAAGGTTGATAATGTCTCGTTCCTTAAAAATAGGGCTATATTCTCCTGCGAGGATTTGTGCATCTTCTGCCCCTACACGGAAGCTGATCATAGAACCTACGTTACCGAAAACAGTTT
>CAZULO010000363.1:0-1678 GCA_964621245.1 uncultured Flavobacterium sp.
TAAACCGTCTGGATTAATTTCTAGACGGTTTTTTTTTATCTATTAAAATCATACATTTACAAAAAAAACAATATGGTTTTAAGTAGATTTTGGTTAGCGATTTTTATTTCCTCAATTGCCTTTGTAATTATTGGTTTATTTGCTGGAAATAGTTATTCTATAGATTTTGTTTTAAATGGAAAAAAAGATGATCCTATTCTAATTTCTGAAAAATATTTAAAAGAAATTCCAAAGTTTATACAAGATAGTATTCAAAAATCGGAAGAAAAAACGTTTACTATAAATCGAGATACTTTAAATGCCGATACCACTTACGTTTACAAAAGTCAAACCGTAAAAATATTTAGTGGCAAACAAAAATCTGATGGTTTATTGCCAACATGTAAATTTAGTTTGTTCGAAATCATTTTACCTTTAATTGCCTATTTAGCTTTCTTTTGTGGCTTAATGGAATTGCTAATTATTTCTGGAGCTTCGGAAAAATTAGCCAAAAAACTGAGTCCTGTTTTTGAAAAAGTTTTCCCTTCGATTCCAAAAAATCACGAATCCATTTCGTACATGACTTTAAATTTTGCAGCCAATTTTCTTGGATTAGATTCGGCCGCCACGCCATTCGGATTAAAAGCCATGCAAAGTTTACAAGAATTAAATCCTGATAAAGACAAAGCCAGCGACGCGCAAATTATGTTTATGTGCTTACATGCTGCTGGTTTAACGTTAATTCCAACTTCAATTATTGGCTATCGTGCCGCAGAACATGCTGCCAATCCAGCTGATGTTATGTTGCCTTGTATTATAACATCATTTATTGGAACAATTGCTGCTTTTTTATTGGTCGGAATCAGACAAAAACTAAACTTCAAAAGTTTTACATTATTAGGTTCAATTGGTGTTATTGTTGGTGCAATTACTGGATTAATGTGGTACATAGACGGATTAGATATAATTGGTAAAAATTATTTTACAGGAAATTTATCCGGTTTGATGTTAATTGGAATCATAGGTTTTACTTTAATATTTTCATTCATTCACGAGAAAAAATTCGTAGAAAAAGAAACCACCATTTTCGATACTTTCGTAGAAGGTGCAAAAAACGGAATGACAACTGGAGTGAAAATTTTCCCTTATGTAATGGGTATGTTAGTAGCTATTTCATTTTTTAGAAACAGTGGTTTGTTCGAAATTATTAGTAACGGACTTTCCTTCGCTTTTTCAAACATTGGTGTTTCAAAAGACATTACCAATTCTTTACCTGTGGCGATGTTACGCCCATTTAGTTCAGGCGGTTCCCGTGGCTTTATGATCGATTCAATGAAAACTTTTGGCGTAGATTCGTTAACCGGAAGATTAAGCTGTATTTTCCAATGTAGCGCCGAAACAACATTTTACGTAATTGCCGTTTATTTTGGAAGTATCAACATCAAAAATACGCGTTACACTTTAGGAATGATGCTTTTAGTAGACTTAATTTGTGTAATTGCTGCTATTGCCGTGGCGAGTTGGTTTTTTGTGAAGTAGTCAACTAAATCTACCCTACAAGGTTTTGGATACCTTGCAGCTTATTCATAACTTTACATTTCAAAACACATACCAATGGACTTTATATATCAAGAACCGTATCCCATTTTAAAAGACGATACAACCTACAAAAAATTAACTTCAGATTTTGTAAAAGTAG
>CAZULO010000364.1:0-1666 GCA_964621245.1 uncultured Flavobacterium sp.
CTCGAACCCACGACCTGCTGATTACAAATCAGCTGCTCTAGCCAGCTGAGCTACATCGGCAATAAAAAAGTCCGCTATTTCTAACGGACTGCAAACATATAAAATAATTTAAATACTTTAAAATAAATACTTAATTATTTTTGCTTTTCTTTCTTTTTTATCAAAACACGTTCTAACGAACTGATTGCTAAATCCGCACTCTCCTCAAAAGACTTACTTTGTTTTGTTACCACAAACCCATCTCCTGGTATATTAACTTTTACCTCTACTATTTTATTTTCTTTATCTGACGTATTATCTAATTTCAAAAACACATCCGAATGAACAACTTTATCATATACTCGCTCTAGCTTATCCATCTTTTCCTGAATAAAGTTGATCAATTTTTGATCTACTGAAAAATTTACTGCGTGAAAATCTACTTTCATATCAAACGTTATTAATTGGTTAAACATTATTTTTTATTTCGTGGATGCGCATTACGGTATGTTTTTTTTAATTCTTCTAAACTATTGTGTGTGTACACCTGCGTAGAAGCCAAACTGGAATGCCCTAATAACTCTTTTACAGCATTCAAATCAGCTCCGTTATTCAGCATGTGAGTAGCAAATGTGTGCCTTAACATGTGAGGACTTCGCTTTTTCTTTTCTGTAACAGTACTAAGGTAATTATTAATTATTCTATACACAAGTGTATCGTATAATTTATTTCCTTTTGATGTCACAAAAAAATATTCCGAATCCTTAATAACTTCTAGCTCATTTCTTTTTATCAGATATGTATTCGCATTATTACTTAATCCCGACAAAATCGGAACAACTCTTTCTTTATTTCTTTTCCCAACAACTTTAATCGTTGCATTATAAAAATCGAAACTACTTAATTTTAAACTGATTAACTCCGCTCTTCGAATACCTGTTGAATACAATAAATCTAAAATTAATCGATCCCGAACCCCTTCAAATGAATCTGGAAACAAACCTTCTTCCAACAACTGACTAACTTCTTTTTCTGAATAGGGTGTTTGGATTTTTTTAGGAGTTTTTAATGCGTTATGCTTAGCTAAAGGGGAAAATGGTAATTGTTCCGATTTCACCAAAAACTTATAAAATGATTTTAAAGAAGCTATTTTTCGATTAACCGTTTGATTAGAAAGTTTGTCATCTACCAAACGTACGATCCAACTCCTCACCATACTATAATTTGCTTCAATGATTTCATCTTCCTCAAAAATATCTTTACTAAATTTTTGGAAAGTCAACACATCGTCGACATAAGCCTTAACAGTATGTACTGAATATTTTTTTTCTAATAATAAATACGAACGGTACGATTCTATGTAAGACATGATTTCTAAACTTCTAAAATCTAAAAATACAAAAAAACCGTTATTATATTAGTGTCACTAAATATAATAACGGTTTAAAATATACTTCAAAAGTTATTTACTAACTTTCAGCAGCATCTCTTAGTCCTTGTACATAAGAGGCTTTTTGAATTTGAGCTCTTCTAACAACAGAAGGTTTAGTAAAACACTGACGATTTCTCAATTGTCTCATGGTTCCTGTTTTGTCAAATTTTCGCTTAAAACGCTTTAGCGGTCTATCGATATTTTCTCCTTCTTTAATTGGTATAATCAACATACTATAACACCTCCTTTCTTTAG
>CAZULO010000365.1:0-1643 GCA_964621245.1 uncultured Flavobacterium sp.
AATGGTATTTGGATGATAAAGGAATTTCTACTATGAAGGAGATTGCTGGGATTATTTTGTAGAATTAATCAAACGAAAAAACACTAATACCTAAACTTAATGAATTTAAAGATTGCTGATAATAGGTAAATCCATAAAAACTTCCATCAATAAATATAGAAAAGTCATCATCATTTAAAAATCCTACTCTAGCTTTATAATAATTTCCTGAAATTTTTCCTCTTCCTAGAACAAAGCTTTGACCTAAACCAAATTGTGTTAAAAACCTAGTACTTTCTCCTATTTTTGGACATATTGAGGCTTGAGCATAAACTGGAGTAGACACCATTTTAGCATTTAACGTCCAATCTAATCCTGAGTGTACTGAAATCCCAATCCATTCGTCAAACATATAGCCATAACCGAGTTTTACACCCAATCCGTTAGGACTATACCAAGGTTTAGAATTGGTTTCATCTACATTTCTATTTTCATTAAGCCTTAGAGGAAATGAAATTTCAAATTGAGTAAAATTCGACAAAACATCTTTATGATCTTGAGAAAAAGAATGAATGTAGAAAAATAAAAAAAATGAAAAGGTAAAGAATTTCATAAATTCAAATTAAAACAACTATAAACTTTCAATAAAATAATCCGGTTCTACAGCATTTTCTACTGAATAATCACCGATTTTTGTTCTACGAAGTGAAGTTAAATGTCCGCCTGAGTTTAAAGCTAAACCAAAATCGTAAGCTATTGAACGAATATAAGTTCCTTTGCTACATACAATTCTAAAATCAATTTCTGGTAAAGCTATTCGAGTAATTTCAAATTCGGACACCGTTACTTTCCTAGTTTTAATTTCGACTTCAATACCAGCACGAGCAGATTCATACAACCGTTTTCCGTCTTTTTTAATGGCTGAAAAAACGGGTGGTTTTTGATCGATTTCTCCAATAAATTGTGGTAATGTTTCATGAATTAAAGCTTCAGAAATATGTTCCGTTGGAAAGGTTTCGTTAATTTCGGTTTCTAAATCGTAGGATGGTGTTGTAGCTCCAACCGTGATTGTTCCGGTATATTCTTTGGCTTGACCTTGTAATTCTTCAATTCTTTTGGTAAATTTTCCAGTACAAATGATCAATAAACCTGATGCTAATGGATCTAACGTTCCCGCATGACCAATTTTAAATTTTTTAGGTAGTTTTAATTCTTTAATTAAACCAAACTTTAGTTTATTCACCGCTTGAAAAGACGACCATTTAAGTGGTTTATCGATTAGTAAAATTTGTCCTTCTAAATAGTCTTCTGGCGTCATTATTTGTATAAATTAAAGTAAGCTAATAATAAAATTCCTGCGATAATTCTATACCAACCCCAAGGTCTAAATCCGTATTTTTTGATGATTTCTATAAAAAACTTAATAGCTAAAACCGATACTACAAAAGCCACCACATTTCCAATAATAAACATATTGGTGTTTTCTTCTGTTTCAAGAATTAATTCAAAACCCTTCAATCCACTTTTATCATACGTTTTCAAAAACACAGAATAACAGGTAACCGCCAACATAGTTGGCACAGCTAAAAAGAAAGAAAACTCAGCAGCAACTTGTCTGCTCAACCCTTGTTGCATACCTCCAATTATACTTGCGGCGCTTCTAC
>CAZULO010000366.1:0-1627 GCA_964621245.1 uncultured Flavobacterium sp.
AAATTTCTGACATTCCAGAAAGCACAGTAAAACCAGTTATGGAAGAATTTCAAGCGGAATTAGAAAGAAAACATAAAGGATAATTTTTCTTATGGAGAAATGAGCGATTTGAGTAAATAACAAGATAGTTGCATAACATCAACTCTTTTTACTTTTTACTTGATTCTTTTAACTTGGCTCTTTTTACCTACTGCCAAATAGATTCTTTTAAAATGGAATCCCACGAATTATTTTTAATGAAAAGAATAATTCTAATCGAATGATAAACAATTAAAAGTGTGACGAAAACATACGTCCACTTTTTTTTGTTAAACGTGTTTGAAAAAAAAGGTTTCTTATAATATAATTCCAAACTTAGTTTGATTAAAAAGTAAACCGAAAAGAATACAACTACAGGTCCGAATAAATGAAAAGTGATACTTTTTAACAAATCTCCTTCGTATAAATACACCAAAGATTTTGTGATACCACAACCCGGACAAGGAAAACCAGTTAACATTTTAAAAGGACAAAAGGATTGCTTGCTTTCTAAATTTCCTTCGTTGGTTACGAGTATAAAAAAAGGAACAATTAGTACAAGTAACGTACTAATTATTCCTATAATTCTATATTGAATAAATTTATTAATTGTATAATTTATTTAATTCCGATTGCACAATCATGGCAGCCACCATAGGAAAGAAAAAACCTAAAACTAATAATAAAACAGAATCGTCTTTTTGAGGTTGACCTGTTAATTGATAAACTTTTGGTAAACCATCTCTTCCTACTAACCAGTAAAAAAATAAGTTTAAACCACAGCATCCAGTTATTAAAGCAACTGTTGGCGACACTACTTCTTTTTCATTAGCTGCATTAATTACTTCTGCTGCTTTTACATTCCAGTAAATTAAATACAAGCCACAAGTTAAAATTCCGAAAATTAGAACCATTATTGGATCTACTTTAAAGAAAGGAAGATTTGGCTTTTGTGTATTCCAATGTTCTTGATTGGTAACTTCATTCATAATTTTGTTAGTTTTTAGTTTAATATTAAGTTAGTAGCAATATTTTAACATTTGTTACACATAAAGGTTACTTATTTTGTCGACAATAACTTGTGCTAATTTTTCTTTGCTTTCTACTGTCCATCCTGCGATGTGAGGTGTCAATAAAACATTATCTGCTTGAAGTAAATAATCAAACGCCTCTG
Organism: uncultured Flavobacterium sp.; assembly: GCA_964621245.1. GTDB lineage: Bacteria > Bacteroidota > Bacteroidia > Flavobacteriales > Flavobacteriaceae > Flavobacterium. The sequence goes on from CAZULO010000366.1 coordinate 1,193, forward strand.
GTTTTTCTCCTTCAAATAAAGTTTCAAAGGATAATTTTTCATATTCTAACACATCCAAACCTGCTCCTAAAATTTTTCCTGACTGCAGAGCAGCAACTAAATCGGCCGTCACTACGCTTTTTCCTCTTGCGGTATTAATTATCCAAAACGGTTTTGCAAATTGGTTTATAAAGCTTGAATTCACCATTTTATCCGTTTCTGGAGTCCAGGGAATGTGTAAACTCAACACATCCGCTTTTTGTTGTAGTTCTTGTAAAGAGACTTGCTTCGCGTTTTCATCGCTGACATTTGGTAAAATATCATAACATAATACTTCCACATCAAAACCTCTTAGTTTTTTAGCGAATGATTTTCCCATATTTCCGTAACCGATAATTCCGACTGTTTTCCCATCTAATTCTACACCTCGATTACTTTCTCTGTTCCATTGACCGG
>CAZULO010000367.1:0-1626 GCA_964621245.1 uncultured Flavobacterium sp.
ATCCGAATCAACCTTTATTAGGAACTGAAATGGGAAGTACCGTTACCACACGTGGTATTTACGAAAAAGATGCCATTAGAGCCTATGTTCCCGACCAAGATATAACACACCCGTGGTGGGCGAGTAAAGCAGAAACTTGGTGGAAATTAGCTGCAGAAAACAAATTTTGGCTAGGCGGTTTTGTCTGGACAGGTTTCGATTATCGTGGCGAACCCACACCTTACAAATGGCCTAATATCAGTTCGCATTTCGGAATTTTAGATGTTTGCGGTTTCCCGAAAAACATTTATTACTACTATAAAAGTTGGTGGACGAATGAAGATATTTTACATATTTCTCCACATTGGAATTGGCCTGAAAAAGTTGGACAACCTATTGATGTTTGGGTGAATTCTAATGCGGATGAAGTAGAACTTTTCTTAAATGGAAAAAGTTTAGGAAAGAAAACCATGGAAAGAAACAGTCATTTGCAATGGAATGTCAATTATGAAGCTGGAACGTTAGAAGCCATCGGATACAAAAAAGGAAAAAAAATAACTTCTAAAGTAGAAACCACTGGAACACCTTATAAAGTAGTAGTTTCTCCTGATAAAACTATTTTGACTGCTGATGGAAAAGATGCTACGGTAATCAATATTTCTATCACCGACGAAAAAGGAAGAGAAGTTCCTGTAGCGGATAACATGGTGAAGTTTTACCTTTCTGGAGATGCGAAAATAATCGGCGTTGGAAATGGCGACCCAAGTTCACACGAACCCGATCAATGCGCTGAAGGTGCTTGGCAAAGAAGTGCGTTCAACGGAAAATGTCAGGTAATTCTTCAAGCTGGAAAATCTTCAGGAACAATACAATTCGAAGCCAAAGTCAACGGATTACAATCGGCAACTTTAAATTTAAAACTTATCCAATAAATTAAAATACAGAATCAAAAAAAGACGCTGAAATGAATTCAGTGTAAATAAGATCTGAAACTAGTTCAGCATAAAATGAAAAAAAAACTAATTCAAAACACTTCGGAACATTTTGAAAAATTATTTCAAAAACAACCGGAACATATATTTCTTTCACCCGGAAGAATCAACATTATTGGTGAACACGTAGATTATAACGACGGCTTTGTCTTACCAGCAGCCATCAATAAATACATTTGTTTTGCTATTTCAAAAAAGGAAACTTCGGAATGCACCCTTGTAGCGAAAGATTTAAATGAAGACTATCATTTCGACTTAAAAGATACGTTACAACCCATCGATAAAATGTGGGTAAATTATATTTTAGGCGTATTACAGCAGTTAAAAGAAAAAGGATTAAAGTTGAATGGTTTTACTGTAGTTTTCAGTAGTACGATTCCCATGGGAGCCGGACTTTCCTCTTCTGCCGCATTAGAATGTGGAATAGCGTATGCAATGAATAAAATGTTCGATTTAAATTTATCAAAAGAAGAAATCGCACTAATCGGACAAAAAGCGGAACATACTTTTGCAGGGGTTAATTGCGGCATCATGGATCAATTTGCCTCTGTTTTTGGTAAAAAAAATAAAGTGATTAAATTAGATTGTACGACCTTAGCATACGAATATCACAAAGCTAATTTTAAAGAATATCAATTGGTTTTGTTCGATAGTT
>CAZULO010000368.1:0-1610 GCA_964621245.1 uncultured Flavobacterium sp.
TAATAATTCCTTCTAACAAATACCAACCGGTTTTGATACTTTCCCAAATTTGTATGCCCAAATGTGGCATGTATGCTTTAGTATTTTTATTATTAGCGATTAATTCGTTTTTTTGTTGTTCGTTTTGATATAATTCTAGTGTAACTGTTGAAAAATTTACTTGATCTTTTAACGATAAATTATTGATGTATGAAGTATCTGAATTTTCTTTTTTCGAAGCTAAATTTTCTTCTGCTTCATTAATTTCTTTCAGTTTATTCCCTTTTTTATCGATAGCTGTTTCTAATCTTTTAGAAGTATTGGTATTTCTTCTTTGAGATAATTCGTTGGCTAAGAGTTGTAAATTCACATCGTCTGCTTTAATGACGCGATAATCTAAAAACTGAACTTCTTTTCCTATCGTTCGTAATAAAGTATCTAATTTGGTATTCGGAATTCGTAAAGCAAGAGTATTATTCACTTCATAACGCGAGGAAAGGAGTAAACTGTCCTGACTCACTTGTGTTTCATCATGTTCTAAAATTGTACTTCTTAATTCGGAAAGTGTAACAAATCCGCCAAACTTTTTCGTAACATTTTCAATTTGGTAGGTAGATTGCGCTACATCTTTTACTTTAAAACGCGCATCGGCAGTTCGGATAAATTTACGTTTCGTATTTTGGTCTTCTTTTGCGGCCGAAGAACTCATGTCATTAGCTACAGCACTGCTGTCAACCGTCGCCATTTCGTCCATGGCATACTTACTTTCTTCCGCTTTTTTGTTACAGGCTACAGCTGCTGTTAGAAGTAAAATCGCACTTCCAATTTTTAAATTTGTTTTCATACTAATTGGTGTAATAGGGTTGGTTAATAAATAAAAAGTAGTAGTGTTTCATTAACAAATTTTTAAGATTTTACCTGCTGATATAACCAAATAAAAACTGTGCCAAACCTTTAGTTTTAGACTTAAATATTGAAATATTATTGATATTTTTGTTTTTTAATATGAACTACACGATATTTCATGAGAAATTCTAGATCAGAAAATGTACCTATTTATAAAAAAGCCATACATATTTTTAAATTGGTGGAAAGTTTGGTTTCTATTTTGCCCGAAGATGAGGAATATTTAAATGAAACCAAGCATTTCATGACGAGTGATGCCATGATGATCTGTGCAAAAATTAGTGGTGCAGAAGTGGGTGATTTATTCAGTATTCGAATGCAAAATGCGGCTATTATTAGACAAACTGCTATGAATTTGTATGTACAAGTTGGGGATTTAGCTAACTTTGAAAATTTTAAAGATAAAAATTATATTCCTTTAATACGAGAAGAAATTGAAGCGTTTAGGTTACTTTTTATCGATTGGGTAGCTGGTTTTGATCCGACGAATTACATTTGGGATGAATGGGAATTATTTAATCCTAAAGGTGCTATTCCACCAGATTCAAACGCATTTGAGGATCCAATTAATTTCGATGATTTAAATGATGTATAAATAGTAACAATTTTTACCTTACAGATGAACGATAACTTTATAAACGAATACTTTGGAATAGGCATACAAAATGGTAAAACTCCTGAAAATTTGGGCATGCTTTGGCGTACAGCTCAAAATTTTGGAGCGA
>CAZULO010000369.1:0-1594 GCA_964621245.1 uncultured Flavobacterium sp.
AAGAGTTAAAAAAATTAAAAATTAACGAACTGAAAAATTGGCAAAATTTAGACCTGCAAAAAGACAGTATTCCTGGTATTAGTTTAGATAGATGGTATAAGGAACAATCTACAAAAAAACGTTTAAAACCAATTGTTGTTGCAGTAATTGATAGCTATATTGATGACAAACATGAGGATTTAAAAAACCAAATTTGGGTTAATAAAAATGAAATTTCTAATAACAATATAGACGATGATAATAACGGTTATATTGATGATAGTAATGGTTGGAATTTTTTAGGTAATAACAAAGGTGAAAGCACATTTAGTTTAAATTATGATGCAACAAGAAGATTAAGAAAATTACTGAATAAAAATATTGATACCACAAATTTTAAAGGAAACAAAGCAGATTCTTTAGACTACTTAAAGATAAAGGCATCTTTAGCAAATTCTAAAAAGAAAAATGTTTCCAAGCATGAAGAAGCTAAATATTATCAAGAAGCCTATGTTTCATCTTTCAATAGATTGAATAAAATTTTTAATAATAAAAAATATACATTAGTTCAAGTTGATAGCGTGTTTAAGGGTAGAGAATTTGATGCCGATGATGATTTATATTATGATTTATATTTTGCAAGAGATTTTTTAAAAGTAAACAACAACAAAGCTTGGATTGATTTATTTAAAGAAAGAACAGAAGTTGAACTAACTACTTCATTGAATCCATTGTTTAATGAAAATGAAATAATACAAGATAGAGAAACAGATATTACGGATAAAAATTATGGTAATAATCAAATTTCAAAATATGCTAACAAAACTTGGCACAATACAATGATGTCTGGTATGATTGTAGCAGACAGAGAAAACAATATTGGAATACAAGGTTTTGGTAATCATATTAAAGTCATGCCATTAGTTGTTTCTGCTGCTTCGGGTAATAATAGAGATAAAGATATTGCATTAGCCATTGAATATGCGGTTAATAATGGTGCAAAAGTGATAAATATGAGTTTTGGTAAATCTGATCCTATTTATCCAGAATGGATTCAAAATGCTTTAAAATATGCTGAAAAAAATGACGTTTTAGTTATTGTTTCTGCTGGAAATAGTAGTGAAAATTTAGATACTGTTTTTTCATACCCTAACGATTATTATAATGTAGGAGATGAGAATGAGTATGTTGAAAATTTAATAATTGTAGGAGGTATAGATCATATCGTAAATGAAAAATTTATGTGTCAATATTCAAGTTTTGGTAAAAAAAATGTTGATATCATGGCTCCTGCTACAGATATTTGGTGTTTAGATCCTCTGCGTAAATATACTATGAATGATGGAACTTCGTTTTCCGCAGCTCTAACATCTGGTGCTGCCACTTTAATTAGATCACGTTACCCTAAACTAACAGCCAAACAAGTAAAAGATATTATTCTAGAATCTGGTGTAAAATACGATATTGAAGTTATTGTACCTGGAACCACTGATAAAAAAGTAAAATTTTCAGAATTATCAAAATCAGGTAGTGTATTAAATGTTTATAATGCCATGTTATTAGCTGAAAAAGTAAACCAACTAAAACAATAATAAATTAAGATATCCAACTAAAT
>CAZULO010000370.1:0-1581 GCA_964621245.1 uncultured Flavobacterium sp.
ATAAGATTTCCATAATTATTCTGATTTACGTTTAGGTCTTTTTACTAATTCACCTGTACAATTTGGACAATTAAATTCCATTTCAGTAGCGCAAGCTTCGCAAAAAGTACATTCGTAACTACAAATGCACGCTTCTGATTGTATGTTTAATGAAATAGCACATTTTTCACAAGATGTTTTAAATTCTAGAGCCATTATTTATTTTTATTTTTTAGTAAATGTATCATAATTGCAGCACCAAAAATAAGTTCTAAAACTACACCTACATTAAAAATTAATGTCGCTCCAGGCCATTCTAAAATTTTAAATAAAGCACCTAAAGCCACTATAAAACTACATCCTATTAATATTAATAATAATTTTTTAAACGAATTTTCCATTAATTTACCGACTTATGTATGCGTTTGTGTTTGGTTTGAATTAAACTTTCATCACCGGAAATGATACTAATACTTCCATTTATTTCAAATATTGCTAATTTCACATGTTTGTAATTTTCTACACCATGAGCTCGAATCACTTCATCTAATTCGTCAGAAGAGATATCTAATCTTGATAACGTTTTAAAATCGATAATTCCGTCATGAATTAGAATTTCAGGCTTACTTTGTACGAGTCGACTTAAAAAAGCAGATTTATTAATCGTTTTTTTGAAAATAAAATTAACTAAAAATAAAGTAAAAGCAGCAAGTATTCCACCTTCAAGCGAAACATCACTGCCAACCATTGCATTTTGTACTGCGTTACTAATCAACAATATTAAAACAATATCTGAAGCATTTAATTGCGATAATTCTTTTTTACCAAAAATACGCAACGCAAGTACCATAAAAAAGTACACACAAATGCTTCTAATTACAATGTCGACATAGAGATTCACTTAGTTTTTTTTTAATAAGATTGTAATACTAGAAACAATACCTATGGCTTCACTCAGTGTTCCGGCTATTAGAAGTTGATTGGCAAATTCCCAATGCATTATTTTAAAAAGTGCTCCAACAATGGTGAACAACATTCCTAATAGGAATAAAACCAAAGGAATTTTATACTTGTTTTCCATCTAACTTTATTTGAAATTTTTCTCAATAGCTTTAATCATTTCGCCAGCAATGTCTTTTTGAGTAGCGCCTTCAATTCCTTCTAAACCTGGAGAAGAATTCACTTCTAACAATAATGGGCCTTTACTAGATCGGATAATATCCACACCGGCTACTTTTAAATTCATAGCTTTGGCTGCTTTAATTGCGATTTTTTTCTCATCAGAAGTCACCTTAACCACTGAGGCGGTTCCACCTAAATGAATATTGGCTCGAAATTCTCCAGGAGCCGCTTCTCTTTGCATGGCGGCCACCACTTTCCCATCTACTACAAATAAACGTAAATCTTTACCGTTCGCTTCTTTAATAAATTCTTGCACAAGAATATTGGCATTCAAGCTTTTAAAAGCGTTGATTACAGATTCCGCCGCTTTTTTAGTTTCAGCTAACACCACACCTTTCCCTTGTGTCCCTTCTAATAATTTTACAATTAATGGCGAACCACCAACCATTTTAATTAAATCGTCTGTATCTAAAGGAGAAT
>CAZULO010000371.1:0-1580 GCA_964621245.1 uncultured Flavobacterium sp.
GAAAAAGGTCTTCTATGAATAATAGTTCTTACACTAGGAAGTAGTTTTTTAACTCTCACGTAAATTTATGAAACACGAAGCAAACACTAAGGCAGAAAGACCAAATAATCATAAAAGTGTAGATAGTAAACCTAATAGTTTTCAAAAGACGATTAAAGATCTTGCTGTTGTTACAACAGCAGCTATTGCAATAGCAATTGCTGGCATGGAAACAATGCGAATGACCGGAGCGGATAAAAAAATTGCAACTGCATTGGTACAAGACCCTGAGTTTGAAGCAAACAGATTGCTGGCTGAAATTGACGAAAAAGTGACGCAATTAGAAAAAAATGTTTCTAATGATTTGGATAACGACCCAGAAAAATTGGATCTAAAAAAAATATTTAGCAACCGAGATAAAAGCATTTTACTTCATAGACTTTTTCATCTTATTGGCGATTATGAAAGTAATATAAAAAATAATAACACTTCTTCTTTAAAATTATGGGAAAGGGTTTTATTGCAGCCAGATAAAGAGAAGATGTCTGGTTCTTTAGATGAAGGTCTCACTGATATGGTGCAGCCTGGAAGCTTAAAAAAAATTGCCTTAGCAATTTCTCCAGAAGAAAGAAAAAAAATAAGGGCACATGGAATGGCAAGAGTACTTGAAATAATGAAAAAAATTGAAACTACTCGGCTAAGAAAAGTTGAGTCTATGGAATAGTAATTACTTGATTCCTTCCTATCAAATATGAACCACGAGTCAAAATTACAGGGAGAAGATTCGCAGGGAAAGAAAAATATTCCTGAAAAAAGTGCTATACGATCTTTGCGGGATTTAATGTCAATAACAGGATTGACAATTGGTTTAGGATTAGCGGGGATAATAGCATTAGAAAAATCAGATGTAGGAGTAGAAGTTGTAAATAAGATAAAATCACTATTTATGCCTGATGAGAAATCAGTAGAAGAAGCGAAAAATATTTTATTGGAAATTTCCAAAGAAGGAGAGCGTTTAAGTATTGGTTTAGATGAGCTGGATTACGAAGAACCACAAAATGTTGCACAGCAACTCACTAAAAAAAGAAGAAGGTATGAAAAAATTCTTTTGTTGGTAGATTACATAGCAAATTACGAGGCATATTTGGAATTGTACGACCCACATCATACTAAAGAACAAACAAAAAAATTTATGCTTGAAACTGGCGTTAGGGAAGAAATAATTAATGCGGGAGATATGGAAAAAATTATTAAAAATCTTTCACTGCAAGAAAGAAAGAATTTTCAGGTTATTACTGAAAAAAAATTGGGTATATTAATTGCTAAGCTTGATGCTTGTGCTATTAAGGCACGATCTATGTAATAAAGAGTAAATTAGTAATATTAGGCAGTTTTTTTTTGTGAATTTTTATGGTATAATAATAAGATTATTATGAGAATTCCATCAATCATCTTGAGGCTTGCGAAAGGACCAAAAAAAGAAAAATTTGCCGTTACTCTTTTGCTAATATTTCTTGGAATACTTTACGTTTTATTTATCACGAAAGCCCTCGCCTTCTCACTCTCTCTTTTCGGCTCGAGCACAGAGGAGAGTACGACAA
>CAZULO010000372.1:0-1568 GCA_964621245.1 uncultured Flavobacterium sp.
ACTTGTCTGCTCAACCCTTGTTGCATACCTCCAATTATACTTGCGGCGCTTCTACTAGTTCCTGGCATCATGGCTAAACATTGCCAAAAACCAATAGTCACGGCTTTTTTTATGGTAATATCTTCTTCTTTAAGAACGGTTGGATTTTTGAAAAAACGATCTACAAATAAAAGTACAATTCCACCAACAATTAATACAATAGCAATTGGAGTGGGATGTTCTAAAACAGCTTCAATTTTATCATCGAATAATTTTCCTAAGATTAAAGCTGGTACAACAGCACAAGCTAATTTGATAAAGAATTGCATTTTCGAGAAATCGAAAAACTTTTTCCAATACAACACCACAACAGCCAAAATGGCTCCGAATTGTATGGAAACTTGAAATAATTTTACAAATTCTTCTTTTTCAATTCCGAAATAAGAACTCGTAAAAATCATGTGACCTGTAGAAGAAACGGGTAAATATTCGGTTATGCCTTCAATTATAGCAATGATTATGGCTTGTAATACATCCATTTTTTTAGTATTCAGTCACAGTTTGCAGCTTACAGTTTATAAATACTGATTACTTCGACTGTAAACTATTTTTGACTTTTTTTAAGAATAGAATAAATTGTAATTCCAAAACCGATTAACACTACAGTTGGTGCTAAACGAATTCTTCTGAAACTAAACACTTCTTCGTTAAATACGTTTGGATTGTCATTAGCCCCACCGCTCATTAAAATGAATCCTAAAGCGATAACCGCTAATCCAATGATTAGTATTTTATAATTCTCTTTTGAGAATAAAAATTCTGGTTTGTTTGTATCTTCTTTCATATTTTTTTTAAACTTATTACTTAGCTCTTTTTACTTTTTACTTGGCTCTTTTTACTTGGCTCTTCTAGTATAAATCATCCGTTCTTAAATTTAAGAAACGTGTGGTAGCAAAATAAGTACTTAGCCAAGTAATGATAATTCCCACTAACAAAACACCAGTAGCTACAATGCCTAACGAACTATAATCTTTAGCTATTCCTAATGTTGGGAACAATCCATCAATATAAAAAGCTAAAATAACCAAACCAATAATGGCTAATACTGCACCAATGATTCCTAATATAATACTCGTTTTGATAAAGGGTTTTCGAATAAAAGATTTTGTAGCACCTACCATTTGCATGGTTTTAATGGTAAAACGGTGTGCATAAATTGACAATCGAATAGAACCATTAATTAACAACATCGCTACAAAAGCTAAAACGGTACTAATTATCAAAATCCAAAAACTAATTTCACTTACGTTTTCATTTACCAAAGCCACTAATTCTTTATCATAAATAATATCAGAAATTTGACTATTTAGCTTAAAGTTATTCTCAATTTTGGTAATTTCTTCTTTCGTTACATACTCACTTTTTAAATGTATATCAAACGAATTTTGTAGCGGATTAAATCCTAAAAACTCCATAAAATCCTTCCCTACAATATCGGGATTGTTTTTCGCAGCTTCTTCTTTGGTAACTAACTCATAAGATTTGATAAACTTTGCATTTTTTAACTCCGTATCAAACGCATTTAAAAC
>CAZULO010000373.1:0-1563 GCA_964621245.1 uncultured Flavobacterium sp.
CCATCCAATCTAAAATGCAAGGCTACGTGCAACCCGAAAAATTCACACACGGAACATCAGCCCAAAGAAAAAAATGGTTCACCAAAGGATTTCAATCTGGCGATTTCAAACAAAATAATACATTTGCAGAAGAATTATAATAGATACTACTAACTAAAGCACTTTTCGTTTGAAAAGTGCTTTTTATTTCTACTTACATCAATTTCTACTATAAATGAAAACAAATCACTTCAAAACTATTTTTTCAATATTTTTAATTTTCATTACCACAAATCTATCTACACAAGAAAAATAATTAAAGAAATAGAGGAAGCAAAAGCGATTTCCAAATAAGTCACACAGCATTTTAAAGAGAATAATAGCATAGAGGCTTTTAAAATTCTCAAATCGTTTTGGCCGTTACCCGAAAATGAAATCTATTCTTTAGAAAATCAAACGATGCAATCCTTAAATGTAATTTCTCAAAGATTTGGTAAGCCAGAGTCGATACTAAAAATTAAAGAACAAAACATTCCGGATGCCGCATTTAGAGAAACCTATCTAGTAAAATTTGAATATACGGCAATAAGACTTGTATTTACCTATTATAAAAACAGCAAGGGCTGGATTATAAATGCTTTCAAATGGGACGATAATTATGCGGAAGAATTCAAATAATTTTGTCAATAAATAAAATTACAAGAAACGTTTCTGATGTTTAAAAATAAAAAAATCTTTACTAATAATTTAAATATAAATCGGAATCTAGCATAAATGGAAGAATACTATTTATTTTTTTGTTTCAAATTATATAAAGTCTATAAATAACTAGAAATTAAAAAAAACATGAAGATGCTATCGAATTATAGAATGTATTTCTTTTAAAATCATATTTTTGATGAAGCATAGAAAATAATATTTCAAGTAAAGCAATACTTTTAGGAATTTTAATTGATATAATTACAAAACATTAAAAATGAAAAATAAAACAGGTTTTACACTTATCTCCGCAATACTAGCCCTACCCATTGGACTGACATTACTTCGAGAATTTGATTTCCAAACGTACACATTTAAAAATACAGCTTTAGGTCTACTCTACTTACTAACGTTTATTTGCTGTATCATTTTTATGCTAAAAAAAAATAACGGCTTTAAATTTTAATACACGCTATTTTAACAATCAGTAATCTTGGTGTTTTTCTTTTTTTTAAAACCCATTTTGTATACAAAAAAGCATTTTGTCTTACTTTTGATAGTATGCCGTGAGGAAAAGTGTATACAATGAATTAAATATTACTATTTCTAGCAATTACATTTTGATTTCTTGCTGTTATATTTAGATATCTTGTCGTTACAGTTAGAATTATTGCTATTACATTTAGATTTCTTGTCGTTACAGTTAGATTTTATCCAATTACTGTTAGAATTCTTTAAACTACATTAGATATAAAGAATCTGGATTAGTACTATAAAAAACTTCAAATACCATCTTCAAAGAAAAACAATTACAGAAAAATATATGAGGTATAAAAACAAAAAAGCCCCGATAAACTATCGAGGCTTCTTGTGATCGCGTCAGGA
>CAZULO010000374.1:0-1551 GCA_964621245.1 uncultured Flavobacterium sp.
AAAAGTTTTCCATTACCCGAATTACGTGAAGCTTTAGAATATTGGTATGCTAAAACAAAAAGCAAAATCACCTATGAATACGTAGTTTGGAAAGGAATTAATGACGACAAAGCCTCAATCGATGCCTTGGTGAAATTTTGTAAATATGTACCGTGTAAAGTTAACCTTATTGAATATAACGCGATTGATGATGGCGATTTCCAACAAGCTAGCGAACAAGCTACAAATGATTACATCACAGCTTTAGAAAGAAACAATATCGTTGTAAAAGTTAGAAAAAGTAGAGGAAAAGATATCGATGCCGCTTGCGGACAATTAGCCAATAAATCTTAAACCAATTGGTCATTCTGAATTTATTTCAAAATCTAATTCTTGTATTTTTTTGGAGCTATATCCTGCTTTCCGCTATATCTTTATAAAATTCATAGCTAACAAAAGCTATAAATTTTATAAAGGATGCCACTACAATCAGGGCTAAACTTATCAGCAATCTTTTGGCTAAACTACAAGTTTTCACTACTTTTGTGTATATGAAAATTACCGAGCAAATAAAAGAGCCTATTGCCTACGAAATGGAACTTTTCGAAAAAAAGTTTCAATTAGCTATGTCTTCTAAAGTGGCACTTTTAAACCGAATTACCCATTACATTGTTAACAGAAAAGGAAAACAAATGCGTCCGATGTTTGTGTTTCTTACAGCAAAAATGGTATCTGGCGGAATTGTAAACGACAGAACGTATCGAGGTGCTTCGGTAATTGAGTTAATTCATACAGCTACTTTAGTACATGATGATGTGGTGGACGACAGTAATAAACGTCGTGGGTTTTTCTCTATCAATGCCTTGTGGAAAAATAAAATTGCCGTTTTAGTGGGCGATTTTTTATTATCAAAAGGCTTATTACTTTCTATAGATAATGGCGATTTCGATTTACTAAAAATTATTTCAGTTGCCGTAAGAGAAATGAGTGAAGGCGAATTGTTACAAATCGAAAAAGCAAGAAAATTAGACATCACAGAAGCCATTTATTACGAAATTATCAGACAAAAAACAGCTACCTTAATTGCCGCTTGTTGTGCGCTTGGCGCTTGTGCTGTTGTACCAGAAAAATCTAAAACGGTCGAAAAAATGAGAAAATTTGGCGAATTAATTGGAATGGCTTTTCAAATTAAAGACGACTTATTCGATTATACCGACGATGCCATCGGAAAACCAACCGGAATTGACATCAAAGAACAAAAAATGACGTTGCCGTTAATTCATACCTTAAATAATTGTTCTCCAAAAGAAAAAAGCTGGTTGATCAATTCCATCAAAAATCACAATAAAGACAAAAAACGTGTCAAAGAAGTCATCACTTTTGTAAAAAACAATGGCGGACTCTCCTATGCCGAACAAAAAATGATTCAATTTCAACAAGAAGCTTTACTTCTAATTCAAGACTTCCCTACCTCTATTTATAAAGACTCCCTAATCTTAATGGTGAACTACGTAATTGAAAGAAAGATTTAATAAATATGCCAATTCCTCAATTTTCAATGAGTCAATTATT
>CAZULO010000375.1:0-1549 GCA_964621245.1 uncultured Flavobacterium sp.
AAACGTTATATTGTAACGAATTGCCACATAGTTAGGTAAAATAACAGATAACGTTCCGGCGCTTGGCGAGGTTGCGAACTTCGGAACCGATTATTTTCTTTCAAAGATAAAATTTCTTGCGAGAAATAAACGTGTATTTACAACAAAATTCGCAATCTTGCCAAACGCCTGTTAGCAGCCGTTTATTTTTTTTTCCTAAACTTTAGTATTTCAAGTTCTCTTTGGTTGTCATCTCGCAATACTAATTTGAGCGTGTCTTCTCCATTATAACTAAATCTCATAGTGCTACCTAAACAACTTCCACTTTTTTCATTAAGTTTCCATAAACATAACGTAATTGAATCATTTTCTGGCGCATCGTATTCATAATCAATAACAAATTGTTGGGTTTTCTTTTTCACTAAAACAGCACGATTATTTACACATTCATATGACCAGCTATTCTCAACCCATACACTTTTAATATTCAACACTCTTTCATTATCAATTACAAGAGTTTTAGTATCTGAAGTTAATGGAAAATTGAAAACATTGTTTTGTTTTGATTCCTCTATATTTAAGCTCGATTTTTGTAATCCTGTTTTTTTATCGACGCATTCCATTCCACAACTGATGAATAAACAAATTAGAATAAATGTTAATAGATATTTGGCTATTTTCATACGTAGTTGGTTAAATGGCTGCTAACTCAAATATATACGCAACTACCTTTTCAACTATCTAATTTACAGTAAATTAATTATTTAGTTATTGCGTAAAAATAAATATTAACAATTAAATAAATAGAAATTATGATAACAACATCAAGTATTTTGTGTGTAATAATTTGCACAATTGGATTACCAATAAGTATAGCGCAAATAATTAATTTAAATAAACCTTTTTTATTTTTAATATTATGCTTATTACAATTGCCAGGATATATGAATTCAATTAATTATTTATATAAAAAATATAATTGGTAACAAACAAAAAAAGCCCTAACATTACGCTAGGGCTTTTTTATTAAATTAACGGCACTTTCTTTTTTATATAATTCATAATAATTACAATTACAAACATAATTATTAAAAGCCAAAATAGCTTTGCAGAAAGACTTTCTATTACTTGCGTGTAGTCTTTTCCCTTTTCTTTTACTTCTTGCTTTAAAACTGCTTTTACTTGCGTTGTATCTCTATATTTAATCGTTTCTTTTGAGTTGTTATAGATAACACGTGTATTAAAATGTTCTTTGCCGTTAATTAAAATAGGTTTTTCTAAATCGATAGGTTCTAAACTCCAACCCTCTGAAAATTTAGTAGCGTCTATATTTACACTTGCACTACTATCTGTTTTCAATTCCGTTTCTGTATTGGTTTTTTTAACCGTTGCACACCCTAAAAATAAAAAAGGGATTAGTAATATTGATTTTTTCATTTCGTTAATTTTTTAAGTTAATTTAATTTTTTATAATCTAAAAAATAATCGGTATGACTTATTTCATTTTCATATTTAGGTATTACTTGTATTGAGTAACCAGAATAACAATCTCCAAAATTATGCTGAACCC
>CAZULO010000376.1:0-1524 GCA_964621245.1 uncultured Flavobacterium sp.
TGTCCCTATATCGCTGCCACGTCCGGCGAGGCCGGCGCGACGTGAGGCGAGACGGAGAGCGGGCACGGGCACGGGCACGGGCACGGGCACGTACCAGACGGCCGGGCTTGAAGGGCGCGCGGGTTCTGTGGTGGGCGGAAATTGCTGTGCACACTGCACGCACTGTCCATGGCGTCGAAGGTGTGTTCCAGCTCTGTGCACGATGGTTCGACGTCAACTGGACGAGCGGCAATGGGGCAAGATCGAAGCGGTGCTCGTAGCGGAGCGCGGAGTGGGGCGCCCGCCGAAGAACGACCGCAACTTCGTCGAGGCGGTCTTGTGGTGGCGCCGCACAGGAGTGCCATGGCGGGACCTGCCCGATGACTTCGGACCGTGGAAGACCGTATTCAATCGGTTCGATCGATGGTCGAAGACCGGTAAGTGGAGCCGGCTGTTCCACGCGCTGCAGACCGATGGCGATGACGAATGGCACAGCATCGACAGCACGATCAACCGCGCTCACCAGCACGCCGCGGGAGGAAAGGGGGGGCCGCGGAGCAGGGCATAGGTCGCTCGCGCGGCGGCCTCTCCACCAAGGTCCACCTGGTCGTCGATGCCCTCGGACTGCCGCTCACGTTCGAGATCACCGAGGGCCAACGGCATGACAACCGCCCCGCCCAAGAGCTCGTCGCAAGAGTGCTGTCCACGTGTCTGCTCGCCGACAAGGCCTACGACTCGGATGCGTTTCGAGCCGCACTCGCCGAGCAGAACTGCGTGCCGGTCATCCCGTCCAACGGCAGCCGCGCGCAGAAGCTGCCGTACGACAAGGAGCGGTACAAGGCGCGTGCTGAGATCGAGTGCAGCTTCAACCTGCTCAAGCAGGCCCGTCGCTTCGCCACTCGCTACGAGAAAACCCTGCGTAACTACGGGGCCGTCGTCGCGATCGGCTGCGCACTGCTGTGGCTCCGAGTGTAGTGGCAGCGTTCACGTGCCGGTGTCCGGCTTTGCGTCCTCCAGGCTCATCGCGAGCTTGATGAGCATCGACACGATACGCACGACCATCGCCTTGCCCGCTCGGTGCTCGGCTTCTCCGATGAGCTTCAACCGCAAGCACACGTCGAGTAAAGCCGCGGACTCGGTCGCGGACCCTCGCGCGGTGAGATAGTAGCGTCGCTTGTCGGGCTTCGAGAGCTTGCCGGCGCCCTCCGCCAGATTCAGCACGATCGACGTCGAGGCTCGGGTGAGCTGGTCCGCCAGATGGCTGCGCCCGCGCGGAAGCGATTCGATGATCTCGTTCGCGAGCACGATGAAGTCGAGCGCAATCGAATAGACGTCGAGACGCTCGTGATCGAGGAGCATGCGCTCTCTTCGGCCACCCTCCGGGCGAGTTGTGCCTCGATCGCGCCCTCGCTGCGATTCTCGTCTCGACGTGCCCGTGCCCGTGCCCGTGCCCGTGCCCGATCTCGTCTCGCGGCGCTTCGCCGCGTGCGCGGCATCGGATGCGCCAGCGATATAGGGACAGGCCCTAGCACTACCTGGTCACTT
>CAZULO010000377.1:0-1524 GCA_964621245.1 uncultured Flavobacterium sp.
GTTATGTTATTTAGAATTAAAATAAATTACATTTTATGATAAATTTAAGGTTTTGATAATTATTGTAATGTTGTATTTTTGTCCAAGTTTTAAAAAGTATGATAAGGCTTTTGCTAAAACCATACCAAAAATAAGTTTGATAATTAATTTTTAATATGAAAAAGTTGGGTAACCCTAAATCGTTTTCAAAAACTATCTTTTCTTTAGCATTTACTGCCATGTTTGCAGTGGGTGTTTCTGCTCAAGCACCTGCAACTGCAGCTGCGCCGGCTGCAGCTGCAGCGGCTCCAGCAACTGGTTCAGGTGATCCTGTGAAAGGAAAAGAATTGTTTAATGCTAATTGTGCCGCTTGTCACAAATTAGATGCAAAAATGACTGGTCCTGCATTGAGAGGTGTTGGCGATAAGTATGACAAAGAATGGTTGTACAAATGGATTAAAAACAGTTCAGATCTTATTAAGTCTGGTGATGCAAGAGCTGTGAAAGTATATGAAGAGTTTGCTAAGGCAAACATGACTGCTTTTCCACAATTGTCTACAGGGGATATCGACAACATCATTGCGTATACAATGGAAGTTGCTCCTGCTGCAGAAACTCCAAAAGTTGCTACTGCTCAGGCAGGTGGCGCTAGTGAAGCAGGCGGTTTATCTAATAACTTAATCCTAGGTGTATTGGCCTTTGTTTTGGGTGTTTTAGTATTCATGTTATTCACTGTAAAAAAATTATTGAACAATGTAATCGAATCAAAAGGACTAGAAGTTGTTGAAGAACCAAAAGGTTTGCCTTTTTGGAAGTCTTTAGTGAAAAATCAGTTTTTGATGGTAGTTGCGGCTATAATGTTCTTATTAACATCTGCTTATTTTATGTATGGATTTTTCATGCAAATAGGAGTGGACCAAGGATATGCGCCAATTCAGCCGATTCATTATTCACACAAAATTCACGCTGGTGAAAATGGTATTGATTGTAAATACTGTCACTCTTCTGCAAGAGTTTCAAAACATTCAGGTATTCCTTCCCTAAATGTGTGTATGAACTGTCATAAAAATATTGCTGAATTCCAAGGGTCGAAAGATTCTACTTATGTAGAATATACAAAAGAGTTTTACACAGCTGAAATTCAAAAGTTATATGATGCTGTAGGTTGGGACAAAGCTACTCAAAAATATACGGGTAAAACTAGACCAGTTAAATGGGTTAGAATTCATAATTTACCAGATTTTGTGTACTTTAATCACGCACAACACGTTACTGTTGGTGGTATTGAATGTCAAAAATGTCATGGTAAAGTAGAATCGTTTGAAGTTATGAAACAAGATCAACCGTTAACCATGGGATGGTGTATTAACTGTCACAGAGAAACGAATGTGAAAGTGGAAGATAACGGATACTACAAAAAAATCCACGAACAATTATCTAAGAAATTAGGTGTTTCTAAATTGACAGCCGCTCAAATGGGTGGATTAGAATGTGGTAAGTGTCACTATTAATAATAATATAAGAAGTTAATATCTATATACAATG
>CAZULO010000378.1:0-1513 GCA_964621245.1 uncultured Flavobacterium sp.
ATTAAATCGGCAAGAGGAAAACGTGTTTTGGAGGCAATTAGATTATCAGAAGTATAATACGTCAATAGTTTGTTTACATATTCTTTCAATTGCTCAGAAGATGTAACTACTAAATTTAAGTATTCTGAAATAATGGTTTCCTCTTTAACATCTTCTTCATTAATTAAAGATATTAAAGAAATAATATTATTAATTGGCGTTTGGATATCATGAGAAATAGTACTAGAAAATTTCTTTAATTCTTTATGTTTTTGACTAAGTGCTTTAAAATTTTCTTGCAACTTAATATTTTTCAATCTCAACTTAAAAAGTTCTTCAACTTGTTTGCCTAATATCTGTAAAGCTTTAACTTGATCATCATCTAACGTTTTACTTTCAAAATCGATTACGCATAACGTACCTAAAGGGATTTTGTTTTCGTTATAAAGTGTTACACTAGCGTAAAAGCCATCTTTTTCTAATCCATTTAATTTACCTATTTTACTAAATGCTTCATCTTCCATTAAATTTGGAACAACCAAAACCTCATTGTTTTTTGATAAACTTAACGCACAAAACGACATGTTTTTCGGATTTTCAGTATGCTCAAATCCTACTTTAGATTTGAACCATTGTCGGTTTTCGTCTACTAAAGTTATAGTTGATATGGGTGTGTTACAAATTTTAGAGGCTAAAAAGGTGATATTATCGTATTCTAATTCTGGTTCAGAATCAAATAAATAATATTGATTGACAATATCTAGGCGTTGTTTTTCAGTAAAGTGATTCACAAAACTATTTTTATAAATTGAGGTTGGCAAATATAAGATTTTATATTAAAGATTAAGCAGTTAATGTTGTCAATAAGTTCTAAAAATTTTACTTTTTAATTGTTACGAATAATGGTATATTAGCGCAAAATCCAAAATCCGATTATGCAAGAGCAACAAGATCAATATAACGAAGATAATATACGTTCACTCGATTGGAAAGAGCATATCCGTATGCGTCCCGGAATGTATATTGGAAAATTAGGAGATGGTTCCTCACCAGATGATGGTATTTATATTTTATTGAAAGAAGTACTCGATAACTGTATCGACGAATTTGTAATGAGCGCAGGTAAAACTATTGAAGTGACCATTAAAGATAGATTAGTAGCTGTGCGCGATTACGGTCGTGGTATTCCATTAGGGAAAGTAGTCGACGTAGTTTCCAAAATGAATACAGGTGGAAAGTACGATTCAAAAGCCTTTAAAAAATCGGTAGGTTTAAATGGAGTGGGAACAAAGGCTGTAAATGCATTGTCTAATTTTTTCCGTGTAGAATCCGTTCGTGATAACCAACAAAAAGCAGCCGAATTTTCTGCTGGTAATTTAACTATTGAAGAAGATGTAACGGAAACCACTAAGCGTAAAGGAACCAAAGTATCTTTTATTGCAGATGAATTGATCTTTAAAAATTATAAGTATCGAAATGAGTATGTCATTAAAATGCTTAAAAATTATTGTTATTTAAACACAGGATTAACCAT
>CAZULO010000379.1:0-1501 GCA_964621245.1 uncultured Flavobacterium sp.
TGTTTTTTCTAAAAACTGTGACAGTAATTTTTTTTATGTGCGGTGGGAAGGTGTGGCAATTAAAAAGGAAAACTACTCATTAAACACTTACATTTTTTAATATCTGTTATAATTTTTGTTTGGTGTTTTAGGAGAAAAGATTTCTTCTTTATCTTTCTCTGTAAGTAAATCATCATTTTTGTTTACTAATGGATCAAACCAATCTGCTTTATCATTTGACCATTTAATCCAGTTTGATAATTCTTCTGTCAACTTGTTTTCTTTTATTGCTTTATTCTCTAATTCATGGATAAAATTTCTAAGGTCTGTTGCTTTTTTCCATCTTTCAGAATTCTCTAATAATTTTTTGAAATTTTCAATTTCATACGCATGTCTTTTTTTAATAGCTTCTTCTATTTCTCTCTTTTTTAAATATTCTTGATGTCTTATTTCTCTTTCCTTGTTGTCTCTTTTTATTTTTTTGGAAACTAATTCTAGTTTGGTTAAAATTTTTGGTAATTGCTCTTCTAAAGTTATATTGTTAGTATCATTGAATTCTTTTTCAGGATACTCATCTGTTTTAAATGATAAAATTCCTGTTGGAACGTAATCTGTATTATTCCAGCTGTATTTTGCGTCTGGGATAGTAATTCTTTTTAATTTTTCTCTTAATCTAATTTTAATTTCCTCTTCCTTAATTACTACAACTGTAGTATTGGACTTGACAACAACATTATGACCTCTTTGCTTTAACAGTTTTATTATTTTGTCCATAATTCGCAAAGCTCTATTACAATTTTTTGGAGCAACACTAATACTTATTATACCACTTGAAGTTGTAGTAATACCTCTATAAATGCCGTATTCTTGTTTGGCCTTAGTAGCAAAATCTTCTTTGGCCTCACTAATTAGTTTGTCTGGATTTGAAAGTTTGTCTTGAACTTTAAATGATAGCGAAGTATCATCAGTAATCTCTTTGAGTAGTTTGTGGAAATTTATTATTTCTTCATTTTCCTTAGTTTCGATTTCATTAAGTATGATACTATCTTCTCCTTTAAAGTCTTTCGGTAATGGAATTACTTTCACTTTTTTGTTAAACTGAATTTTTTGCCAATGGCCTAAAAGCGGAATTGGAATATCTTTTTTTTTGCATATTTCTCGTAAATCAATGTATGAAATGTTATATTCCAAAGCTAATTTGGTCATTGGTTTAGACCATACTAAATTGTATAATTCTTGTCTTGTTAATTTTACTTTATCCATGATTTATTCATCTTTACTAAAAACTATTAAAGATATAAAAAGTGGTTTGAATAATGAAATTAACGAAATGAAGCAAACAAATAATTGATGCTGGGAATACTTGGACCAGGAGCAATTTTTGTGCAGCTGAATGAGATAATAATTATTATCTAAAGAACTCTGATGGATCTATGGGATCATTATCAATCCAAAGTCCGATTTTGTTTTGCTTGGCATTTTCTTGAAAAGTGGCCAATTCTTTTGAAGTAGAATATTTTTT
>CAZULO010000380.1:0-1500 GCA_964621245.1 uncultured Flavobacterium sp.
TAGACGAAAAAATTGCGGAAGGAACGTATTCTAATTTAGCGATAATCAATCATTCAAACACCGAATTTGTAGTGGATTTTATCTCGTTAATGCCGGGTGTACCCAAAGCAAAAGTGAAATCAAGAATTATTTTAACACCACAACATGCAAAAAGATTATTAAAAGCTTTAAATGAAAATATCCACCGATTTGAAAGCGCTCACGGACAAATTAAAGAAGAAGAACACCCACCAATGCCCTTAAATTTCGGACCAACCGGACAAGCGTAATTACTATGAATAAAGTTTTCTTACTTTTTGTTTTATCTTTCACATTTGCCAATTCTCAAACAGAAAAAGACACTGTTGTAAATCAAGTAAACATAGATTCATTGGAGAATAAAATCAAATATGAAGAAATATATGAAGGAATAAATTCAAAGAGTAAAAGGCAATTTTTAGGGAAGGAAATTCCTTTTTTTATTGTTAAAGATATCAATGGGTTTGAATTTGATAGTTCTAAAACAAAAAGATTAGTGTTTTATAATTTTTGGTTTTCGGGTTGTGTTCCTTGTGTTTTGGAAACAGATATGCTTAATAATTTACAAAATAAATTTAAAGATCAAGTAGATTTTGTTTCCGTAACCTTTGATTCGAAAGAAAGCGTGGTTAACTTTATAAAAAAACATCCTTTTAATTTCAGACACTTATCGGTTAGTAAGGAGTTTTTAAGTAATTTAGATATTAGCGGAGGTTATCCAACTTCTGTTTTGGTTTTTGATGGTAAAATTATAAAATATAGACTTGGTGGGCCAAGTGATGTGAAATCGTTAGCTTCAAAGCTTAGTTTGTTTGGTACATATTATAAATTTAGAAGTGCAATAGAGCAAGCTTTGGCAACTTTTAAATAATTGAAAACATCTTGCTCATAAAAAACCTCATGATTTATTAGTAAAAATTTATAAATTTGATGGTGGTTACATGCTAAGTGTAACCACCTTTTTTATTATGATACATTTAGAAAAAATAAATAAAAACCAATTGCCAATTATTAAGGATTTGGCTTATGCCATTTGGCCTTCTACGTACGGAGAAATTTTGTCGGAAGCACAATTACAATATATGTTAGCAAACTTTTATTCCATTGAAAATTTAGAAAATCAAATGGATAGAGGTCAAATTTTTGAATTGTTAATAGAAGATAAGAAAGTAGTGGGATTTGTAGCTTATGAATTCAATTGTAATGAAACGGATTTGCTAAAAATCCATAAAATTTATCTGTTGCCTGAAACCCAAGGCAAAGGTTTTGGTAAATTTATGATTGACGAAGTTGTGAAAATAGCCAAAAATAACCAGCAAAAAGGCGTGTTTTTAAATGTAAACAAGTATAATTTAGCTAAGTTGTTTTATCAAAAACTAGGTTTTAAAATCAGCAAAGAAGAAGTAATTGATATTGGAAATAATTATATAATGGACGATTATGTAATGGAAGTACTATTTTAATTATGTGGATTTGCGTTAG
>CAZULO010000381.1:0-1491 GCA_964621245.1 uncultured Flavobacterium sp.
TAGTCCTCGAAAGCTCCCAGCGCCAGATCGTCGCTCGGGACCCTGAGCAGGCGCCCCTGGTCGTTCACATAGCAGACATCGGCGATGTGGCTGATCGCGAGCGCGGTGGTGCAGAGCGCCGTGCAATAGTCGCGAACGGAAGCGGTCTCGCGGGTCTTTCCGGTGAGCTGGTGATAGACGAGCGCCGCGGCGACCCGCATCTTGACCGGCTGCGACTGGCTCGCGAGCAGGCTCTTGCGTATTTGCTTCGAATCGACTTGTCGCTGATCGTTGTCCACGCGGGACATCATAGGCTGATTGCCGTGTTAGGGATCGCTTCTCGATAAGCCGAACAATAGCGTCGAGCGTTCCTGTCTGCGCCGGGCGGACTAGGGCGCGTCCCCGCCCGGGTGTCACGGCGCTCCTGCATCCTCGCCGCATGTCAGGAGACCGCAAACTCAGGACCGCGCCGCTGCGCATTCTTTTCGTCTCGCCGGGCGTGCTCGAGGGGGCGCATCTGGTTTTTGTGCGCCGCGAGGCCGAGGCGTTGCGCGCGGCCGGGCACGAAGTCGACGTGTTCGGCTTCGACAACGCCAGCTATCGGCCGCGGCACCTGGCGCGGCAGGTTCTCGAGCTGCGCCAGGCGATCCGGCGGGCGCGCCCGGATGTCGTGCACGCGCAGTTCGGTAAATTCAACGCGCTGGTCGCGGCGCTTTCGCTCCTTGTACTAAAGATAAACGGCGAGATAAAACCCGCGCCGCCGCTGGTCATCACCTTCCGCGGCACGGACATCAATCGCAACACCAGGTATTCGTGGCTGCGCTCGGCGCTCGGCCTCGCGGCGTCGCAGCTTGCCGCCTTCGGCGCCCGCGGCCTCGTCTGCGTGAGCGAGGAGATCCGCTCGAAGGTCTGGGCGCGCGCGACGCGGCCGGGGATCGTGGTGCCGACGGGGGTCGACCTCGCCACCTTCGTCCCGCTCGATCGCCAGGCGGCCCGCGAGCGGCTGGGCTTCGGCGCGCGCGAGCGGATCGTTCTTTTCAACGCCGGCCGCAACCCGGCGGTCAAGGACCCCGAGCTCGCCGCCGCCGCGGTCGCCGAGGCGGGGAAGAAAGTCGCGGACCTGAGATTCGTCGTGCTGGACGGCACCGCGGCGCCCGAAGACATCCCGCTCTACATGAACGCGGCGGACTGCCTGCTGGTCACGAGCCGCACCGAGGGCTCGCCGACCGTGGTGCAGGAGGCGATGGCCTGCAACCTGCCCGTGGTCTCGGTCGACGTGGGCGACGTGCGCGAGCGCCTCCAGGGCGTGAAGCACTGCGCGGTGCTCGCGCGCCGCGACCCCGCGGCCCTCGGCCTCGCGCTCGCCGCGATCCTGCGCGAGCCGCGCCGCTCCGACGGCCGCGCGCACGCCGCCGCCCTTTCGGTCGAGGCGATCGCCGCGCGGCTCACCGACTTCTACGGCACCCTGCTAGGCCGCAGCCTTCACAGCCATTTCGGTGCGAAGTACCGCGC
>CAZULO010000382.1:0-1484 GCA_964621245.1 uncultured Flavobacterium sp.
CCAGCAGGACCGTCGCGTTGCCGACCCGTTCAATCAACTGGCACAGCTGGCGATGCCGATAGTGTTCCGCGAACAGCCAGTTGAGCGGTTCATGGATCAGTTCCGGCGGCAGCGGTTCGATCCCCGGGCTCTGGCTCATTGGTCATGCGCTCCCAGCCCGGTCATCGGCCTAGAACCGATAGTCGAGGGCGGCCCAGACTTTGTCGCGGTCGGGGAAGGCAGCCACGGCACCGTCGAAATGGGCACCCTTGAGTTCGACGGCCCAACGCGCGTCCAGCACCAGCCGCGCCGACAGGTCCAGTTCGCGGCCGTAGCGCGCTGAGCCCTCGGCGTCCTGAAAGTCGCGCCATGAGGCGGTGAGGGCAGCGCTGCGCCCCACCGGCGGATGAGCGACCGCATAGCTCAGCGTGGCGGAGACGTCGCGCAGACCGTCCCGGGGCGTGATCAGGAAGACATCGGCCCAGCCCTGGAAGGCATGCAGTGTGGCCAGGGGCGTCTGGAACGCCTGGGTACCGTTTCCGGCCAGTCGCTCCAGCGCCAGCGCCCCCGTCACGGGGCCGCGCTTCAGTCCCGCCGAGACCAGCCCATAGTCCAGGTCGAAGCGGGCGGGATTAGACCCGTATTCGGACTGGCGGGCGTATTCGAGCGTGTATGGGACCGACCAGTCGGTGGACAGGGCATGGCTGCCTTCCAGCCGCGCGCCCCAGGTCGCAGACGACTGTGAAACGGCATTGTCAAAGTCGAGCAGATATCCATAGGCGGTCAACCGCCCGACCGGGGTCGGGGCCTCGACATTGATCAGATGACTGTCGGAACTCCATTCGCCAGCGGGGCTGTCGTCGCCGAAAATCCGGTGGACCCGATCGATCCAGGCATAGGTGATGGTCAGGGGTTTCAGCGAGCGGGTGGTGACCTTGACCGCGTCAAAGGTCTGCTCGTTCTGGCGGAAGCCCACATTGCCGACGAAGCGGGCATTGCCAAGCACAATGCGCTGCCGGCCCGCAATCACCTCGGTGTCCGGGAGTCCGGTCCAGGCGACCTGCAACCGGTTCAGTTCGAACGCTTCGGGATCGGCCACCACGGGATAGCTGGCGGGGCCGTGGATGGTGTCGTTGTAGTCGTCGACCAAAGCCTCGACCGCCTCGCCCTCCACCAGAAGACGAAAGCCGGATCGCGCCGGACTCTGCCAGCCGAAGCGGGCGCGCAGGGTTACGGCCGTCGCATCGTCCAGCCCGTCCTGGCTGACACCCTCATAACGAAGGCGGCTTTCGAACAGGATATCGCCCAGACGGCTCGAGGCGGCGGCCGGGGCAGAGGCAGAGGCAGGGGCTGGGGACTGGGCGTGGGCTATGGTCGGCAACGTCGCCAGTGCGAGGCCCAGGAGGACGGGTCGGGTGATCGCCTTCATCTCAGTGTCTCCGGATCAGGGTGTAGGTCTTGGCTGGCGTCGCCAGTTTCGATTTCAGGATCGCCCGCACGCAGGC
>CAZULO010000383.1:0-1481 GCA_964621245.1 uncultured Flavobacterium sp.
TTTCCAAGCCTTGAGTTTGTCGCTCACTGCGGTCAGTAGCGCGTAGGCGTGCTTCGCTTTGGCGTGCATCGGCGTGATGGACAATTGTGTCTGTCCGCCATGCGATGTGAGTCGCCCGATGCCCGAAAGCAGCAACGGCCGGCTGGTGATGGCCTCCAGCCTTGCCTTCGGGTTCGCCAGCCGCACGAATAGGCTCCACCAGTTGTAGGCCAGCGCCACCGTCATCGCGGTCAGGCGGCAACGCTTCAGGTCGTGCGTGGTATAGCCGCCCCAGCCCCACTGGTTCTTCAACTCGTCGAACGCGTTCTCGGCGTCTGCCCGGTCGCGGTACAGTTGCGCCAGGGCAGGAATGTCGTGATCCAAATTGGTCACCAGCACGGCATACTCGTAGCCCTTGGCCGGCACGTCTTTCTCAACGAAGGCGAGGCTCAGTTGCTGTTTGTCGGTCAGTAGTACTTCGCCCTGAAGCGCCCTGCGCAGCACGACAATGCGCCGGGCGCGGGTCCAGCCGCTCAGTTGAAGACTGCCGCCTCGGCCTTGCCAGCCCTGCCCGGCATCGCCCCACTCGGGGGTGGCGAACATGCGTTCGATGTAGCGCTTGACGTTCTTGGTCAGCCTCAGTTTGAACAGATAGTGCATTCCGCGCGCTTCCAGTGCTGCCATGGTCGGCTCACCGCCCTGGCCGCAGTCCCCGCGCACCAGTGCCGGACGCTTGTCTTGCGGCAATCCCTCGATCAGTTCGATCAGCCCCGGCAGGGTGGTGTTGGCGTGGCTCTTGTTTCCAGGCGCAACGGTTACACCGAGCATCAGCCGCAGCCCGGCCATCTGGTAAGTGTGATACGCATGCGAGGGGCGCCCCGGCTTGTGCGGGTTGTAGCCCACCACCGCACCCTCCTGCTTTCCATACAACGACTTGACCGTGACATCGGTGTCCAGAATCCACGGCGCTGACAGCAGCGGCAATACGCTGGCGTCCAGGTGATGCTGTAACCAGTTCATCCCCGCCACTTCGTCCATCGCCTTTAACGCCCGGCGAACTGTGTCCTCGGACACCACCCCATCCATTCCCAACACCGACGCGCTCACCGTATCGGCGCGCAGTGCCGCGATATGGGCGTAGCGCCAGTGTCCCGAGAGCACCGACAGAAACAATGTGCCCAGCACGTCGGCGATCTTCGACCCATTCGGGCTGGCAAAACGTAACGGACAGTCCTCGATCCAGCGCCGGTACAGCCCAGTGAGGTTCAGAAACTCGGCAAAGTAAGCCATCTGCCCGAACGGCGTGGCTGCTTCGTGTCGATTCCAGCGCACTTGCACCCGGCCACCGAGTGACTCCACCCCCAACGCCGCCAGTTGTTCTTGCACTGCAGCAGCTTGACGTTTCTTTGCTTCACCCATGTGGTGTTCCCTTTCGACACGCTTCCTCTTTGCGTATCATGAGGTTACAACATCATTTTCTTTTCAACTGCTGTTTCTAGGAT
>CAZULO010000384.1:0-1467 GCA_964621245.1 uncultured Flavobacterium sp.
ATCCCTCCACCTTTCGTGATAACAATCATTATGTTTATGAACAGGACAAAGGTAAAACAAAAAAATGTATTATGAAATATTTTCTGTTTTTTATACAAATATTACTATTTACCTGTTTAATTACCTATAAAATATAAATTTACTAGTTTTTTAAATTGGTTTTTTCTCGTATTCCAAAAATTGATTAAAATACCAGCTCTTAATATTTTTATTTAAAAACAAAACTAATAGAATATTTAGCAGTACAAAAACCATCCAATTTTGCACATATTCTTGAAACAAAAGGATAAAAAACAAAAATCTAAAAATTTCTAAATAATAAATCCATTTTCTTTGTTCTAATAGAGCGCCAATATTAATTAAAGTGATGATTAGAATCCCAGAATAGTTCCATTTATCTAAATTGGAAAAATCAGTAAAATTAATAGTAGCAAAAACTAAAAAGTATAAAGAAAACAAAAGTTGTACATTAACATAAGTTTTTAAATTACTACTTAAAGTTGATTTTCTATGCCCTTCAAAGAATAGTTTTTCAACATCTACTCTAATATCTGGATCAATAACACCTGGATTTCCAAATATAATTTTCAATTTATTTTTAAAAGAATTTTCTCTTCTAGCCGCTTCAAAAATTTCAAAATAATAATGAAAATGTTGCCATAAAAAACTATGTCTATTTAATGAATGTGTAATTCCGTAAGTTGGTTTTTCTTGTTCTTGCATAAAAGTACCGAAAATTTTATCCCAAAAAACAAATACATCTCCAAAATTTTTATCTAAATACTTTTGATTTGAAGCATGATGTACACCATGAAGAGAAGGCGTAATAAGTACTTTTTCCATCCATTTTGGTGCATGAACAACTTGAGTATGTGTAAAAAACGAATATGCACCATGAACCACTAAAATTACCATAACTTGATTAGGATGAAACCCAACTAAAGGTAAAATACACCAAAAAGGCGTTCTTATAAAAGCTTGAATAGTTGTAATTCTTGTTGCTGCTGTAAAATTAAATTCTTCACTATGATGATGCACAATATGGGCTGCCCAAAAAATATTTATTTGATGTCCTAAACGATGGTACCAATACCAAACGAAATCAGCTACCAATAACAAAGCAAACCCAGTATACCATGTATTTGCAATATCTAGAAATCTAAAATTATCGTAAACCCAAACAAAAATATTGTAAAAGAATCCAGCCACAAAAAGATTTATAAAACGTTCTGTGATACCAATAGAAATATTTGAAATAGAACTTCCATATTCAAAAACTTCTTTGTTTTTTTTCTTTGATAAATAATATTCTAAGTAAAGAAATAGTAAAAATATCGGTACTACTAATACAATAATTATTGATTTCATGCTTATTTTTTAATTTTACGATAACGACAAATATAATTCTAATAACTATACTTTATCAATAATTCTTAAAATATCTCCAAAAACTCCTCTCGCGGTTAC
>CAZULO010000385.1:0-1463 GCA_964621245.1 uncultured Flavobacterium sp.
ATACGATGTACTGAAAGTTATGTCTACAAAACTCTTCTCGGCTGATGATATCGGCTGTGTCAAATCCTGTGATGCTGCTTACTGTGTTTTTATACATGGTATATGCTGCTTCACTACATGCCACTGGCTCTAAAGGTTGCGGGATACATACAGTACATGATGGGGTGGGTGATGTTGCGGCGGATCGTGAGGCGGTTGCTGGGCGAAGTAACTCCCTTTGATAGTCATCTTCAATGAATTCACAAATATGAAAATAGATAGAGTTTCCATTATTAAGTTCCTTTTTTAAATCTAATCTTGAATTAAAATGATTATCTTGAATTGGAATAGAGTATGGATTTTTCCATATTACAAGTAAATTATCCGTGCTAATATCAAAAACCTCTATTCTTGATGTTTCTCTATAAACAGGATTACTGTGATAATAAACAGATTGATAAAATACTGGAGAAATCTCACTATTCATTGCTTGATTATCTGAAAACATCATAAGAATATTACCTCCATTACCTATATTTATTATATAATATTTTGCAGAAAAAACATAATTGGGATAAGACGTGTTTTCGGGTTTAAATGTTTCATCTACAATACTTTTTATACCAATATCCGTTACATATTTTTTTATCATTGGATTGTTATCAGTCAAACCTTCGATAATTTTATTCGATTGCCAATGTCCCGTTGCATTTGGATCGTCTAATACTGAATTGACTATTTTTTTGATACTGTCCTCAAACAATTCTTCTTTGGTGTATGAATCTGAATCACATTCTAGTTTCGTTACTAATTTACTTGGCTCTATTATATTATTGTGGTAATCTAAAAAGTCACAGGTATTAAATGACATAGAATTATACACATGAAACGATGTTTGGTTTACATAATAAATATCGTTATAACTCACTAAGCTACCATCTACATTTCGGACAATCACATTCGCTTTTGATTTGCTATCGATATCTATTTTTTCAATAGAAGCTACTGATGATAAGTCCAAATACAATTCTATACCACATGAACTTATTATATCTATATAAAAATTTCCATATCGATCTACATAAGGCACTCCATTCCCATCTTTTTGTTTTTCTGAATAATACCAATTAAGTGATACTTTTTTCAAATTAGATAAACCACGATACCTTTCGAATTTAACAGGTTCGGTAAAGTTTGTTTGATACTTATTCACTAAATAAGTACGGGCTGCTTGATATCTGTTTATTAAATCATTATCTTTGATAAAACTCGTCAATACAGTATTGGTATCCACAAATTGCTCATTGGTAGAAAAATTACCAAATGTATCTTTTACGCGTTTCTGCAAGAAATCATTCAACACATCTTTAAGTCCGTTTTCAAATTTAATTTCGGCAGGGGTGCCTTCGCCACAAGTAGCTTGGCAGTCATCCCCATATCCATCGCCATTAAGATCCCACTCGCCACACGGGTTACAACACGCA
>CAZULO010000386.1:0-1458 GCA_964621245.1 uncultured Flavobacterium sp.
GTGATCCGCGAGGGCGTGGTCGTCGACCAGGCCGTTCGCGGTGTTCGGTCGATCGAAGGCGGCGCGCCTGTGTCCCCGGAAGTCCGCTGGAACCTGGGTTCTGACGGCAAGGCCATGACGGCGACCATGGTCGCGCGGCTGGTCGAGCGCGGCCTGCTGCGCTGGGACGCACCCCTGTCGGAGATGCTGCCGGAGCTGGCGGCGGACATGCGGCCGGAATACCGCGATGTGACGTTGCTGGACCTGATGTCCCATCGCGCGGGCCTGCCCGAGAACCTCAGCGACCTCTCTGATTTCCAGACCTATTTCACCGATGCGCGTCCTCTGCCGGAGCAACGGCTCGCCTATCTGCGGCGGGCCGTGGCCGAGGCACCGATCGGACCCGCAAGGGGCGAGGCCAGCTATTCCAACACCGGCTACCTGCTCGCCGGGGCCATCGCCGAACGCGCGGCCGGCAAACCGTTTGCGGAGCTGATGGAGCAGGAGGTCTTCGCGCCGCTGGGCATGACCTCGGCCACCTACGACCAGACCCCGGAAGCAGGCGAGGCCGTCGGCCATATCGAGGGTCGCGTGGCCCTCGAGACCGAAGGCAATCCGGAGATGTTCACCCCGGCGGGTGGCGTGCGGATGACCCTCGCCGACTGGGCCCGGTTCTGCGCCGACCAGATGGCCGGCGAGGAAGGTCGGGGCAGGCTGCTGACGGCGGACACCTACCGCGTTCTTCATACGCCCCAGGGGGATACGGTCTTCGCCCTCGGCTGGGGCGCAGCGCCGCGGATCGCCGGCCGGGCCGGGCCCGTGCTGACGCACAGCGGCTCGGACGGCACATGGTTCGCCTTTGTGGCCCTGTTCCCGGGCAGCGGGAACGGCGTCCTCGTTGTGGCCAATGCCGCCGACAGCATGGGCGGTGACGCTGCAGTCATGTCAGCGGCGCGGGCGGGCATCGTGGCCCTTGCGCCCGAGGCCGCGCCGGCACCGGCCGCGCCCTGATCACGGGCAGGAACTAGCCGGCCCGCGCGGAAATCCACTGCGGCAGGTCGGCTATGTTCTCAAGTGCACCGAAACGCGCATGGCCTTCGGGGGCGTCGGCCAGTTCGTGCGCCCAGGTGATCACATAGGGGATGTGGACGGCGTAGGCCCCGGCCTCAAGCGCGGGCAGGACGTCCGATTTCATCGAATTCCCGGCCATGACCGCCTCGTCCGCGCCGGTGCCGTGGCGAGCGAAGACGCGGTCGTAGGTGCCGCGGTCCTTCTCCGAGACGATCTCGACCGCGGCGAACAGGTCGCCGAGGCCCGAGGCGGCCAGCTTGCGTTCCTGGTCCAGCAGGTCGCCCTTGGTGATCAGCACGAGGCGATACCGCTCCGACAGGGCGGCGAGGGCTTCGTCGACGCCGGGCAGGGTCTCGACGGGATGGGCCAGCATCTCACGGCCCGCCGCAAGGATTTCACGCACCACAG
>CAZULO010000387.1:0-1451 GCA_964621245.1 uncultured Flavobacterium sp.
ACGCTAGGCGATTCACACATCGCGGAGGTTCCATCCTCGTGTGATGGACTGGAAGTATTCGAGTCCGTGTCGGAAGGTGATTGGCCCTGGGGGTTTGGACTTTGGATATCCGTCCCAGCCTCCGAGCTTGGCGATGATCCAGGCGGCCCAAGCGAGGCTGTTGGGCGGGTGGGGGTTCTTCTGCAGCGCGGTTTTGCCCTCGAGTTCGGGCAGCAAGGCATGCAGCGTCTCGATCTCGGCGGGGGTGAAGGCAATGTCGGCTGGTTGCGCCGAGCGGCCGTCGCGCGCCTGCACCAGTTGCATGATGGTGCAGGCGGCCTGGGCGGCAATCGCGGTCAGCTTGATCAGCCGCTCGGCGGTGTCCAACTGGCTGTCTTCCAGCCGCAGCCCCTGTTGCTTGAGGGTGCGGAAGAACTGCTCGATGACCCAGCGCTGCCGATACCAGCCGACCACGCGCCAGGCCATGGCGGCATCGTCGAGCGCGTGGGTGGTGAGCAGCCGCCACAGGACCGGCTCGGCACCCGCCGGCGCGTCGACTTCGCTGACCTCCACCAGGCTGAGGCGGATCGACTTGGCCAACCCGGCGCCGTGCTGCGCCAGATAGGCCGGACGTTTGAGGGTGACCACGCCGAAGCGCGCCACCAGCCGGGCGTTGCGCGCCGGCCGGCCGGGGCGGGCGGGCAACTCCACCACGGCGCTGCCGGCGGGCCGCAGCGGCGCCGTCGACAGCCGCCCGCCACCCTCCGCGATCGGCCGATCCGACTGTGCGCGGGTCAGGATGTGAAAGCCCGGCTCCGGCAACTGCGCCCATTTCTCGTAGAAGTCGCTCTCGCGGTCGCTGATCTCGGTGACCATCGCCGCGCGATGCAGAACCGCCTTGGCCGCTTGCGCCGTGCCCAGCCAGCGCTGCGACTCCTTGGCCGACAGAGGACGCTGCTGATGCGGGGTTGCCACCCGCCCCGCGCGCGTCCAGACCCGCCCGCTCACCAGCCCGAGAATGCCACCCGTCTCGGCGTCCATCCCCAGCATCGCATGCAGCAACAGGCCACGCCCGCCGCCCTTGCCGATCTCGCCCAGCCCGCGGTCGCGCGCCGCGCTGGTGGCGAAGCTGAACTCGCTGGTATCCTGGATCGCCAGCACATGGCGCCCGGCACAGGCAGACGCCGTCTGCGTGCCCCAGCCAGCCACCAGCGCCGCCACCGTTACCCGCGGGTTGGCCAGAAACCGCGAGAACCCGACGATCCCGCCGCGCTGCCCGTCCGCCAGGCGGCGCACGCAGCTGCTCTGCCGCGACACCATCCGAGACAGCAGAACACCCCCCTTTTTGCCAGGCGCTCGTCACCGAAATCGCCCAGCACACAGCCGATCTGCGCCGTCATGGTCCAGCCCCCAGCCCCGTGTCCAGCCAGCGAATCACGGACATTCCGAGCCGGTCAAACAGCCAAACCCCA
>CAZULO010000388.1:0-1445 GCA_964621245.1 uncultured Flavobacterium sp.
GCTATGGCGTCAGCTTCATCCCGCGAGCCGCGCGAGCTCGGCGCCGTGGACGAGGCGCACCTTCTTCTCGGCCGCGAACGCGAGCGCCTGCGCGGTGATCTCGCCCGCGGCGACGTAGATGAGCTCCTGCGCCTCGCGCTTGCGGCCCGCCTCATGCAGCTCGCGCAGCGGCTCGACCCCGGTGCGCTCCGCCTTCCAGCGCCGGCAGACCACCAGCGATACCCGCCCCTCGCGCCGCAGCTCCAGGTCGAAGGGCCCTCCGGCCCGGCTCACCTCGTAGCCTTCGCGCCGCCAGCCCGCCTCGAGCGCCGCGGTGAAACCTTCCCGCGGCATCGCGGTGAGACGCTCCAGCGTCGCGGCGATCCGCTCGGCGCTCGGCGCCCGCAACTGCTTCCACGCGACGTAAGCCGCGATCACCACGAACGGCGACGCCGCAAACACCGCCAGCTCGATCGGCATGAAAAGCCGCGTCGCCCCGAAAATCCCCGCCCCGAGCAGCGCGCTCAGCCACCACGGCGAGCGCGCCAGGATCGCGAACAACGAATTCTGGTGCAGCTTGAGCTTCATCACCCCGCCGCCGCCAGCACCGCCCGCAGCAGCACATCGCACCCCGCCGCCAGATCCTCCGGCCGGGCGTTCTCGATCTCGTTATGACTGATCCCCGCCTCGCACGGCACGAAGATCATCGCCGTCGGCGCCACGCGCGCGAGATACACCGCGTCGTGCGCCGCGCCGCTCACGATATCGCGATGCGAGAGCCCCAGCGCCTTCGCCGACTCCCTCACCGAGGACACCAGCCCCGCCGCGAACTCGCACGGCGGAAAGTACACCACCTCCTTCAGCTCGAGCCCGACGCGCCCCTGCTCCGCGATCGCCCGCGCGCTCTTCTCCAGGTCCTGCGTCATGCGCGTGAGCGTCGCGTCCTTCGCGTTGCGCAGATCCACCGTCATCCGCACCTCGCCCGGCACCACATTGCGCGAATTCGGCTTCACCCGCATGTGCCCCACCGTGCCGCGCGCATAGTCCGGATACGTCGTCGCGATCCGATTCACCTCCAGCACCAGCCGGCTCGCCGCGATCAGCGCATCCTTGCGCAGCTCCATCGGCGTCGGCCCGGCATGCGAATCCTGGCCCGTGAACACCACGTCGAACCACCGCTGCCCGAGCGCCCCCTGCACCACCCCGATCGTCGTCTTCGTATCCTCCAGCACCGGCCCCTGCTCGATGTGCGCCTCGAAATACGCCCCGACCGGATGCGACCTTTCCTCACCCGCATACCCGATCCCCGCCAGCGCCTCGCCCACCGTGACCCCGTCGACATCCTTCTCCTTCAAAACCTTCTCCAGCGACAACACCCCCGCAAACACCCCCGACCCCATCAACGTCGGCACAAACCGCGACCCCTCCT
Organism: uncultured Flavobacterium sp.; assembly: GCA_964621245.1. Classification (GTDB taxonomy): domain Bacteria; phylum Bacteroidota; class Bacteroidia; order Flavobacteriales; family Flavobacteriaceae; genus Flavobacterium. The sequence goes on from CAZULO010000388.1 coordinate 1,409, forward strand.
CATTCGTCCACGACACCACCTCCACCGGCGCCCGCGT
>CAZULO010000389.1:0-1432 GCA_964621245.1 uncultured Flavobacterium sp.
AAAACCCGGCATTGCGAATAACCGCAAAAACACTGGAGAAATCATCTTTTTTTCTCTGGGACCACTGGGAACCATTTTCAAGATATAAGTCTCTGATCATCTGTAGCACTTCCAAGTCATCAGGCAAAACCCATCCTGGATCTTTCTCATCCACAATTCTGCCAAGCGCAACGGAATATTCTTGGGAATCCTCAGGAAAATCATTTAAAATTTTTATCAAGAAATGAAGACGTTTGTTATTTTCTCCACGAGTTGTCCAACTTGGATCAGTCAAGCGAACTGCTAACCTCGCACCTGCAGGAAGAGAGACCACAACATCATCCCACCAAGCAGGTTTTTTGGCAGGGACTTCGTTCTGATACGCATAAGCTTTTGGGTTATAACGAGCGGAGAAAATAAGGGGGTCGTTATCTTTATTTTTGGTCAGACCGAATGTCTTAATGACATTGTCTTTGACAAGTCCACGAGCACTGTCTTCCATCTCCCATATAGCCGTCGGTTGCAACACATCAGATTCTGAGCCTGCTTGCGCAATGAATGAACCTGAAGTAGTCCTAATTGGATGCCCCTTAGCTTTTAAGTTTTTAATCAAATCCACCAGACGAAACTGACTCACTTGCCCATCATTGGCGAGCACTCTTATCTGAGAGTGACTCTCCAATTCTCCAATGACCATTTCACCTTTGTCAGCCAACACCCGGTAGGTATCTTCAAAGACCAGTAGAGGGTCTGATAGATTAAAAAAGGTGTTCACAGAAAACACATAATGGATCTTTCCACTCCAAGCTTGGGGCAAATGCCCGGGATGATCACCAACGCGTTCAATCACATGACCGGCTTCCAAAGCGTCATAAATAGTATGGCTGATTAAAGTGCGGCCATAAACTTTTTCTGAAGGAAATTTCATTTTCGCCGGTGAAGCGGCCCCCAAGAATCGGTACTGCGCCCCTAATTTTTGGACCAACTCATCAAGTTTGGAAGGCTCTTTTTTTTCTACAATTTCCTGCACCAGATCCGGCCACTGCTTGCGTGCAATCTGTAGAGCAATCTGATAAAGCGCGATCCCCTTGTCTGCCAGCAAATCCAAAGCAATGAGTGGCTCATTTTCCTTCAAATCACCGGAAGCAAGCAGATCTTTGCGCCTTTGCATCAAAGTCTCAGCCAAGCTGTCTTTCATATCTAAATCACTCTCATAGGTACCACTTCGGTCACTTTGATCGGGAACTTCCAACTCTGGAAAGTGCCCCCTTGGCGATCGCACTTTCGCCGGTCTTCCGTAACGACCTGAAAGAATTTTGGTTGAATCATGTCCACGATTTTGTTCTTTTCGCCACGCACTGCGCCAGTCTTCAATCTCTCTCGATTTCTTCGACTGGGTTTTGGCCAACCTCGCGCCAACATCTACTGTCGGAGAAATCGCAAAACCCCACAG
>CAZULO010000390.1:0-1426 GCA_964621245.1 uncultured Flavobacterium sp.
CGGCCTCCCCCGCCCTCGCGCAACAGGCCGACGCCGCGCGGCTGAATGAGCATGTGCGGGTGCTGGCGTCGGATGGGTTCGAGGGGCGTGGGGTGGCGACGCCGGGCGAGCAACGGACCGTCGATTATCTGGTCAGCCAGTTCCAGGCGCTGGGGCTGGAGCCGGGTGGGCCGGACGGGTCGTGGGTGCAGACGGCGCAGCTGGGCCGGACGCGACAGGACGGGCCGGCGACGATCACGGTCAATGCCGGCGGCACGAGCCGGGCGCTGGCGCGCGGACCCGACATTCTGGTGTCGAGCGATCGGCCCGTGGATCGTATCACCGTCGCCAACGCTGAGGTGGTGTTCGCCGGCTATGGCGTCAGCGCGCCGGAGCGCGGCTGGGACGATTTCAAGGGCATGGATCTGCGCGGCAAGGTGCTGCTGGTCATCGTCAACGACCCGGACTTCGGCGCGCCCGAGGGGCATCCGGTGGCGGGGCGGTTCGACGGCAATGCCATGACCTTCTACGGCCGCTGGACCTACAAATTCCAGGAGGCGGCGCGGCAGGGGGCGGCGGCGGTGCTGGTGATCCACGACACGGCGGGCGCCGGCTATGGCTGGAGCGTGCTGGAGGGGTCGTCGACGGCGCCGAAATTCGACATCGTGCGGGCCAATCCGGACGCCGAACGGGTCCCGGCCCAGGGCTGGATCCAGGGGCCGGTCGCCGCACAGCTGTTCGCCGACGCGGGCCTCGACTACGCCGCCCTGCGCGCGGCGGCGCGGACGCCGGACTTCGCGCCGGTGACCCTGACGGGCGTGACCATGTCGATCGATTTCGGCCAGACCGCCGACCGGATCGAGAGCCGAAATGTGCTGGCCCGCATTCCGGGTGCCGGGCATCCGGACGAGACGGTTCTGTACGGCGCCCACTGGGACGCCTATGGCCGCGCGACGCCGGTGGGGGACGACGACATCTATAACGGCGCCGTCGACAATGCGACGGGCGTGGCCGGGCTGATCGAGCTGGCGCGGCTGTTCAAGGCGGGCGCAGCCCCCGACCGGTCGGTGGTGTTCGCCGCCTGGACGGCCGAGGAGGCCGGATTGCTGGGCGCCGAATACTACGCCGCCAACCCCGTTTGGCCGCTGGAGACGACGGTGGCCAATATCAACATGGACAGCTTCCTGCCCGGCGCCGAGATCTCGCCGCAGATCGTGGTCATGGGGGCCGGCAAGAGCGAGACCGACGCCTGGCTGGAGCGGCGCGCGACGGAACAGGGGCGGGTGCTGATCCCCGATCCGGCGCCCCAGGCCGGCGGCTTCTATCGCTCGGACCATTTCCCCCTGGCGAAGATGGGCGTGCCGGCCCTGTTCGGGGCGGCGGGCTTCACCGGCCATAACGCCGCCAGCCGCGACTATGTGGCCAACCGCTATCACAAGCCCTCGGA
>CAZULO010000391.1:0-1425 GCA_964621245.1 uncultured Flavobacterium sp.
GCGACGCCAGCCTGTCGATCCGCTGGCGCCGTCAGTCGCGCGAGCCGGGCGCCAGCCGCGAGGACCGACGCCCGAACCGGTGAGCCGTACTATTGGGCGGCGGCCATCTGAATCCTGTTGAGCGCGCTCACGCCCCGGATCGATGCGATGTAGGTTATTGCCCCTATGACCATCATGGCCACCGACATCAGCGTCAACCACAGCGGCTGGGATGCCGCCATGGCGGGGACAAGAAACGTGACGCAGGTCGCCACCAGGCCGAGGATCACGAGGACCAGAAATATGATCGGGATGACCTTGTTCGGCTTGCTCCACTGAAGCAAAGCCAGCCCGAGCTGGAGGGCGACAAGGACCCCCGTCATCACCAAACCGGACTGCGCCTGTTGCGCCATTTGTTCCGGTGACGGTGCCTGGCCCAGCATTTGTTCGACCACGTTCCGCGAAGCCTCTATCCCCGCATCCGTGGTGGTGTACCAGCCGGCGACGGCCTGGTTCAGTGCGCCCAGTACAAGGCCCACGGTGCCGATTCGTGCGGCATCCAGCGCCTCGGACTCTGTCGTGAGGCTGGTTGTCGGATTCATTGCCTTGATCCAGTCAGTCATCGGGTAGTCCCTCCCTTGAAGATGCCTCGAGCCTAGCCCGCTCGCTTTCGGGGCGAAACCCGTCCCTCGCCTTCACCTTTCCGGCCCGGACCGCTAGGGTCCCGCCGCATGCGGATTCTGCCCCCCGACCAGATCGTGCTCGACCATGTCGCTGCGCGCGAGGCCGCCATCGTCGGCCGTGCGGTCGACTGGGCGAACGTGAGTTCAGGCAGCCGCAATGCGAACGGACTGGCCCATGTTCTGGCCTTGCTCGAAGCCGAGGCGCGCCGCCTGCCGGCCGGGGTGATGCGCATTCCGACGCAAGGCTCGACCACGGTCGGAGATGACGGCGCGGTACGGGCCGAGGCCCATGCCGACGCCCTGACAATCACCGCCCGGCCCGACGCCCCGATCCAGGTCATACTGACCGGCCACTACGATACCGTCTTCCCGGCGGAGAGCCCGTTCCAGACGGTCGTGACCTGTGCGGATGGTGCGCTGAACGGCCCCGGGATCGCCGATATGAAGGGCGGCATCTCCGTGATGCTGGCGGCGCTGGAGGCGTTCGAGAGACATCCCGACCGCGAACGGGTCGGCTGGACCGTCCTGCTGTCGCCCGACGAGGAGATCGGTTCGCCGGCCTCCGCCCCCCTGCTGGCCGAACTGGGCGCGCGCGGCCATGTCGGCATGACCTATGAACCGGCGCTGGCCGACGGGACACTGGCCGGGGCGCGCAAGGGCAGCGGCAACTACCATCTGATCGTCACCGGCAAGGCGGCCCACGCCGGCCGGGCCTTCCACGAAGGGGCCAATGCCGTGGCCGGGGCTGCGATGATCGCGGCCC
>CAZULO010000392.1:0-1421 GCA_964621245.1 uncultured Flavobacterium sp.
GGCTTTGCACCAGCGGGAGACGGATGTCGACGGAGTCCTTGCCGACGATGAGCCAAAAGCCCTGCAAGTCTTGCCAGCGGAGGAATGTGCCGTCGGCAATGACGCCTTCCTTGGCGATGCCGAGACGATGCGTGCTGTGGTCGTCTTTCGTGTGCACGCGATAGTGCACGCCCGCCGCAAGCACACAGACGAGGCTGAAGAGCCAGGAGCCCGTGTACAGACCGTAGGCGACACCCGCAACAACGAGGGTTGCTGCAACGATGTACCAAACCCTGCCTCGTTCATGCAGGGGAATTTTTGTTCCCGACCATTCTTCAACCATCGAGATATTCTCCAGTGCCTGTGAGGTGTTGGTGTTCATAAATCCTTACAGTATAGCGAAAAAGACGCATTTACGCTCGTGCGGAAACTTGCGTAAATCGCAATTCCTATTACAAACACCTATGCCGCCCAAAAGATCCCGAAAACCACCTCCAATGGTCAATTTGCTGGTGGAGAAAGGCCGTCATTTCGATGGCTGACTGCTCCGCACCCTTCAGCTTTCGAAATTTTTTGGAATGGAGGGATCAAAACACACAAGCTCGACCTCATTTCCTTCAGGGTCGTTGACGTACAAACTGCGCCATTGCATCCAGTTGTGCTGACCCGTTCGAACGGCATACCCGAGTTCCTCCAGCCGCCTTTTTTCCGAGTCGTAATCTTTCAGATCGATCGAGAATGCGATGTGGTCGAGAGCGCCCTGCACGTCGTCGGTCTTTCTTTTGAAGAGCGCCAGAACACTGGTGTGACCCTTAAAGCCGCCCGGAATTTCCAGGAAGGCCATATGAGGTTCTTTTCTGCTGAGGGTGAGTTGCATCGCGGTTTGATAAAAACGCGTCATCGCTTCTAGGTCCCGTACTTTCAAGGCGACTTCTGCCAAACGTTTATCGGCCGGTGCAGCTTCTTCTCGTGCGAACTCGGTCATAGAGGGGATGAATGCAATGGTGGACTGCTCTATTGGAGGCTAGAAAAAAAATCGTATATCAATTTAATCAATCCGCCAATTGTTGTTAACCCTGCGGCTATCGAAATTAGGATGCCCCACCATTTTTTGTACCAAGGTATTTTCTTCAGAGCGTTAGAATTCGAATGTCTCGACATTATCATCTGCATCGCAGCATCGTTAACCTTCTGCTTCAAAACTGTTGAACTGCCATGTTGCATAACATTAATAATCTCTAGTTCTTCGGGAGTTAGTTTGTTTCTAATTGCCTCTGTGAGATAGTTATCGCTATTTCTCATAGGTTCTAACGAGAGTATTTCGGGTGGGCAATACTGGTCCGCCTCAGGCGGAGACCTCCATCCCGCGTCCGCGGGATCAATGTGGCGCACACAAAAGCCGGCCTCCTTCGTGTGTAGGAATGAATGGTGGGCAATACTGG
>CAZULO010000393.1:0-1396 GCA_964621245.1 uncultured Flavobacterium sp.
GAAATGCAGATGAAGACCTCACGCATCCAACGGCTCCTGCCCGCACTGCTCATCGCCGCCGTGGGCATTCCCGTTTCGTTTGGCGTCGGCATGCGGATTTCCGGTGATGTGACAACCGTAAGCCCCACGAGCGCGAGCGAGGCAGTAAGCGGCGACATGGACGGTTCCGGTTCCGTCGACCGCACGGACGTGGAAATCATGCTGAAAATCGCCGAAGGCAACCGCAAGCCTACGCCCTATCAGCTGCGTGCGGACCCGAATCAGGACGGAAAAATCACCGTCGAAGACGCCCTGCGCACCCTGCGGTCGTTGCCGCCCACATAAACGCCCCCATGACACACACATCACACACCACTCACCGCTTCGCCTCCCTCCTCCTCACTCTGGCGGCATTGCTGACCCCCGTTGTGGCGGTCGCAGCGGAAAACACCACCTTTGTCTTTGCGTCATCGTGCAGGGAAGTAAAGGGCACGGGCTCCACGGGCTTCGGAGGACCGCTTCCTGACATCGACCAGCTCATCAAGCTGCGTGAGGAAGACGGCGTCACCTGCGCCGAATTTTCCTTGCTTGACCCCTCCAGCCTGCAGACATCCGTCCTCAAGGCGGGTGACACGCTGACGGTAGTCGTGAAAGTGCAAAACCCGAGCCAAGCCGATATCACTCGCGTCCGCGCGTGGATCGCCTATGACCCCGCCGTACTGGAGGGCAAGACCATTGTCATCGACCCGGCGTTTCCGACGGTCACTCCAGGCGAATCGCAGTTCTCCGTAGCAGAGGGGTACGCAAAAATCGGAGCGACGGCAGCGGAGGCACAGAAGGCAGGAGAAATCGTTGTGGCCACCCTCACCTTCACGGTGAAGGAAACCTCGCTCGACAAAACCGTCATCAGCTTCTACGACTACGGCAACGACGCAACCAAGCATACGCTCATCGCCGGAACCAAGGCCGGCACCGAGGAGCAGCTGCTCGGCCTTGCGCCCGGCTCGCTGGTCGTGCGCATCGCTCCTGTCGCAAGTGCCGCAGCCCCCGTTACGCCGTCTCCCGCCCCTGTAATGCCGGAGACGCCACCCAACGGTGCTCTGCCGTCTTCTGCGCCTCTCGCTTCCTCAGCTCCCGCAATGCCGGGCTCCTCAGCTGCAGGGGAACTGAAGCCTGCCGCAACGACGGGCAGTGCAGCCTCAGCGGCCCCCGCACCGGCACGTGGCGGCATTTTCCCGGACTACCAGGTGGAGAACCTCCGTGTCACCACTCAGGGAACCGCGGCGTACCTCGGCTGGGATATTCTCGCGTCCGGCGAACTCGCCGGCTACAACGTCTACTATGGCGCGACATCAGGGCAGTATCTGCACCGCAAGAGCATCGACAAGTCGGAAACGACCCTTGCGGTGCGCGGACT
>CAZULO010000394.1:0-1389 GCA_964621245.1 uncultured Flavobacterium sp.
ATAGGCGTTTGAGGTTGTCGTCAAAATACCGCCGTAATTGACCTTAAGCCTTGGATGCCTGTTTTAGTTTCTGCATTTACAGTTTGGCTCGCCACAAAGACAATACACCTCAAATGCAAATATCTTGGTCTTGGATGATATGCCGTCTGTGACATCCACATATACCAAAAAGGTCTCAATGTCGGTGTAATCTGCGCTCAACTCCCACGATACGGAGTAATCCCCATTGGAATCAGTCTCGCCCTTGAACTCTTTTAGGATGTTTTCCCCATAATCCTCTATTCTCACAAATACTGTGGCGCCATTTACCATTCCCTCAAAGTTTTCCACGTGAATGTCCAAGTTTTGTGTTGTGCCACGTCTTACTGCCTTTTGGCCATGAATAGTAACATCAAGGCCTGGATCTATTTTGGAAACATTCACCACATCCAATACTAGGATCTTTTTGTCAATCAAATATTGTATGCCTGAGAGAAATTCTTCGTCTGATATTTTTCCTTCACTCCACCATTTAGCAGCTACCTTCATCCAGAATGGAATGATGGAATTTTTTTGCACATGAAAATAGTATGGAGCCAGCTCATTTCCTGCATGATATGCCGTGACCTCATAGGTACCGGTAGGTGAGTCATGGTTTAATGGAATCGATGTGGAATATGATCCGCTCTCCAAAACTGGAATCGTATATTCTGCTCTGATGCCGTTTGGATCTGTCACAATTAGGGAAACTGCACTGGTTTGGCCTACATCGCTGCTTCGACCGGCAATCTTGATGAAAACAGTTTCACCGTATTTTGGTAAAGTGTATGTGTTTTGAACGGCCTTTATCTTTTGGAATTTTATCAGATCTCGCTTGTTTAGCTCGACTAGTGAATCCACAAATGCGGAATCCTCTACCTTGTCCAGAGTCCAGAGTTTTATTTTGCTTTTAATCCAGTTTGGGATCTCTTCGGCACCTGCAGAATGTACAGATGTTACAGTTACAATAGATACTACAACCAGCAGGAAAAGCAGAATTTGCAATTACATCACTAAATCTGGTTTTTAATAAAAAATCATTCTATTGATTCATCAAGGCTTCGCCACAAATACCACGTAGCCACGCTTCGGTACGGCTTCCATTTTTCCGCAATGCGCTCCATTTGCTCTTTTTCTGGTAATTCCTCCAGCGAATACAATCTCTGGATGCCTTTTTTCAAGCCCAGATCCCCTACCGGCAAAACATCCAGCCTGCCAAGTGAGAATATCAAAAACATTTCTGCAGTCCATCTGCCAATTCCCTTTACCTGTGTCAATTGTACAATGATTTCTTCGTCTGTGAGATTTTTCATGTAGGCTAGTCTGATCTCTTTTGATTCTACTTTTTTTGAGAGATCCTTGATGTATGAT
>CAZULO010000395.1:0-1382 GCA_964621245.1 uncultured Flavobacterium sp.
AATTCGAAAATATCACGAGCGGAATGTCCGGTGGCTAAAATAATTTTTTTTGAATGAATTGTTTCTCCATTTTGTGTTACAATTCCGTCTACTTCATTATTCTTAACTAAAATATCTGTAACTCGAGTTTCGAATAATACTTGTCCGCCACATTCGATAATTTTCTCGCGTATATCTTCTATAATTTTCGGTAATTTATTGGTTCCGATGTGCGGATGTGCTTCTACCAATATTTCTTCTGTTGCCCCGAACGCGACTAATAATTGTAAAATTCGATCTACATCACCACGTTTTTTGGAACGGGTATATAATTTTCCGTCAGAATACGTTCCAGCACCACCTTCACCGAAACAATAATTGGAATCGGCATTTACAATTCCGTCTACATTTATGGCTTTTAAATCTCTACGTCGACCACGCACCTCTTTTCCACGCTCTACCACAATCGGTTTTAAACCTAATTCAATTAATTGTAAAGCTGCAAATAATCCGGCCGGACCAGCGCCAACCACAATAACTTCTTGTTTATTAGTTACGTTTGGATAATTAGGCAATTCAATTTTAGATTCGGTAAACACCTCATCTTTAAAATAAATATTAAGTTTTAAATTGAATTTTATAGCTTTTTGTCGGGCGTCAATGGAGCGTTTAACCACTACAATTTTTTGTAAATCAGCAACAGAAGTATGTACTAATTTAGAAACATGTTGGGTTAACATTTCTTCGTTATTCGCCATTTCTGGAGAAACCTGAATGAGTAATTCGCGTGGCATGAAATTGATTTTAGCCTACAAAATTAAGGAAATATTATTGGATTACACTTATTTTTTTAATTCGGAGCGATGTGCAATATCTAGAATATCATAAATTACTTTTAAATGATATTTTATCGTATTTTCGGAAACAAATAATAAACTAGCTATTTCTTTATTACTTTTTCCATCTTGAATCAGTTGAATAATTTCTTTCTGTCTTTCTGTTAATTCATACACGGACAAATCTAGTTTTTTATTGCCTCTTTCATCAATTTCAATAGTTAAACGTTCGATTTCGTTATGAATTCTAACATTCTCCTTTTCTGCTAAAATTCTACGCTGTTTGTTGGATTGATATAATCTAAACGCAAAAAACAACAAGATAAGTAAGAAAAAAATCAAACCGTATAAAATGTAATCTACATATCTTTTATTTTGTTCTTTTAATTTTTGATTTTCATCTTCTAATTTTTTTTCAGCAAGTTCTAACTTCCCATTGGCATCGGTAGCATTGTAAAATTTCACAATAGAATCGTATTTTTTTTGGGTGTAAAAGGCATTTTTAAAATCTTCATTTTCTTGATATATATTGCGCATCACTTGATACAAATACATCTCATATTTTAT
>CAZULO010000396.1:0-1371 GCA_964621245.1 uncultured Flavobacterium sp.
CAGCTTCCATGGGGACCATGGCCGGATGGACTATATGCGTGTGGTGCAGGGCGTTTCATTAAGCACCACAACCAGCTCTACTACTGGCCGAATGGAATCTTTTATGACCATCTTAAACCAAGTCACTACCCAGCAGACCATCCAGGAATAATTCCATTTAACTACCAGCGCATCGCGGACCTCTGATGGAGACCTACACGCTACCATGGAAAGACTGGCCCGATGGTCTTTATCAGTTCTCGGCTGCACGCTATGTCAAGACAAACGGGCAGCTATGGTTTTGGACAGAAGATGGAACACTCACACCTAGCATGTTCCAGCCGAACTTCAAATACGACCATCCAAAAGACTTTGTCAGACTGGGTGACCTATGACCTACCATCTCCCATGGCAGCCATGGCCAGAGGGTCTCTATTGGTTCTGTGGCATCCCACACATACGGATTGGTGAGCATCTCTACTACGGATATCTTTCCTCCCCAGTCTGGTATCCATACGACAATAGCTACAAGCATGATCCATCAATGTTCAGCCACATTCCAGCCACACAAATCTGTCCACTATGACTGAGACTTATACGGCAGACTGGCACGATTGGCCAGATGGCATGTTCCACGGACCAACCTTCTCATGGCATAATCTTCTATGGAAGTCTGGTAGTGTACTTCTCTGCATCCAGCAACATAGCACGAAGATCATGGACCGCTCTACTGACAAGATGTGGTATAAAATCATGGGACCATATGAGAAGGTCCTATGACTAAAACATTCACAGGCGATTGGACGTGCTGGCCTGATGGGATCTATCATGGCCTGCCTCATTTCACTCACGTTGTTCTTTGTAAGTCAGGGGACCTGCTACTATTTGCTCCATATGAGAACGAATGTCCACTTAAAGTGTTTAACTTCTCCGATAGTGATCTATGGAAACATGTCTATGGGAAGTACGTCAAGGTAGGTTCACTTGAAGGATAAGAAGCTCTACGGAGGGTACTGGAAAAACTGGCCGGATGGCATCTTTAAGGGCACGGCGGCCTATTATAAGTATCTTTTTTACCATCATGGGGAGATCTTTAGGTTCTGCTACGGTGGATCAACATGTTGCTATGACCGTTCCACTGATCCTGGATGGGACTATGTCTATGGCCCAGTACAACACGTCGCTGACATCAACGGAAAACCCATTGGAGACCCATTGTGATCGAACACGAGAGAAAGTTCCTGTGCTATCGCAGAGCAGCTGATCTGCCCTTAACAAATCCTGAGATGATTACCCAGCGTTATCTACCCGGCAAGACTGCCATACGGATTCGCACCACACCAATCGAATCTACGCTCACGATGAAATTCAAGATTCTTGGGAAGGATGGCA
>CAZULO010000397.1:0-1369 GCA_964621245.1 uncultured Flavobacterium sp.
GTAACAATTACAGGCAATTTAAGCGTCTTAGGGACTCTTGATTATGCTGGTGCGATAAGCACTTCAGGCAATATTCACACTGGTGGTAATATCGATGCCAATGGTTCTCTAACTATTTTGCAGGGCACAACTCTTAATGGCTTAACTGCTGATGCTACCTCAGTTTCTACTTTATCTACTTCTGGACTTGCTACTCTTAACTCAGCCAGCGTAAGTACTGATTTAGCTGTTACTGATGATATTACTGCTGATGACATAATCGTTACTGATAATATTAATGGTGCTGATTTGTCTTTAAGCGGCAGCGCTTCTATTAGTGGTGACCTATCTGTTACTGACGATATTACTGCTGATGACATCATTGTTACCGATAATATCAATGGTGCGGATTTAGTTATATCCAACAATGGTTCTATTACTGATGATTTAACTGTTGGTGATGATATTAGTGCTGATGATATTATAGTCACTGATAATATCAATGGTGCGGATTTAGCCCTATCTGGCACAGCTTCTATTACTGGTGCTTTAGCTGCAGGCAACACTAGTATCACTGGAACTTTAAGCAGTTCTAGCTTAGCTACTCTTCATTCTGCTTCTATTACTAATAACGCTAGTGTAGGTACTGATTTATCTGTTGGTGATGATATTACTGCTGATGACATCATTGTTACTGACAACATTAATGGCGCGGATCTATCTTTAACTGGTGCCGCCTCTGTTGCGACTTTAACTGTAAGTGGTATTTCTAGTCAAACCGGTATTGCAACTTTCGGAAATAACATATTAGCGAATGGCTATATCAATGGTTCTGCTTTAACTGTTACTAATACTATTACTGGTACTGATTTAATCGTTAGTGACAATATTAACGGTGCTGATTTAGCTCTAAGTGGCGGTGCTACTATAGTCGGGGCTCTAAGAGCTGGTGACTCTAACTTAGATACTCTCTATGTTAACGGTGATACTACTCTAAATGGCAACCTCACTATCGGTGAGGATTTAACCGTTATTGGAACTCTTAATTACGCGGGTGGTTTAAGCACTGCTGGTAATTTCCATGTCGGTAATAATACTGATGTTAATGGTCAGCTTGCTGTTGGCGGCAATGTAAGTTTCAGCAATGGTCTTACTGTTGAAAATGGTGTTGACTTAGCTAGTGATCTTGATGTTAACGGTTCTACTACCTTGCTTAGTCTTGAAGCTACTACTGGTCAATTTAGTTCTACTTTAAATGCTGATGGTGATTTTAGTATCGCTACCAACATGTTTAACGTTGATTCTGCTACTGGTGATACTGAAATCGCTGGTACCCTTGATGTTACTGGTATCTCCACTATAGCGGCTCTTAATGCTACTACTGGTGATT
>CAZULO010000398.1:0-1344 GCA_964621245.1 uncultured Flavobacterium sp.
TGCGTCTACCAGTTCCGCCACATCCGCTCAGGTCGGTTGAGCGTCTAGGGGAGACACCGTCGAAGGGCAATGGTCGGAACAACGCTACTCACTGCGCGGGCTGTTGGGATCTGCCGGCCGGCTGCGCGTCCCTCAGGGCCGCTTCAGCGCGTTCTGTCATGGCGGCGAGATCTTCCCGGGCCTTGTTCAGCTCGGTCTGGAGGCGCTCCGCCCGGGTAATCGCACTGGCTGTCGCCCACTCAGCTTCCTGACTGCGGCGTAGTTCGGTGAACAGGCCGGAGTTTGCGCCACCAATCATCTGCTTGAGGACGCGTGTCTGTGCCGGGTCCTGAAGAGCGGTGTCGAGCGCGGCCGAAACACCGGATCCAAGACTCGACGTGATCCGGGACTTCTGCTCCTCGGTCAACAAACCGTCGTCCTGGATGCGCCACGTCATGGCACCCAGCTGGGCACTCGATCGCAGACCGCGGACCTCGGGAAGGAGCGTTCGAAATGCACCCAGTCCCTGGAGAGTCTCCACAACGCCGGGCGCGACCCGGTCCGCAAAGCTGATCAACTCGGCACCAGTTCCTCCGGTTGACGTGCTGTCGATCGCGGCGTCCAGCAGTGAACGGATGCCTCGTGGGGTGCACAGCGCAGCGTACTCCTCAATCCAGCGCGCGGTGTTTGACCATCGCAGCCGTGAATCTCCCACCCGGATCTCATCCAGGTCCTGGCGCAGTTCGTTCTGTGCGGTCTTGACCAGCGGCGTGAGCTTCCCGGGGGTCGGGCTGACAAGCACAAAGCTCTCGAGATTGTCGGCGGAGGCGTTGAAGAATCCGGTCGCCGCATTGAGGTAGCCGAGGTCCTCTGTCGGTTGACCGGCCAACGCCATCAGCACGCCGATGTAGTTCGAGACGGTATTGAACTGGGAACGCGTCCAGCGGCTGGTGTCCCCAAGATTGGATAGCGAATCCAGATACGCCGAGCAGTTCGCGTCGATCACGAAGATGCTGGCGTTCAGAAAGTCATCGAGATCGCTGCTGGTCACGCCCGTCTGGGCGAAGGGCTGGCAGGTTACGGTCGGCGCGGAACGCCGTCGTCCGGGTGCCGGAGACTCCGGTTCGGTTACGGTGCAGGCAGACAGATCCATGATCGCGAGCGCGTAGCCCATGTCGTTCACGACCGGCATGAGATTTTCGGCTGCTCGCAGATTGGGTGAGCGATAGGCCTGCCTTGGTCGCTCATTCAGAGCGTCCGTTGCGCCGCGTAACGTCCCGCATCCCGCCAGGGCCGTCGACGCCAGCAACACCACCAGAATTTTACCGGAGTTCTTCATGTTCGCCTCCACGATGTATGGTGAAG
>CAZULO010000399.1:0-1343 GCA_964621245.1 uncultured Flavobacterium sp.
ATCCGCTTCGTCACGGCGCTCGGCGCATTGCGCGCTCACGACATGACCCTCACGGCCGACGGCAGCATCCTCATCGAAGGCGGCACCTCGACCCTGAACGCCACGAGCAGCTTCGTCGCCTCGAGCGCGGTCCTGCTCGTGGAGGCGGCGAAGAACCTGACGACGACCGGCGGCGGCTCGGTGGTGATCAAGGGCGGGCGTACCGTGGTGAGCCCGTCCCTGACGCCGGCCAGCGCGCGCAACGCGGTCGCGCTGGGCGTGCTGGACCCGAGCACGCTCGACATGACGGTCGACGGGCGCGTGCTGCTGGTAGGCGGGGTCGCGAGCGGGCCGGCGGGATCGCTCGCCTCTGCGCGCATCGATGCCGGCGACGAGATCAACATCACCGTAAACGGCGCTCCGCTTCTCTATTCTTATACCGACTCGCTCGGCGCACCGAGGACGCTCGACGGCCGGTTTTTCATGATCGGCGGCTCCGGAAGCGGCGTCTACGACACCAACAACCAGGCGGTTTCCGGTGCCGCGAAGCCGATCACCATCAATGTGCCGGTCGTCTTCGGCCGCGATGCGGGCCTGGGCGACTCGATCGTCCAGACCGGCCTCTCGACGTTCAACAACTCGCTGCTTTCCTACATCATCTTCGCGGCGAACGAGGAGACGCGCGCGGCGCGGTTCCGCAAGGGCCTGGGCGACTCGGACGACGTCGGCGCCCCTGCGTGCAAGTAAGGGGGCGGCCGCAGAACGGCCGGGTGCAGTTCTGCTACCATTGCCTGGGAATTTCAGGGAGGTGAAGCGGCCATGGCCACAACGGTCTCGACCGCGGTGCTGAAGGCAGTGCCGCTGTTCTCAAGCTTTCCGGAGGACCAGCTGCGCATGCTGGCTTCGGTGGTGACGCGCAAGAGCGCCACCCGCTCGACCACCGTCATGGCGGGCGGCGACGCGACGGATTCGCTCTACATCGTCCTTTCCGGCCGGCTCAAGGTGATGATGAGCGACGCCGACGGCAAGGAAGTGATCCTGAGCATCCTCGGCCCGGGCGAATTCTTCGGCGAGATGGGCCTCATCGACGACGCGCCTCGCTCCGCGAGCGTGGTGGCCATCGAAGCCTGCGAGCTGCTCTCGATCGCCAAGCGGGACTTCAAGAAATGCCTGGCGGACAATTTCGAGATGACCATGGCGGTCATGCGCGGCCTCGTGCGGCGCCTGCGCGAGGCGGACCGCAAGATCGGCAGCCTCGCTCTGCTCGACGTCTACGGGCGCGTCGCCCGGCTGCTGCTCGACATGTCCGAGACGGTGGAAGGCGAGAAGATCGTCACCAAGCGCCTGCCCAAGCAGGACATCGC
>CAZULO010000400.1:0-1340 GCA_964621245.1 uncultured Flavobacterium sp.
CGGCCGAGCGCGGCGGCGGGGCGATGCCGAGACGGCGTGCGGTCAGGCTGGCGTGCGCGACCATGACCGGGGCCGCGGTGAAGGCCCCCTCGGCCGCGCCGCGCCCGATCTTGCGCGCGCCGTCGGCGTCGCAGATCGCGCCGGCCCCAGGCGGGATGGCGAGCGCCGGCGGCAGGGCCAGCCATGGCTCGGTGCCGGTCAGGGCTGAGACGGAGGTGAGGGAGTCGGTGGACACCTCCCGTAGATAGCTGTTCGGCAGGCGAAACGGAACGGGAACATCTGGCCTGGAAGGAGGAAATGCGTTAGGCTGAAGTCCATGAACAAGATCGTCATGAACGATGAATGGCTGAGCGCCTTGGCCGCCAAGGTCAACGACGAGGGGCCTCAAGCCGTCGCCGTAGAAGGCCGCGGTCGCTATATGCTTGTGTCCGAAACCGAGTTTCGTCGGCTGTCCGAGCGCAAGCCGACGTTCAAGGAGTGGCTGCTGAGCGGCCCTCGGCTGGACGATGTGGAGATCGAACGGGACCGACGACCGGCAAGAGATTTCAGTTTTTGAAATTTCTGCTCGACACAAATGCGGTCAGCGAGACTTTGAAGTCGCGGCCGAATTCGGGGTTCATGGAGTGGTTCGCTTCGGTCGGCTCGCCGGATGACGACTTTGATGATCGACTTCATGTCAGCGTCCTGACGATCGGGGAGATGCGGCGCGGAGCCTTGCGGTTGGGACCGGATCCTCGAGGTGCGCTGCTGCAGGCGCGGATCGACGGGATTGTCGCCGAATTCGGAGACCGCCTCTTGCCGGTCGACCTGGCTGTCGTCGAGTGCTGGGCGAAGCTCGCCGAGGCCTATCGCCCCAGGGGCGTTAGCGTCGGCATAACCGACGAACTGCTGGCTGCCAGCGCGCTCGTTCATGACGTCACGCTCGTGACGCGCAATATCCGGCATTTTGAGCACAGCGGCTGCCGGGCGCTGTCGCCGTGGAGCGACTGATGCGGAAACCAGCAGGTCAATTCCTTATTGCCGCGTGTTTGATGGTGACGCTTGTCGCAATTATCTGCATGTGGCCAACGGTGTCGGAGTTCCTCGCGCAGGATGATTGTCTCGATGCGGGCGGAGTCTGGCGAAATGGAGCCTGCGAAGGCCGTCGACCCGGCGAGTGACTGAACAACTTCCCCCCCTCTTCGCCGACTGGTTCGCGTCGCGCGGCTGGTCGCCGCGTCGGCATCAGCTGGAGATGGTCGCGGCGGCGCAGGCGGGCTCCCATGCCCTGCTTGTTGCGCCGACCGGGGGCGGCAAGACGCTGGCGGGGTTCCTGCCGTCGCTGGTGGAGCTGGCGGAGC
>CAZULO010000401.1:0-1337 GCA_964621245.1 uncultured Flavobacterium sp.
CCAGCTCTGGAAGGCCCTGCGCATTCTGGGCTGGAGCGCGGTCGCCCTGATCCTGCTGGCGCCGGCCGTGGCCATGCAGTTCACGAACGAGGTCAACTGGACCACGAGCGATTTCGTCTTCGCCGGCATCATGCTGATCGGCGGCGCGACCGTGATCGAGGTCGTCGCCTGGAAGGTACGCAGTCCAGTGGTCCGTATCGGCTTTGCCCTGTTCATCATCGCCATCGTGGCGCTGGTGTGGATCGAGGGCGCGGTCGGGATAGTCCATTAGGCGTCAGAGGTTCAGCAGCGCCGGGTCGCCGCCCTGGGCGGAGATGTTGTTGCTGATGGCTTTTTCCGACGCATAGCGGATCAGGCTGTAGGGGCCGCCGGCTTTCGGGCCGGTGCCGGACAGGCCTTCGCCGCCGAAGGGCTGGACGCCGACCACGGCACCGATGATCGAGCGGTTGATATAGACATTGCCGGCCGGGACCAGACGCGCGACCTCCTCGGCGAAGGCCTCGATGCGGCTGTGCACGCCGAGGGTCAGGCCGTAGCCGCGGGCGGCCAGTTTCGACGCCGTCTCCTTCAGCCTTGACGGTTCATAGCGGCAGACGTGCAGGATCGGGCCGAAGACCTCGCGCTCCAGATAGTCCGGGGTCGGAATCTCGGCGATGGTCGGAGCGAACAGATGGCCCTTGTCGGTGCCGGCGGGCAGATCGGCGCGGGCGATGATCCTGGCATCGCCTTCAAGCCGCTTCAGGTGGGCCTCGAGCATGGCCTTTGCGTCGGCGTCGATGACCGGGCCGATGTCGGTGGCGGGATCGGTCGGATCGCCCACGACCTGGGCGGCGAGCGCGCCCTTCAGGCCCTCGATCAGGGCATCGGCGGCGTCGTGCGGGACGTAGAGCAGGCGCAGGGCCGAGCAGCGCTGGCCTGACGAGCCGAAGGCCGACAGGATGACGTCATCGATGATCTGTTCCTTCAGCGCCGTCGTGTCGACGAACATGCCGTTCAGCCCGCCGGTCTCGGCGATGAAGGGGATGATGGCACCCGGGCGGGCGGCCAGCGATCGGTTGATCAGACTCGCCGTGTCGGTGCCGCCGGTGAAGGCGACGCCGTCGATGCCGGGGTGGTTGACCAGGGCGGCGCCGACCGTCTCGCCGCGACCGGGGACGAGGGCCAGCAGGTTCGGATCAAGGCCGGCCTTGTAATATAGGCGGACAGCCTCGGCCGCGATCAGGGGCGTCTGTTCGGCGGGCTTGGCCAGGACGGCGTTGCCGGCGGCCAGGGCGGCGGCGACCTGGCCGGTGAAGATGGCCAGGGGGAAGTTCCACGGGCTGATGCAGGCGAAGACG
>CAZULO010000402.1:0-1332 GCA_964621245.1 uncultured Flavobacterium sp.
TTCGCCAAGATGATCGGCTGGCTCGAACCCCTGCTGGCCGCACGCGGCCGCAAGGTGGCCTGGCTGGTGGGCGGGCAAAAGAAGAAGGACCGCACCGCCATGCTGGCGATGGTCGAGAGCGGCGAGGCGGCGCTGGTGGTGGGCACCCACGCCGTGATCCAGGAGCAGGTGCGGTTCAAGAACCTGGCGCTGGCCATCATCGACGAGCAACACCGCTTTGGCGTGGCGCAGCGGCTGGCCTTGCGGCAGAAACTCGCAGCGCATGGCATGGAGCCGCACATGCTGATGATGAGCGCCACGCCCATCCCGCGCACGCTGGCGATGAGCTACTACGCCGACCTGGACGTGTCGGTCATCGACGAGCTGCCGCCAGGCCGCACGCCTATCGTCACCAAACTCATTGCCGACAGCCGCAAGGACGAAGTGATCGAGCGCATCGGCGCGCAAGTCGAGGCCGGGCGGCAGGTGTACTGGGTGTGCCCGCTGATTGAAGAAAGCGAGGCGCTGGACCTGAGCAATGCCACGGCCACCCATGCTGACCTGAGCGAGGCCTTGCCGGGCTGCATGGTCGGCCTGCTGCACTCGCGCATGCCCACCGCCGAAAAAAAGGCCGTGATGGCGCTCTTCACCAGCGGCCAGATGGGCGTGCTGGTCAGCACTACGGTGATCGAAGTGGGCGTGGACGTGCCCAACGCCTCGCTCATGGTCATCGAACATGCCGAGCGTTTTGGGCTGAGCCAGCTGCACCAGCTGCGCGGCCGGGTAGGGCGCGGCGCGGCGGCCTCGGCCTGCGTGCTGCTGTACGCCACCAACGACAGCGGCCGCGTGGGCGAAACCGCCAAGGAGCGCCTGCGCGCCATGGCCGAGACCAACGACGGCTTCGAGATCGCCCGCCGCGACCTGGAGATCCGTGGCCCCGGAGAGTTCCTGGGCGCCCGCCAGTCAGGCGACGCACTGCTGCGGTTTGCCGACCTGGCCACCGACACCCATCTGCTCGAATGGGCGCGCGAACTGGCGCCGCAGATGCTGGACCGGTATCCTGACCTGGCCGCCAAACACGTGGCGCGCTGGTTGGGTGGAAAATCGGACTATCTCAAGGCATGACACCATGACCCTCACCGAACTCAAGTACATCGTTGCGGTGGCCCGCGAGAAGCACTTCGGCCATGCGGCCGACGCCTGCTATGTGTCGCAACCCACGCTCTCGGTGGCTATCAAGAAGCTGGAAGAAGAGCTGGACGTGAAGCTTTTCGAGCGCAGCGCGGGCGAGGTGACGGTGACGCCGCTGGGCGAAGACATCGTGCGCCAGGCGCAGAGCGTGCTGGAGCAGGC
>CAZULO010000403.1:0-1327 GCA_964621245.1 uncultured Flavobacterium sp.
TCGTCGGGGGAGAGGCCAGCGATAGCTATCGTTTCAAATCCATATTCTTTTGCCAAATAGCGAAATGCATTATGCGAGACGACTATTTGTCGGAGTTTGCATGCTCGTAATTCGTCTCGATAGCTCTTATCCAGATCAGACAACTCTGAAAGCAATTTTTTTGCATTTGCATTATAGAATGCTGCACTTTTTGGATCTACAGTGAGAAGCGCATCACGTATCAGTTCAGCTTCTTTTTTCATGAGTACGGGACTAAGCCAAATATGTGGATCTACCTGTGTATTTCCATCGTTTGTCATACTTTCAAAGAGTGGTAACAGGTGTTCGATCATATTAATGATTATTTGTGATTCATTCTTACGCAATTTTTCTGCCCATTCATCAATACCTGCTCCGTTCATCAGGAAAATTTTTGCATCATGAAGCGCAGCAAGCTGCTTTGGACTTGGTTCGTATTCGTGGGGCTCTACCCCTCCTGGCGTAATCTGCGTGACTGCAACCATATCGCCACCAATCTTTTCTGCAAGAAATGCGAGAGGGTAGAAACTTGCCGCAATAGCTATTTTTTCCGATTCTATCGGATCGGAAACAGTGCTGCGACTACTGATACATCCAGCTAGAACGACAGTGAAAAGGAAGAAGAAAAAACAGCGTTTCATTTCTGTACTGTACAGATACTTTTTTCTTTCTGCAAATCATTTGCATCTATAGAGTGCAAGATACGTTAGAAGTATGGCCGAATTCGTGTGGTTGCTCTTAGTCCAGATATTTTTTTGTTTTTGACAACGAGCAATACAGATGGGCGGGGCAGACTTCTCTTAAATGATGACATTGTTCTACGCATACATCCAAAGAGATTCCGATGACGCGCATTGTGCTTGTTCCACAATTGCATAATCAAAATCTCTCTGAAGGCTGGCGGGTCTTTTAGCGTACTGTTCCGCTACGCATGAGATTTACAAGGCCAAGGAGGACGATCGCTCCGAGGAGGGAGACGACAAATCCAGATATACTAAAATCGCCTTGGTTGATGGTGGCACCGCCGATAAAAGGAGCGATGACGTATCCTCCGACGAATGCACCGACGATTCCTACGATGATATTCATCAAAATTCCCTGTTGCGCATCTGTGCGCATAATCATGCTGGCAATCCAGCCAACAACGCCGCCTACCACGAGCCAAATAATGAGATTCATAAGAGTGTGGGGAAAGAAGTAGTGAATAACTGGGCATTATAGAAGAAACGAGAAAAAAGTGAAGTAAATTCTGTTGCGGGACTACACCAGAAGTGTGTGGGATTTTCGAGAGAGCAAGGCTGAGAGTAAA
>CAZULO010000404.1:0-1327 GCA_964621245.1 uncultured Flavobacterium sp.
TCATCTGACATGCGGGCACAATGGTCATGTTATTGATGCCTGCATTCCAATAGGCAATATAGTTATCGCCACAGCTTCGATAATAGTCTGTCGAGTGTGTCACTGCTCGCGTATATCCTTTCAGCTGACAAACTTTTAATGGGGTTGCATCGTCATCCAAAATGGCTCCAGATGGATCCTCTGGGATGTGCGTGTACTGTGCAAAAGTATTCCAAAATGCCCGAATCTCCCATGCGGAGGAGAAATGAAATTCCGGTGCTATCGCCTGAGATTTTTCTATCAGAGGCTGAAATACAGGAAGCACTCCTGTTTGTATTTGTGCGAGGAGCATCGCTGCAAGTACAAAGGAGCTTATCGTTTTGCGTATTTCCATAGCACGAGGGGTGAAGGAAGATCTTGTAAAGAGAAGCGTCTAAAAAAGGAGCGAATGATAGCGCATACAGTATCTGTTGTCAAATAATAAAATAGTGGCAAAATTATCTATTGAGAGCTTTTCCTAACTCTCGTCAAGACTGACGAAGCTTTCGGATAATTATTACAGAGAAAAATACAAAAATAGCAACAGATAGCCATAAAATAGATGCCCAACTCATCCCAAATACTGGGCTATTCTCGCTTTGACTCGTAAAATTCTGCTGTATCTCGTTTGTAAGATTGGAGTCTGTTTTTGTACGTGGGATAAGGACTGCTGCAAGATGTGTGGTTGTTTCTTGCCTATTTGGTGCCACTACGGGAGACGGTGTATTTGCGAACGGGTTCTGAAAAGGCTCATCTATATCCATTGATGAACCTGTAGAGCTTCCTACGTCTTTATCTTCAGTAATACAGTCGACAGATGCGGTCACAAAATTTTGACTTGAGCCCTGAGCATTGCCCAAAACCTCGATTTGTACGGTCTGTAAAACGGGGGCTATTCTACAATGCACAGGATTCGTCACTTTATATGCCAAAGTCACTTCTTTTGATTCATAGGGGCCGAGATTCACTACGCATTGCACAGATTTACCCGTGTCAGTACAGCCAGAAGGAGATGACGCCTGATCGAAGGTAACACCGAAAGGCAATGGCCCGTGCATTATTTTCACAGCGGATAGGTTCTGATCTCCATTGTTTTGCAGAGAGACAGTGTAGAGCGCACTTAACTCTTTGACCGAGCGCATGGAAAACACCGGTATCTGAAACCTTTCGAGCCCTGAACGAAGCGGTAAAGTAGACATCGTTCCTGAGCTTTGCGACGAAAGGGTGCTTCCAGAGCCAGCGAGGCCTGTATGTAGCGAAAAATCCGAATATTGTTCAGTATATGGATCCGAGCTTTCAAAAACCTCAT
>CAZULO010000405.1:0-1314 GCA_964621245.1 uncultured Flavobacterium sp.
TACACAAACACCACAATTGTAAATTACAAATGGGTGGAAGTGACCAATGGGGAAATATCACAACTGGAACGGAATTAATCCGTAGAATGAACGTAGATTCTGAAACCGAAGGAAAAGCTTTCGCGATGACTTGCCCGTTAATTACAAAAGCAGATGGTTCGAAATTCGGGAAATCGGAAAAAGGAAACATTTGGCTAGATGCGGATAAAACATCTCCATACGAATTTTACCAATTTTGGTTTAATACGACGGATGTTGATGCTGAAAAATACATTAAAATTTTCACGTTTTTAGATAAAGCTACCATTGATGCTTTATTAGCAGAACATGCTGAAGCGCCTCATTTACGTGTCTTACAGAAAAAATTAGCAGAAGAATTAACGGTGTTGATTCATGGTGCTGAAGAACATGAAAAAGCGGTTTTTGCTTCTCAAGCCTTCTTTAAACCAACCGTTGACGATTTGAAACAATTAGATTTAAAAACGTTAGCGGATGTTTTCCAAAGTTTAGACCAAGCAGAAGTTTCTTTAGCAGAAATTGAAGCCGGTTACCCAATTGTAGATGCCTTTGTGAAATCTGGATTTTTATCTTCAGGAAACGAAACCAGAAGAGCGTTAAAAGAAAATGCAGTATCTGTGAACAAAGTAAAAGTAACAGAAGAATACGTAATTTCTACCAACGATTTAATTGCTAACACGTTCGTTTTACTTCAAAAAGGTAAGAAAAACTATTATATTTTAAAAGTAGTATAAACTACAATTTAATATAGCCACGAATCGACGAATTCTAAACGATAAAATTTTGTGAATTCGCGGCAAAATCTAAAACCGTTCTGAAACGAATCAGAACGGTTTTTTTATCACATTCATCAAATAAAAATTAGAGAAAAAGTGTAGTTTATATTTTCCAAGATATAAACATTTTTTCCAAAAAATAGAAAAAAACAGAAAAAATAAATACATAACTAATTGTTTTTCAAGTTTTTAAATAAAGGTATAGGGTTTGTAATAAGCCAAAAACACTAAATTTAAATATTATGAAAAAAATAGTATTCTTACTTATCTTATACTTCGGTATAGGAAATGCATACGCAACGGGAGAACCTTCTACTTATTTTCAAATCTATGTAGCTCCTAATGCAGATGCTGTTCAAAGAAATGTGTGTTTAATCGTAACTGCTATTTACGATAACACAGAATTTCAAATTATTGACGATGGCGCAGATGGCGACACGGATGATTCTAAAACAGGCATATTAAATGCGGGACAAAGTTACATTTTATACCTTAAAGACAACGGTATAAATGATGATGC
>CAZULO010000406.1:0-1299 GCA_964621245.1 uncultured Flavobacterium sp.
CACGGAGAAATATCGTCTCGTCCGCGGCTTTGGGTGGGAGGCGCTGTAAGCGTTATGCTGCCTTCCCTTTCTTCTGCACGGACAGACGCTTGATGTTGTCGTAGGGAACATTGCGTTGCATCGCAACAGTGCGACTGCCCTTATCAACGTAGCGCACAAGAGTGGCAGTTCTCTCTACGTCATTTTTGTGCACAACGTACCAGACACCTTCTTGGCCTAGGATCTTCATATCTGCAAGGCGCATGGCGGCAAGATTATCTTTTTCAAGTTCCTCCTGCCATTTTGCTTTCAGAGAATCGTATTCCGCTCCTCGCTGATCCTCAGGGAAATCTTTTTCCGCCTTGGGGACGTCATAGTAATAGGCGTTCCGCAATCCCTTTTCATTGGTCGCAACGACAAGATAGCGGATCTGATTCGCTGGTTGCTTGTCGGCGAGGCCGAGCACAATCATTTTTTTCAGCTCATGCGCCTTGTTGATCCCTCGAAGGGCATTGAAGTGATAGTGCTCATCATGCTTCCAGTCGCTGCTGCCCGATATCAACTTGGCAATCATGAGATAATCGCCGGTGAGTTCCGATGCGCTCTTCACCTGCTTGAGAATTTTCTTGGAAAACTGAACGCGCAACTCGTTGAAGTCAGGACCAAAATTGATGGCACCGCCAATATATTCTGCAAAAAACGTGAGAGTACGGGCAGCTACGGAACTATCTTGAGAGAGAAGCTCCGACATCATGTCTTTCAAGAGTTTTTTCGCAACGTCGCTCTTCCACTTTGCAATGGCCATTCGTTCTCGCACGGGAATAATCGCGATATCAGGTTTCTTGATGAATTCTTGCAGCAAGAAATTCAGGCGATCTTTTACATTATCATCCGTTGCATGTTCCACATCAGCCAATGGATCTCCGGGATAATATTCAGCACCTGTTGCAGGTTCTTCTGGAAGTGGAGTCGTGGACCGCAGTGTATACGGCGAGCGAGAAACCCAAGCGCTCCATGTCGGATTCAGTGTATAGCGAGCAAGGAAGAGAGCCTCGGCTTTCCATGTCAACTCCGTATCGTGCGGAGCACGCTTTGAGGCTTCGTAGAAAAATACATGCAACGGCGCAAGTTCAAGCGCGAGCTTTTGGTCTTCTTCCTTTTTATTGGGGTGGCCGTGATGCTTGTGCGCGAAATAATCGAGTACGCGCGATTTATCATGATGCTTAATGTTCGGAAGCATCTTTGCATACAGTGCATTCTTTTCTTCCCACAATTTTCCTTCGAGTGCAGTGTATTGCTTCTTTTCTTCGCCGGGATACA
>CAZULO010000407.1:0-1294 GCA_964621245.1 uncultured Flavobacterium sp.
AACCGATGACCTCATCCTTACCAAGGATGTGCTCTACCAACTGAGCTACTGCAGCGCAAACTTAAAAAACCAAATAATCTGTGCCGCTCCCTGGAAGCAGAGCTCTTGATGATATAAATAATGACAATAGACCTAAATTATAATGTTTTTTTACGCTGTGTCAAGGAATCGGAAAAACAAAAAATGGAGCAAGTGGAATCGGCGCCCTCCGCTGCGCATGTCCTCATGGCCTCCAGCCATTCGGCATTGCTCGCTCCGGGTCGGCCAGCCGCTTCATCGATGGAATTGCGACAGTCCACTGGACTGTCGCTTTTATCAACATCAGGGCGATGAAGCTCCTGTTCGATTCCCGCCACGGAAATCAAAACAAAAACTGGAGCGGGTGGCGGGAATCGAACCCGCGTAGCGAGTTTGGAAAACTCGAATTCTACCATTGAACTACACCCGCATGGAGGGATAATTCTATATTCTCTCGATCACATCTTCAAGCTTAAAACGCACCTTCGGGATCGAGGCATATTTATCGCCTTCGGCGCGATAACCCGCCGCACACGCCACAAAAGTTGCATAGCCCTCCCCCGTGATCCCAAGAATCTCATCGTACTTTGCCGGCAAAATTCCTTCCATGGGACAAGTATCGACTCCCAAAAGGGCCGCCGAAGTCATGAAATTGCCCAGGGCGATGTAAGCTTGAAGCGCGGCCCAATTGTTACGATCCAACTTCTCCGCAGGTTGCGACAAAAACCCAAGCATCATTTTCTTAAAGCCTTCTTGCGCCTCAAGAGTGCCGCCGCGAAGCTCGACGATACGCCGGATATATTTTTCTACTTCCGCAGGACCTGTATCTTTTTTGATCGCAAATACCACGTGATGTGAACAATCTCGCGGCTGGGTCTGATTCCAGGAGGCGGCTACGAGCTTTTCTTTGATAGCGGAATCCGTCACGACAAAAAATTTCCAGGGCTGGAGGCCAAAAGAAGACGGGGTTAGCACCAGCGATTCTTCCAGAGCATTCCAGATCTCCGTGGGGATTTTTTTAGCCGGGTCAAAAATCTTGGTCGCATATCGCCACTTCATCTGCTCAATCAAAACTTTGGGGTCTATCGGCTTCATCTTCTCTCCTTGATCAAAATTGTAAACCCAGATTGTGGCAAGAAGGCTCCATATCCAAAAACGCATGGATGAGGCTCTGCATTTCGGGTAAGGCCTTGGCTTCATCCACGTAAAAACTGGAGACCGCCTCGCGTAAACGCAAAAATTCTTTTCGCCATGAATAAGACCTCTCCCCGCTCCA
>CAZULO010000408.1:0-1278 GCA_964621245.1 uncultured Flavobacterium sp.
TGAGGGCAGGGTCGGCGCTTATGGGTAACCAGTGGTTAACGCGTTCTGTTACCCGACGGGGCTCAAATCCAGTGATGGCGGGAACCGTCCGACTTTGACCCCCAATTTCCGACTTTTTCCAAAGTCGGACGTCCGACTTTAGTGCTGTTTTGTTCTAGGCGGCCTCAACCTTAAACCCTTGATCGTTGGCCCAAGTGGCCAGCAGCTTCGCACTGTCGATCGCGCCCTCGTCCAGCAGCGAGAGGTAATGATCGCGGAGAATTTGTTGCACGGTCTCGAGAGCCCAACCGCCCCAGGTGGCAATGCGTTCGCTCGCACCGCGTCCCTGGACTCCGGTCTGACCTGAGGTGAAGGCGGCCCACAGTCGGGTCACGCAGGTATCCCGCGTATCCTGGAGACGCTTGTCGGCAAACGTCCGGGGCAGGGCCCCGGCCGCTATGGCGGCGCGCTTGGCCGCGTCAAAACGGCGATAGATGCTGGCGCTGCTATGTCGGCGGCCGGTGCGATGATCCCAAAGAAACGGCGGATCATTGAGGTGCCGAAGCGGCCGGTCAGCCAATTCACGGCGGCGGCGCTCGACCCGCTTGGTGATGGGCGAGAGCAAGCCGGGCAGGGCCTCTTGTCGGTTCTTCTTGGTCTTCTCCGGCACATACCGCCACGTCTTGCCCTCAAGGTCGGAAAGTGTGGCGGCGCAGGGATCGATCTGTCTCGCCCCCGTCCAAAGGCAGACGGTGACGCAGTCGGCCACGTCGGCGTAGCCATTGGCGTCACACCAGGGAATGAAGGCCTGCTCCTCGGCCACAGTCCAGAACACCCGCCGGCCGGGCGCTGCCATACGACCCAGCTTGGTGCAGGGATTTTCTGTTAGCCAGGCTGGGTCCTGCCAAGTGGCCCAGGTGAAGAAGGCTCCCGCAGCGCCAATGGCCTGGTTGGCTGTTGCGATCGAGATTTTGTCGGCAAGGTCCAGGTACCACTGTCGCATCTGGGGTCGGGTGATCTCCTCCACCCGGATTGAGCCAAAGCGTTCGATGAGTTTGGCGGACTGTGTCCGGTAGTTTTTGCGGGACCCGGGCGCGATCCGCGCCAAGGCCTGGGGGTCGGCGAAGAAGCCGTCGACCATGGCCTTGACCGTACGAGGTCCCTGCATAAGGGCGGCGGTGACGTTTGGTTCGCGGTCCTCAAGAACAGCCCGGCCGCGCTCGATCAGGTCGGCGAGGAGGCGGCGGCGGTTCGCGCTCTCTGCATCTTCGGACGGCTGCGGCAGGGCTTCCAGGGCCC
>CAZULO010000409.1:0-1278 GCA_964621245.1 uncultured Flavobacterium sp.
ATCGTAATTCATACATCACTCCATCGATGAGATCTCGTAGAGGGAAAGAGGTCGCTTTTCCATTGATTGTTCGTTGTTCTGTATACACACCAGGTGTTGTGCCGAACTGCAGTACATAATGGTCGAGTGGAAGATCGGCAATACTTGTCCATTGCAGAAGCAAACTTCCTGTATTTGAGATGGCTACGAAAGACATTCCGAGAGGGGAGGCAAGAGCCGCTGTACTCTTTTCGGGGCTTTCGGATCCGTCTGCTGCAATCGCTGTGACAGAAAATTGGTAAGTAATACCGAGAGGCAAATCTTTGATCACTGCAGAAGTGACCGGGTTTTTTGTACGGATGCTGTAGAGATAATTTGTTGGAGCATTGTTTTCTGCAATGTAGATCACATATTCGGCAATCGGGAGAGAGGCAACAGGTTCCCATTGAATGAAGACAGTTGCCGGACGGCTCTCTGCTGTTACTTTTTGTACGATCGGCAAAAAGTTTGGCTTTATCGTCCATTTGGTTAGCATGACGGAGGTATTCCCAACACTGTCCGTCACTGTGACGGTGACATCGTAGACACCATCTTTTGCAGGTGCTACAAGCACACCTGTATAGAGCCCGGCAATCGCTCCTGAATTCTCTTTGAGTGTGATGGTCTGTGTACCACTGACCGCTGTCACCGCAGAGAGGCCCGACTCGGACTTGATACTGATAGTTGCGGATTGTGTTGCTTTGGTTTCCGCAGGATCGATCGTGATCGTCTCGATGATCGGCTTGGTCGTATCGATAAAGATATGAATAGGGTCGGATTGATACTCGCCCCTTTCGCTTGTCACGAATAAAGTTTCTTCTTGATGATCCGGATTGAGCTCGACTCGCACATCACGAAAGACACCTTCTGCATCACTTTCCGCATTCACGATTTCTTTTCCTCCGATCACTTTTAAATTGACGAGACTAGGAGCACGGCCTTGCAAGATGACGAAGGTACCGCTGACGCGGGATTGATCTTTCGGTTCGATAATGACGATAGCTCCATCGCTACTTTCTCCATCGCGAGAAACATTGAGAGTAAGCGTCCCTTTCATCGCAGGGTTTTGCTTGTCTGCAAATTCGATGGTCTGGGTTCCCTTTCTTCGAAGAGCGAATGCCAAAGGAACAGATCGTTCGCCTTGGTCTACAGCACGCAAATCGACGCTACCAGTATCTATCTGTAGTGGATCACTGCCTTTCTTTGGGAGAGTCGCATCTGGGTCCGAACTTCTGATGACCAATGTTCCGATATATCCGC
>CAZULO010000410.1:0-1277 GCA_964621245.1 uncultured Flavobacterium sp.
ATATTGATAAGAAAAAAACGGAAACTAATTTAGATTTTAAATTGGTGATTTCTAAAGAGAAAGATAAGGTGAATTCATTATTTCATTTAATTTGTTCGTTGAAATCTCAGAATGCGATTATTTTCTGTAATCACAGAGAAGCAGTAGAAAGAATTAGCGATTATTTAAATGATAAAGGAATTTTCTCTGTTTTTTATCATGGTGGATTAGAACAAGAAGAAAGAGAACGTGCGTTAATTCAATTTAGAAACGGTAGTATTTCGTATTTAATCACAACTGATTTAGGTGCGCGAGGTTTGGATATTCCAGAAATGAAAAACGTAATTCATTATCATTTACCTTCAAAAGTGGATGAATTCACACATAGAAATGGTCGTACCGCACGTATGATGGCTTCTGGAACGGCTTATATTATTATACACGAAAGTGAGAAAAAGGTAGATTATATCGATTATGATATGAAAAAAATTGATGTATCTAATTACAGTGTACTTCCTAAACCTCCAGAATTTAAAACCATATATATCAGTGGTGGAAAGAAAAACAAATTGAACAAAGTCGATATTTTGGGTTTCTTTTCTCAAAAAGGAAAATTAGAAAAAGGGGATATAGGCTTAATTGAAGTCAAAGATTTCGTATCGTTTGCAGCAGTTAAATATGCTAAAGTGGTGCCATTACTTCAAAATATTAAAGATGAAAAAATGAAAGGCAAAAAATATAAAATTGAAGTTGCCCGAAATGTGGTGAAAAATGCCTCAGAAGAGTAATAAAACAAAAAAGCCTTTAAGAACTGAAACACTTAAAGGCTTTTTTATGTTTTATATCTTACAAACCACAGAATCTGGTACAAATGGACTGGCATCGCCACCATTTCTTAACACATCACGCACAATACTTGATGAAATATAGGATGTATTTGCTGCGGTTAATAAAAATACCGTTTCAATTTTAGATAAACGTCTGTTCGTATGTGCAATCGCTTTTTCAAATTCAAAATCAGCTGGATTTCGTAAACCACGTAAAATAAATTGTGCTTTTTCTTTTTTACACAAATCGATGGTTAATCCTGTATAAGTAATTACACGAACTTTAGGTTCATCTTTAAATGTTTCTTCAATAAAACGCTTTCTATCTTCTAAAGTAAACATGTATTTTTTCTCGGCATTTACACCAATTGCGACAATTACTTCATCAAATAAAGAAATACCGCGTTTAATAATATCATAATGTCCGTTTGTAATGGGATCAAACGAACCTGGGAATATGGCTTTTCTCAT
>CAZULO010000411.1:0-1271 GCA_964621245.1 uncultured Flavobacterium sp.
CGCTGCGGCAACTGAGCGAAAGCTACAAAGATCTTTCCCTTTATCTTCTGATTGCTGCCGGCGTCGCGCTCTTTGCAGGCGGCTTCCTGGCACGGGAGATTTTGAAGCGCGGACCCGCTGCTGCGAGGTTTGCCGGCAGACTCGTTTTTGAAGGGGGCAAATGGGTGCTGAAGCGTTCTCCTCCAGTCGTCGGGATCATTACACACATTAAAGGAGGGCAAAGACTCGCACGCGAACTCGTGCTGCAGCGCGAAGCCGAGGTCATTCGGCTTGTCCTTGATGATGTGGCGCGACTTCAGAAAGGAGAAGATGCCGCAGGGAACAAGCTTTCCCCACAGGTCGTCGATGCATTGTCGCGCGAAGCTGCGGCGCGATTGTTCTCGGTCATCGTGCAAACCAACCAAGCGGATGCAAAGAGCACCGAGCCTGACCCGATTTTGGCATTCGAAGCCTTCGTCGTGACCAACGACATCATGGAACAGCACGGCTTCGCCCGCATTCTCGACTGGTCGAAGTCCGGCATGCCGTTCCCGGAAGATCTTTCCGTCCTTTCCATTCGTGCCAAGCAGGTGGCGGAGCAGATGAAGAAGTCCGTCCCCAGGCCCCGCCCCGCAACCGAGGCCCTGGAACGCGGTGACCGGTACGTGTCGTATGAAACAATGATCTCCGCGTCCAAGTCACCGGAAATGGCGCTTCTGTATGCCGAGTATGAGAAGACGGCTGATCGTGCCCATATTCTGCGCACCGTCGGCAACATGGTCCGTGCCCGGTACGACTATGTCATAGAGCTCGACGCTCCCACCAATCATCCCACGGGCGCCACGAGCCTGTATCGCTTTGTCACGAAAACCAAGCCGACCATGAAGGAGGTGGCCGGTGCCGACCGTTATGGGCAGATTGCGAATACGACCCGTGCTGTTGCGGATATGTCGCCCAAGGAGCTTGTGCTCATGTCGATGTACCTTCAGAAGAACCCTCCGACGAATGCGGAAATCCTCGCGTGGTACCACGGGTTGAGTTTTGGAAACCGCGGCGTGGAGAAGGCGTATGGCAGGGAAGGCAGCCGCATTGATCTCGTGAAAAAGCTTCTGAGCGACTGGTGCGATGTACGGCGTTTTGCCGATGAACTCGCGCCGAAGCCCGAGCCCGCCGACGCGAACGACAAAGCCATAGAGCAGGCGCGTGCCAAGAGTGATCAGTGGGTTCCCTATGAGGCGAACCTCATCATGTGGGCGCAGGGCGGCATTGCCCTTATGAGCCCCGTCGACGGA
>CAZULO010000412.1:0-1270 GCA_964621245.1 uncultured Flavobacterium sp.
TGTAAAAGCTACGACTTGATCTGACAGTTCTCTCTTCTTGCTCATAAAATCTGTCCGTTCAAGTCTAGTTCATAATTACCTCCTCGGAAGGTTTCAGTAAACCCTCAAGCATTTTACTCTGTACTATTTTCAATCCATCGATAAAAGTCTGCATCGGTGTACGTCCACAACATATCTTTCCTTGGTGTGGACGTGTTTTATTGTAGTTTTCAATCCATTGATCCAAATCAATTTGAATCTCTTCCATCGATTGATAAATCTTTTTCCTAAAGGCCACTTGATAAAACTCTTCTAAAATTGTTCTGTGAAATCTTTCGACTATCCCATTTGTCTGAGGGGATTTAGCTTTTGTCTTCGTATGGTCAATGTCGTTTACCGCCAAATATAGCTGATAATCATGTTGCTCAAGCTTACCGCAGTATTCAGTGCCTCTATCAGTTAAAATTCTAAGCATTGGAACTTTTCTCGATTCAAAGAATGGAAGAACTCTGTCGTTTAAGATATCGGCAGCCGTTAAAGGCGTTTTCATATTGTAGAGTTTTGCAAAGGCAACTTTAGAGTAAGTATCCACAAACGTTTGCTGATAAATTCTTCCGACACCTTTAATCGTTCCAACATAAAAAGTATCTTGTGAGCCTAGGTAGCCTGGATGCTCAGTTTCAATTTCACCATGAGCTTCACGATCATCTTTTTTCTGTTCAAAGACTCGTAGTTGCTCTTCTGTTAAAATGATTCCTTCTTTTGCAATTTTTTCTTCGAGTGCCTTTAATCTCTTATCAATATTCTCAACATTGTTTCTCTGCCAAACACAGCGAACTCCTGCGGGAGAAAGTACAATTCCTTCCTTTCGTAACTCATTAGCAGCTCTAACTTGTCCGTAAGCAGGGTATTCGATAGCAAGTCGAAGAACAGCTTCTTCGACTTCAATAGGAACTCTATTTTTACGATTGGCTTTCCTGCGAGACTTATCCATTAAAGCGTCAATTCCACCAGTTTCAACGGCTTCCTGATAGCGATAAAAGGTGTCTCTCGAAAAGCCCATAACCTTGCAGGCCTTAGAAATATTTCCAAGTTCTTGGGCCAAATTTAAAAGACCCACTTTATTCTTAATAACTTTTGAATTAGTCTGTAACATAGACATCGAGTTCTCCTGGTTCCTAAAAAAGTTTTGTAGTAATAACAATTTTAAGAAGAGAGAACCCGATGTCACCTTGAGGAAATATTTCCTACTTGATTTGTCGGAATGTCAGATTAGATCGTAGCTTTTACA
>CAZULO010000413.1:0-1267 GCA_964621245.1 uncultured Flavobacterium sp.
TGAACAGCCGTCTGGACACCATCCAGGCCGCCGTCCTGATCGAGAAGCTGAAGGTCTTCGGTGAGGAGATCGAATGGCGCAACCGCATCGCCGCCCGCTACAACGAAGCCTTGCGCCCCCATGTCGCCGCCGTGCCGGACGTGCCCGCCGGCAACGTCTCCAACTGGGCCCAGTACACGATCGAGCATGACGACCGGGACGGGCTGATCGCCCATCTGAAGGAGCAGGGCGTGCCGACGGCGGTCTACTACCCGATCCCGCTGCACCTCCAGCCGGCCTATGACATGTATCCGCGCGGGCCCCAGGGCCTGCCGGTCACCGAACGGCTGATGCAGCGGGTCGTCAGCCTGCCGATGCATTCCGATCTGGATGAGGCGACCCAGGACAGGATCGTCGCGGCGGTCGCCAGCTTCCGCTAAGGTTCCCGCATGACCCAGCATCTCCCTGAATTGAAGGTCGGCGTCGCCGGCGTCGGCGTCATGGGACGCAACCACGCCCGCGTCCTGTCCGACATCCGTGACTTCGACCTGACCGCCGTCTTCGACCCCGACGCCGCCACGGCGGACGGCGTCGCCGCCCTGTATGGCGCGAAGGCCTTCACCACCGCGGCCGACTTCGTCGCCGCCGGCCTGGACGCCGCCGTGGTCGCCACCCCCAACCGCCACCACGCCGACCTGGGCGTCGCCCTGCTCGAGGCCGGTGTGCATGTGCTGGTCGAAAAGCCGATCGCCGCCACCGTCGCCGACGCCCAGCGAATGATCGACGCGGCGAAAGCGAACAGCCGCGTGCTGATGGTCGGCCAGGTCGAGCGGTTCAATCCGGCGGTGGAAGCCGTCAAGCGGGCCATCGACGGCGACGACGTCATCTCGATCCAGATCACCCGCGTCGGCCCCTTCCCGCCACGCATGGGCGAGGTCGGGGTGGTCATCGACCTGGCGGTGCACGACATCGACATCATCC
This sequence comes from uncultured Flavobacterium sp., assembly GCA_964621245.1. Taxonomy (GTDB): domain Bacteria; phylum Bacteroidota; class Bacteroidia; order Flavobacteriales; family Flavobacteriaceae; genus Flavobacterium. The sequence goes on from CAZULO010000413.1 coordinate 961, forward strand.
GTCACCTGACGAATTCGGAGATCGCCGAGGTCCAGCCCCAGCTGGCCCGCACCAAGGCCGAGCGCGAGGACACCGCCCTGCTGCAGTTCCGCCTGGCCAATGGGACCATCGCCCACATCACCACCAACTGGGTCACGCCCTACAAGGTCCGCACCCTGCAGGTCGCGACCATGAACCGGTTCGTGGTCGCCGATCTGATCACCCGTCAGGTTACGGAGTATTTCGGCCAGCAGGCCGACGGCTCCTACCAGACCCGCGCCGTCAACAGCTGGCCCGCCGAGCCGCTGAAGAAGGAGCTGGAAGCGTT
>CAZULO010000414.1:0-1266 GCA_964621245.1 uncultured Flavobacterium sp.
CGGAAGCTCCCTCGATAAAGTAGACACTTCCACCTAACAGCAGGAGGTGTCCAATGCCCCGAGCGGGTCCACGGAAAGTCCAGGCCTACACCCTGGAGTTCAAGCTCAAGGCCGTCAAGCTGAGTCAGTTGCCGGGGATCGAGGTGCGGGCCGTCGCTGAGGCCCTGGAGATTCATCCCTTCATGCTGTCGCGGTGGCGGAAAGAGGCCCGCGACGGCGCGCTGCGCGGCCGGGTCTCGGTCGCGAAGGCGCGTCCGACGCCGCGTCGAGGCGAGCTGAAGCGCTTCCAGGCGCTGCAACGGGCGCACGCGCTGCTCCAGGAGGAGCATGCGCTCTTAAAAAAACTCATCCGGTTCACCTCCGCACGAAAGCCGAGGTCTTCGCCTTCATCGACCGGGAAGGTGTGACCCTCGGCGTGACGCGTCTCTGTCGACTCTTCGCGGTCACCCGGGCGGGGTTCTACGCCTGGCGCCGCCGGCCGACCAGCGCGCACGCGAGGCAGGACCGGGTACTCCTCGATGAGATGCGTGTGATCTTCGAGGCCTCCGACCGCACCTACGGGAGCCCCCGGCTCTACGCGGCCCTACGCGGGCGCGGCTATGCCGTCAGCCATCGCCGGGTCGAGCGCTTGATGCGGGTGGGCGGTTGGCGAGCCCGGGTCGTCCGGGTGTACCGCCGCACGTCCGGCGTGCATCGCTGGTATGGGCAGCATCCCAATCGGGTGCGGCGCACGCAGGCCACGCGCGTGAATCAGATCTGGGTGGGGGATCTGACATACCTCGCGGTGGCTGGGCGATGGTGGTATCTCGCCGTCGTGCTGGACCAATGCTCGCGGCGCGTTCTGGCGTGGCGCGTGAGTGCCGTCCGCGACGCGGCGTTCACCCGCGCGGTCGTCGATGCCGCCCTTCGGCGCCGTCGGCCCTCTGCGGGACTCATCTTTCACAGCGACCGCGGCAGCGAGTTTCTCGGGTCGCCCTTCCGGGAACGGCTCGCGCAAGACGCCGCGCTGCAGAGCATGACGCGCGGTGGGGCACCGGATGAGAACGCCCACATGGAGTCGTTCTTTCACTCGCTCAAGGCGGAACTCACGCACGGACGTCACTTCACGGCCGTTCGCGACCTGCGCCACGCACTGCGGCGGTACCTCCGGTACTACAACCACACGCGGCTGCACTCGGCGCTGGGGTATCAATCGCCCGTTGACTATGAACGCGCCGCCGCGTAGAACTCACCTGTCTACTGAACTGAGGGAGCATCCCGCCGGCC
>CAZULO010000415.1:0-1245 GCA_964621245.1 uncultured Flavobacterium sp.
TCTTGTCGCCATACTTCTCGCGGATGTACTCGACCATAATGGCTTCCATGTTCAGCGTACAGAAGCCGCGCGTGCCGTGAACCACGCGCATGGAGTGGTGGCCGCAGGGGCGCACCAGCGCAAAGGCGTTGTCGACCTCTTTGGTCATCACCTTGTCGGCAGCGGTCAGCGTGCCGCCGACCGAGATCAGATGCGAGGCATGGACGAGTTCGTCAATGCCAGGCACGCAAAAGTGTACGCGGTTGATGTCTTCAGCTGTACAAAGATCAGGCTTGAATTCGAAGATGTTGTCGAAGTCGAGCAGACCTTCCTCATTGACCTGATCCTGCGTATAGAGCAGGCGTTCTTCGCGCTCCGGGTGAGTAGGGGAGATCGCGTAGTCGAAGGCGGGGAAGAATACGAGTCCGGTTTTCTTTTTCATGATGTTTCCTTCTTACTGCACAGCATGCTTGCTCAGGCCCGGCTTGATCTGCAACCGGACACGGAAGTTCTTGCCCGTGGTGGCGCCATCACGGATGACATTGAAGCTTTGGCTGTCCGCCACTTCAATCTCGATATCCTCTTCGGGCGCACCGGCGATACGGGCGATCTTTTCTAGCTTTTCGCGGCCGATCTCGATCAGGTCATCCATGATGAAACCACGCGGAATATCGGTCTGTACGCCTTCTTCAGCAACCGACATGAGGCGCTCCTCGGTGTCCGCCATCAGCGTGAGTTCAACCGTGGTGCGCGCCATGGCGGCGCCGCTGGCGTTGATCACATCGGAATCGCCTGGCACGATTTCGGTCATCTTCAAAAGCTTGCCGATCTGTTTTGCCATGTAGGGGGCAGGGCCGCCGACCACAATGGCGTCGGTAGGGACGAGTACCTTGCCTTCCAACATTTCGTGAATGGTGTAGACCGGCTTGGCATTCACCTCGGCAATCATGCTGCGCACCTTGGCGGCAATGGTTTCGCAGGCGAGGTCCATGATGGCTTGTGCCGTCACTTCGGTACTTGCACCAAAGTCCTTGGCGACCGAGGCAATGGCCGCCGTCGCCTTGGCTTTGTCGCCAATGTCGGCAAGACCCAGTACGATCATCGCATCGGTCGGCGTCGGCACCGGGCCGTCGAAAGCCATGGCAGAGCCCTTGCGTTCGGGTCCTATGGCCAGCTTGCCATCGATGACACGCACATGGCTGTCGCCGCCGATGGCGATGGAGTGGGTGAGCAGGCCGCGGATCAGCGTCTTGTGCTCTTCGATCT
>CAZULO010000416.1:0-1229 GCA_964621245.1 uncultured Flavobacterium sp.
GCGGGCGTCATTGGGACGACAACCGCCTATTACTTGAACCGCCTCGGCTGCGAGGTGACGGTGGTGGATCGGCAGGCGGCGCCGGCGGCGGAGACGTCGTTTGCGAACGGGGGGCAGATTTCGGTGAGCCACGCGGAGCCGTGGGCGAATCCGGGGGCGCCGTTCAAGGTGCTGAAGTGGCTGGCGCGGGAGGATGCGCCGCTCTTGTTTCGGCTGAAGCCGAGCCTGCGGCAGTGGATCTGGGGGCTGTCGTTCCTGCGGGAGTGCACGCCGGCGCGGACGCGGAGGAACATCGAGCAGATCGTGCGCCTGGGGACGTTCAGCCGGGAGAAGCTGCGGGAGCTGCGCGCGGCGACGGGGATCCAGTACGACCAGCGCGAGAGCGGCATCCTGCACTTCTACACGGACGCAAGGGAGTTCGATGCGGCGCTCAAGCCGGCGGAGCAGATGCGCGGGCTGGGTTGCGAGCGGCGGGTGATCTCGGCCGAGGAGGCGGTGAAGATCGAGCCGGCGCTCGCGCATGCGAAGGATCGGCTCGCCGGGGCGACGTACACGCCGCTCGACGAGTCGGGCGACGCGCATCGGTTCACGGTGGAGCTCGCGCGCATCGCGAAGGAGGCGGGGGTGAAGTTCCTCTTCAGCCACGACGTGAAGGCGCTGCGCAAGGCGGGCGGGCGGATCGAGTTCGTGGAGGCGACGGACGCGGAGGGCCGCTTCGTGAAGATCAAGGGCGACGCCTACGTGCTGGCGATGGGCGCGTTCAGCGCGATCCACGCGCAGGCGCTCGATCTGTGGCTCAACGTCTATCCGGCGAAGGGGTACTCGGTGACGATGCCGGTGCTCGATGACAGCCTGGCGTACAAGGTTTCCATGACCGACGACGAGCACAAGCTGGTGTTCTCGCGCCTGGGCGATCGCCTGCGCATCGCGGGCACGGCGGAGCTGGGCGGCTACGGCCGCGGCCTGAGCCGCGTGCGCTGCGAGGCGATCCTGCGGCGGGTGGAGGAGCTCTTCCCCGGCGCGGGCGACGCGAGCCGCGCGGAGTTCTGGGCGGGCCTGCGGCCGGCGACGCCGTCGAACGTGCCGTATATCGGGAGAAGCCCGGTGCGCAACCTGTACTTCAACACGGGCCACGGCACGCTCGGCTGGACGCACGCCTGCGGCTCGGGGCATGCGCTCGCGGACATCGTGTGCGGGAAGAAGCCGCAGGTGGCGTTCGACTTCACGGG
>CAZULO010000417.1:0-1227 GCA_964621245.1 uncultured Flavobacterium sp.
TAGGGACACGCTGAACAAATCAGCATTTCGTTGATGATGAAGCAACCAGCCCGCGATCGATCCCAATTCGCATTTAGGCGGACAAGAAATCGCCTGCCAGTGGCCTCGGGCGCCTTGTTTTGAGCCCGTGGTCGTGCATGGGCGCTTCCCGCAGGCATTTCAGGACGCACCTTGGGCGTCAAGCGCGAACAATCGCCGCTTGGCAATCATGAGATTGGCCAGGCCAAACAGCGTCATCAACTGCGCCGCGTTCTTGGCCAACCCGCGATAGCGGGCCTTCTTGTGCCCGAAGCGGTTCTTGACAACGTGGAACGGGTGCTCGACTTTGGCGCGAATGCTGGCCTTGAGTTGCTCAAGCTGCTCGCGCCATCGTCCCTGCCGGGTGTCGGGCAGGGCCTTGCGTTTGCCGGGCCGCAGGGCGACATACCACGTCACAGCGGTGTTTTTGTTTTCCTCCCGATTTTCAACGCCCTGATAGCCGGCATCACCGAAGGCCGCTATCTCCTCACCGTGCAAGAGCGCATGCGCTTGAGTAACGTCGCTGACATTGGCCGCCGTGGCCACTACCGTGTGCGTCAGGCCGGATTCGGCATCCACGCCAATGTGGGCCTTCATGCCGAAATGCCATTGGTTGCCTTTCTTGGCCTGGTGCATTTCGGGGTCTCGCTTGCCCTCCCGGTTCTTGGTCGAGGAGGGCGCGGCGATGATGGTCGCATCCACCACCGTGCCTTCCTTGAGCAGCAAACCCTTCTGGGCGAGGTGGGTGTTGATGGCGCTGAAGATGGCCTGGGTCAAGCTGTGGGTTTCGAGCAGGCGCCGGAATTTGAGCAGGGTGGTGGCGTCCGGCGCGGCTTCGCGGTTCAGGTCGATGCCAATGAAGGCGCGAACGGCTTGGCTGTCGTAGACGCCGTCTTCCATTCCTTCGTCCGACAGACCGAAACATTGCTGGACGACATACATGCGCAGCATGCGCTCCAGACCTATCGGCGGCCGGCCGCGGCCTTCGCCTCTGGGGTAGAACGGTTCGACCTGCGCCACCAACGCCGGCCAGGGGGTCGCCGCCTCGATCTCGCCCAGAAACCGATCCCGGCGCGTTACCTTCTTCTTCGCGGCATATTCGAGCTCGGAAAAACTGCGTTGCATAGCTTCTTTCGTCAAAATTCCACAGCACTGATTCTCGCAGACCATTCGCCGTTTCAAAAGGGCGGTCTGCGATTAAATCAGTGC
>CAZULO010000418.1:0-1221 GCA_964621245.1 uncultured Flavobacterium sp.
TCATCATCTCGCTCTGCATGGGCCTGCGCCAGAGCCTGGGGCTGTTCATGCAGCCGATGGGCGCCGATCTGGGCATCACCGCGGGCGCCTTCGGCTTCTCCATCGCGCTGCAGAACATCGTGTGGGGCGTCTCGCAGCCCTTCGCCGGCGCGCTTGCCGATCGCTACGGCCCGCGGCCGGTGATCGTGGTGACGGCGCTTCTCTTCAGCGCGGGCCTCCTGATGCTGATCTACTCGCGCAGCTTCCCGGGCGGCCTGGTGGTCGCAGGCTTCCTCCTCGGCTTCGGCACCACCGGCTTCAGCACGCTCTACGGCGCCATCTCGCGCCGCACGCCGCCCGAGAGGCGCAGCCAGACGGTCGGCCTCGTCGCGGCCGCGGGCTCGCTCGGCACGATGGTGATCGCGCCGCTCGGCGGCTGGCTGATCGGCGCCTCGGGCTGGCAGACGGCGATCGTGGTCTTCGCGGCGCTGGGCGCTTCGATGGCGCTGCTGGCGCTGCCCATCCGGGAGGTCCCGGCGCAGAGCACGGGAAGGAAAATCGCGCTCGGCGAAGCGTTACGCGAGGCGATCGGCCACCGCGGCTTCCTTTTCATGACGCTCGCTTTCTTCGCCTGCGGCTTCCAGCTTATCTTCCTCACCACCCACCTGCCGTCTTATCTAGCGCTCTGCGGCGTCGCGCCCGGCGTGGGCGCCACCGCGCTGGGCCTGATCGGTCTTTTCAACGCCATCGGCACCTTCATCTTCGGCCAGCTCGGCGCGCGCTACAGCCAGAAGCACCTGCTCGCGCTCATCTATCTCCTGCGCACGCTGTTCATCGCCGGCTTCCTCGCCGCACCCGTGAGCGCCGCCTCGACGCTCGTCTTCGCGTCGGCGATGGGCTTCCTGTGGCTCGGCGTCACGCCGCTCGTGACCGGCATCATCGCCCGCGTGTTCGGCCTCTCGCACTTCAATTCGCTGTACGGCGTGGTGTTCCTCAGCCACCAGGTCGGCTCGTTCTTCGGCGCCTGGATGGGTGGCGTGGTGTTCGACCTCGCCGGCAATTACAACTTCGCCTGGGGCGCGCTCATCGTGATCGGCGTCGCCGCTTTCACGCTGCAGTGGCTGATGGACGAGCGCCCGCCGCGACAGCGCGGACACCCGGGCGGTGCCTCCCCCGTTCCGGCCTGAGCGTCTACAGCAGCCACTCGATCGGCAGCAGCGAAAGGAGCCGGACGGCGGCGCG
>CAZULO010000419.1:0-1215 GCA_964621245.1 uncultured Flavobacterium sp.
GGTAATAGGCCAGCACATGGTATCCACTCCAGGGACCTAAATCGACAGAGAGTTGATCAAGGAAAATAGGTGGGACATACTTAATTGTATCATCGATAGTGGGTACTTCCGTTTGTAGCTTCATAAAGGGAGTTTTGTATTCAATACCTGAATGTTTCCTCACACAATTGTAGTAATAGATGTAATTGAGTGCTTCAGTAAAAAATTGTTGTGTCGAAGTAATAGTCTGAATACGTGGCATGTAAAACTCTTCATCATCTGTCCGATGAGAACGCTCAAGCTGCGCATTTTCTTCTGGATGTTTCTTCCTGTTTTGAATGAGTTTGACACCAAATCCTTTCAGTAATTTTTTAAGATCTGCTACCTTGTACCAACAGTCTCCACCAAACTCTTCTCCATGATCGACTGTGTATACAATACCTCCCGTATACCCATGACTTCTGATCCATGAAGTAACCCATAAAAACCATGTTAAGCCATTTGTCCATGTCTTCTCATACGCATATCCTACCAGTTTAAATCGACTCGAGACATCAAGCGCGCCAAACTGATAGAGCGGTAATCCATGACGATATATATGCCTGATTTGCTCTTCTGACAATGCCTTTTGATCGACTATATGTTTTAAATCTATCTGTACAATCTCAAATGCTGTTGAATTGTACCAATCAACAAATTCACGTGGTGCTTTCTTCACTCTCTGTACTCGTTTCCTTTTCCCTTTTAGTCGATCTTTATTGCGCCTCAGTATATTCCGTATGGTAGATGAGGGAAGATCTATCTGATACTGTAATCGTAATTCTTCCTGTAGTCGTTCTGGTCCAAAATTGATCCGTTCTTTTAGCTTCAGCACTTTCTCCTCAATATCTACCGGTGTCTTATTATGGACATGATGAGGTGCGCGTGATGCATCCTCCAGCGACTTATCCCTCTTCTTCTGTAGTGCCTTGTATATGGTAGGTCGTGATGTTTGTAATATCTCTGCTGTCTTAAGCACGTTTTTCCCCGTACTCTCGTATATTGCGATAATTGCTTGTCGTGCTGCCTCCGGTGATATATTCCGCAACTCATTATATGACAGCTGGACGCCATGTATCTCGGACATAGGTGGAAATTGATTGATAATCTATTCCCACCAATTCTAAACACCGTGATCGATATCGTATATACCTCTCTCCTTCCTTAAAGTGTAAACCATGTGCTGGTCGTTCTACA
>CAZULO010000420.1:0-1199 GCA_964621245.1 uncultured Flavobacterium sp.
CCGACGGTTACTCCCTGATGATCGCCGCCGGCGGCAATCTGGTCGTCAAGCCGTTCCTCGAGCGCTCGCTGCCTTTCGATCCGATCAAGGACCTCGCTCCGGTATTCAACGTCGCCGAGGCCGCGCATATCCTGGTGGTCCCGGCGGCGCTCCAGGCGAGGGACCTCGCGCAGTTCATCGCGTACGCGAGAGCCAATCCGGGAAAGGTCTACTACGGCTCGGCCGGCCTCGGCAGCCCGCCGCACCTGTCGGTCGAGCTGTTCGCGCGGCTCGCGGGCGTGAAGCTTGTGCACGTTCCTTATAAAGGCATCGGCAACGCGCTCCCCGACATGCTCGCCGGGCGCGTGCAGGTGATGTCGATGAGCCTGGGCTCCGCGCGGCCGTATCTCAAGAACAGCCAGATCCGGGCGCTCGCCACCGCCGCGAAGCAACGCCTGGCCGCCCTGCCCGATGTGCCCACCTCCGCCGAGGCCGGCCTGCCCGGCTGGGAGATCAGCGCGTGGTTCGGCATCTTCGCGCCCAGGGCGACGCCGCCGGAAGTCGTGCGGCGGCTCAACGAGAAAATGCAGGCGGTGCTCGACGATCCGCAATCGCAGCAAAGGCTCGCCGACATCGGCGCCGAGCCCGTCGGCGGCCCGGTCGAGACCTTCACCGAGCGCTGGCTCGCGGATTACCGGATGTGGGGCCAGTTCATCAGGGAAACCGGAATCAAGCTGGAGTAAGCACGATGGCCTCCGCAACGCTCAAGACCAAATTCCTTTCGCACGGCACCCTCGGCTCGAAAGACCTCGCGGCCACGCGCCGCTTCTACGAAGAATTCCTCGGCCTCGATGTCATTCAAACGAGCCCGATCTCCCTGATGATCCGGCTCGGCGGCAACCACGTCTACGCCGTGGTGTTAACCAAGAACAAAGAGCGCATGCCGCGCTGCTACCACAACGGGCTGGACGTCGACAGCGACGCCGACGTCGACGAGGCCTGGCGCATATGCACCGAGCAGGCCGAGAAATGGGGCCTGCACGACATCGCCAAGCCCGCCGAGCGCCACGGCACCTACAGCTTCCTCCTGTGGGACGCCGACGATAACGCCTGGGAAATCCTCTCGAACCCGAAAGGCGGCTACACCTGGATCTTCGAGCAAGGCGACCTCGACGGCCGCGGCCATTTCGAGAAAGGCTTCCGGCACAAGCGGCCGGATG
>CAZULO010000421.1:0-1197 GCA_964621245.1 uncultured Flavobacterium sp.
CCGACCGCGTCAAAAATCGCGTTGGCGACCGCCGGCATCACCGGCAGCAGCGGCCCCTGCCCGACTTCCTTCGCGCCGAACGGGCAGTTCGGGTCCGGGTCCTCGACGAGCACCGTGTCGACCTCGGGCATGTCGAGCGAGGTGAGGCTCTTGTATTCGAGGAGCGACGGGATCTTGTGGACGAGCGCGCTCGAGAGCTTCGGCGGCAGGCGCCGGAAGATCTGCTCCTCCATCAGCGCCTCCGACAATCCCATGTACACGCTGCCTTCGACCTGGCCGCGCGCCAGCGCCGGATTGATGGTGCGGCCGATGTCGTGCGCGATCCAGATCTTCGGCACGTGGATCCAGCCGGTTTTCGGATCCACCTCGGTTTCGACCACGCAGGCGGTGTACGAGTACGCCGGCGACGGGCCCACGCCCGCGCCCTTGTAGCGCCCGGGCGCGCGCGGCGGCTTGTACGAGCCGACGGCGCCGAGCGTGCCGAACTTCTCCTCGGCGAAGCCCACCGCTTCGGCGAAGGAAAGGCTTCTGTTTTCGAAAAAAACCCGTCCATCGGAAAACTGCAGGCGATCCGGCGCCGCTTCCAGCTGCTCTGCCGCCGCCTCCGCGATCATGTTTTTTATTTTCCGGGAAGCGTCTATCGCGGCGTTGCCCATCATCACGGTGACACGGCTCGAATAGGAGCCGAGGTCGACCGGCGTGATGCCGGTGTCGCCCGTGACGCAGCGGATCTCGAACGGATCGATCCCCAGCACCTCGGCGACGATCGCGGCGAGGACATCGTCGGAGCCCTGGCCGATCTCGGTCGCGCCGCAGAACACCGTGACCTGGCCGCTGCGATCGAGAAGCAGCTGCACCGCCGACTGCGGCATCTTGTTCCAGTAGATCGGCAGGCCCGCGCCGCACAGATAGGAGCCGCAGGCGAGGCCCAGGCCGCGGCCGTAGGGAAGCTTTTTGTAGCGTTCCTTGAAAGAAGATCTGCGCACGACCTGCCTGATGCACTCGGCGAGGCCGATGGTGCCGACCTTGAGCCAGTTCGCGGTCACCGTGTCCGCCTTGAGGATGTTCCTCAGGCGCAGCTCGGCCGGGTCGATGTTCAGGCGCTCCGCGATCTTGTCGAGCTGGATCTCCTGGCCGAAGCGCGGCTGCGGCGTGCCGTGGCCGCGCTTGGGGCCGCAGGGCGGCTTGTTGGTGAAG
>CAZULO010000422.1:0-1197 GCA_964621245.1 uncultured Flavobacterium sp.
GCTTTCAAAATAGCCGCTTGCAACTCCAATGCCAAACGCTCATTAGACCGCATCAAAGCCGCTAGAATCTTGCGCACAGTGTCGTTTGAATACTTCTCTACTCCGACACTATGCGCGATTGTTGCGTCTAGTATTTCCTCATTCGCCGTTGGCATCGTTCACGTGGTCATAAGTTGCATTGAAAATATCTATTTTGCAAGGATAGATTTCGCCCTTTACTCCAGTAATAAGCATGTCATCAGGAGTAAAATTCATTGTTCCTTCAAGAGTATTAATTAAATACCGCTGGTCATTTTCATGTGAAATTGGATGGCCTTTATATTTAAAACTCCAAGGCATACCGTTGACAATATTCGCGCCATTGTCACGCCCATATTGGACAAATTCATCAAAAGTAATTGCTTCAATTATTACAGGCTTTTTCTTAAATTTCATGTCATTCTCCGTTTAAAATATTTACATTGCCAACATCAGGTGGTTCGCTTGCTGTTTCGTCGTTTTCCTCTTCGAATGTCTTACTCGGTGCAATAATTTCTCCTTGCTGCAAGTTATAGAACAAAGTCTGCTTACTGATTGCACCGGATTGCCATGCACCGACCAAAGCCGTTAATTCTTGCGCCGTCATGTTGACAGGTAAGTAATCTGTATTCAATTCATACTCAATATCGCCAGCAATTCCCATCCACGCAGCAAGCCATTCGAGGATTGTTTCCATTGCCTCGCCCACTGTATTAGCATGCGACGCCAATACGCTAGTCTCACCAGCCCGTTTAATCTCTAGGGTTTGCGCGGCTTCAACGCCTGATTTTTCAGGTGCAAGCATACGCGCACCGATAGCCGCCATTTGTGACTCTTTACGATTCAGCAGGTTTTCCAATGCGCCCAAGCCTTGACCTTGAAACTCAATATATTTCCCGTCTGCCTCTGGCATTGGCGCTACAAATGCAGTAGAGCTACCTAATGATATTTTTTCTTTTGCTTCCAATTGGTAGCCAGATATAAACAGCATTGGCAAACCCGTAAAGTGAGCACCATGCTCAAGGTCTGCCGTTGTTCGATAGTGGCTCAAGTTCAAATCAACCAAATCAAGCAATGGCGATTTCTCGACTTCAAATTCCAGCGAATTAGCATTTACGATCTGGAATGGAATGTAGGACAAATACTGACCATTCATGATAGGCGCTATTTGTTCTTCAA
>CAZULO010000423.1:0-1193 GCA_964621245.1 uncultured Flavobacterium sp.
TCCGGCGAGAACGAGCCGCGGCCGATCTCCAGCGGCTCGGGTGCCATCATCGACGCCCGCCAGGGGATCATCGTTACCAACAACCATGTGGTTGAGGGCGGGCGGAAATTCACTGTCGACATGACCGACGGCCGCATCTTCGACGCCGTCCTGATCGGCACCGACAAGGCCACCGACCTGGCCGTGCTGAAGATCGAGGCCACCGGCCTGTCGCAGATCGAGGTGGTCAATTCCGACGCCCTGCGCACCGGCGACCTGGCCTTTGCGGTCGGCTATCCGCTGGGTCTGGACCAGACCCTGACCATGGGCGTGATCTCGGGCATGGGCCGCTCGGGCATGGGCGACCGGATCGAGGACTATATCCAGACCGACGCGGCGGTGAATTCGGGCAATTCCGGTGGTCCCCTGCTGGACAGCCGCGGCCGGCTGATCGGCATCAACACCTCCATCCTGTCGGGCGGCGGCGGCGGCAATGACGGCATCGCCTTCGCCGTGCCCAGCCGCATCCTGATGTATGTGGTCGCCCAGCTGCGCGAGAGCGGTGTGGTCCGGCGTGGCACCACCGGCGCCATCCTCGGCTCGCTCAACGCCCAGCGCTCGCGCGATCTCGGCCTCGGCATCGTGCGTGGCGCGGTGATCGAGGACGTGGCCCCGGGCTCGTCGGCCGAGGCCGCCGGCCTGCGCCGCGGCGACATCGTCACACGTATCCAGAACCGTCCGGTCTCCAACGCCGGCACCGTGGCGGCGACGATCGGCATCGCGGCGCCCGGAACCCGGATCGAGGTCGTCTATCTGCGCGATGGACATGAAGGCCGCACCACTCTGGCGGTCGAGGTTCCGGCGGACCGGATGGTCATCGCAGGTGCCGATGTCGTCATGGCGCGGGGCGCGGCGGTGCGGTCGGGCTCCGACGGGCTGCAGGTGTTTTCCGTCGAGGGCGGTTCGGTCGCGGCGGCGGCGGGTTTGCAGGCGGGCGATCTGATCCGGCTGGTTGACGGTGTGGCCGTGTCGGACCTCGGTGCCCTCGCAGCGGCCCTGGACGGCGACTCCGGTCGCAAACTGTCGGTGGAACGCGGCGGCGAGACGGTCGAGATCGGCCTGCCCTGAAGCCGGGGCCCTCAAGGGCCCACCCTGCGCCGGACAGCAAAACGCCCGCTCTGCCGGAGGGGGGAGGGTGGCTGAGCGGGCGTCTC
>CAZULO010000424.1:0-1162 GCA_964621245.1 uncultured Flavobacterium sp.
ACGACACCGCCCGGTTCAACACGATCGGCACGGTCAGTTTCGACCATCCGGATCCCTCGATCTTCACGGTCCTGACCTCGCCGTCGGACACGCCGGGAACCGCCAACTGCGACTTCGTCATCTTCCCGCCGCGCTGGATGGTGGGCGAGGACACGTTCCGGCCGCCTTGGTTCCACCGGAACGTGATGAGCGAGTTCATGGGTCTGGTGACCGGCGAATACGACGCCAAGGAGGGCGGGTTCGCGCCGGGCGGGGCCAGCCTGCACAATTGCATGAGCGGGCACGGGCCGGACCAGGCCAGCTATGAAAAGGCCGTCGCCGCCGAGCTCAGGCCGATGAAGATCGAGAACACCCTGGCCTTCATGTTCGAGACCCGGGCGCCGATCCGGACCACGGAATGGGCGCAAACCAGTCCGACGATGCAACTGGACTACGATGACGTCTGGACCGGTTTCGAAAAAGGCCAGGTGACATGAAACGCGTACTGATCGCAGCGGCGGCGCTGCTGGCGGTGGCCTGCCAGCCCCTGCCCGCGAACGATGGCAAGACCGACCTGGCCGAGGTTACGCCGGCGGTGCAGTCCGCGGCGGGCACCGAAGACGCGGCGGCCTGTGCGGCGGCGGGCGGCAAGATGCTGCCGCAGGGCCGGATGCAGTCGGTGCGCTGCGTGATCACCTATGCCGACGCGGGGACCCGCTGCAGCGACGGCGACGACTGCGCGGGCGACTGCCGCGTCGAGGACGTCGCCAACGCCCCGGCCGCCGGAACCAATGCGGTGGGCCAGTGCCAGGTCAACAGCAGCCGGTTCGGCTGCTACACGACGGTCGAGGGCGGCAAGGCCGAGGCTACGATCTGCGTCGACTGATCCCCCTGCATCCGCGCGACAGACAAGGACGTTTCTGACCCATGAGCCTGACCGAGATCGCCGCCCTCCTGGGCCTGAACCTGGCCCTGATCGTTGTGGTGATGGTGGGCCTCTGGACCCTGTCGCTGAAGCTCAGGGACGTCAGCTTCATCGACGCCGTCTGGCCGATGGGGATGCTGTTGCTGGCGCTGGCCACCTTCCCGCGCACCGAAGGCGACCCGACGCGGAAATGGCTGTTGATGTGGCTGGTCGGGGTCTGGGCCCTGCGGCTGGGCTGGCACCTGTACCGGCGCTGGC
>CAZULO010000425.1:0-1161 GCA_964621245.1 uncultured Flavobacterium sp.
TGATCCCGCGCTTCTGCACCCAGATGGTCGAGGCCGAGGTCGGCCAGACCTGGCACTCGCGTGATCCGCTCGGCCGCCGGGTGCAGAATGTTCTGGTCGCGGGCCGGAATCCTTAACCGGCAATATCCCCCACGGGTTGCGCGCCCTCGCTGGGGGGCGTTGCAGGGGTAGCGTGAAAGCTGAAGCCTCGGGGGAGGGTCTGTGCGTCTGATCCTGATCGCCCTGACGGCTGCTTTTGCCGTCTGGCTACCCCGCGCGCCCGCGGTGGGCAGCGAGGTCCCCTACATTGCCGTTGCCACCGTGCAGGCGGGCCAGGCCGTCCTGACCATGTCGCCGGGCCGCTATGGCTCGATCCAGCACCTCCGCACGCCGCTCCCGCCCAGGGCTATCGCCCTGACCTTCGATGACGGGCCCAGTCCGCTGTACAACAGCCGGGTGCTGGACATCCTCGACGCGCGGGGGATCAAGGCGACCTTCTTCTTCGTCGGCCAGTATGTACGGGCCAATCCGGAACAGGTGCGCGAGGTCGTGCGCCGGGGCCACAACGTCGCCAGCCACAGCTGGTCGCACCCGACCTATCTTCGCTATTGGGCCCGCGAGGCCCAGGTCACCGAGGTGCGCCGGAGCTACGCCGCCCTTGAGGCCGCCCTGGCCGACGCGCCGGCCGAGGAACGCGCCCGCCTCGAGCCGATGTTCCGCTTTCCGGGCCTGGGGGAAGGGCCGTACCTGGCCGACTGGTTGAACCAGCGCGGAATCCTCGTCGTCTCGGCCGAGGCCGGCACCGACGACTGGCGCGGCTATTCCGCCGAGTCGATCACCCGGATCACCCTGAACGCCATGGAGAGCAACCAGGGCGGGGTGCTGATCCTGCACGAGACACGGCCGCAGATGATTGCAGCACTGCCCGGACTGCTGGACGAACTGACCGCGCGCGGCTTTACCTTCGTCCAGATCACGGCGGGGCCGGAAGGGCGCGCGCAGGCGCTGGCGGCTGATGATGCCGTGCTGACGCTGCGGTGACGGGGAGGCCGGTTCACACCGGCGGGGCCGCGCCATTCCCTGATTTCGATTTCAAAGGGAATGGCGCGAGTGACGGGACTCGAACCCGCGACCTCCGGCGTGACAGGCCGGCACTCTAACCAACTGAGCTACACCCGCGTA
>CAZULO010000426.1:0-1158 GCA_964621245.1 uncultured Flavobacterium sp.
AGCCGGTGCCGGCGGGCTGCACGGTGGCGGGCGTGCCCGCGCGGCTGGTCAACTGCCCTACCGAGGCCATGCCGGCGCGGACGATGGACCATACGCTGGCGGACATCGTCTACGACTTCGTGATCTGAGACTTGGCGTTGCACAACACACTTGCGTACCGATCCGCCCGGTTTCCAGCGTCAACGGCGACCCGAGAAATGGAGTAGTTGCACATGAAGTTCGCTGCCGTTCTCTTGGTCCTTGTTGGTGCAACGGCGACTGATGGCTTGGCTCAGGAACACAAAACAACGGCAACTTCGGCCGCTCCTTTTGCGGATTCAGCCTTGGCAGGTCTCGCCGACGCTGCCTGCGAGGGCGATCCGTCTGTAGTAGTCACGCGGGTGGCCCAGGGAGCGAATCCAAATGGCTTGGGGCTTGAAGGCGTCACGCCGCTGTTCTGGGCACTGCAGTGCCAATCAGTGGTGGGCGTACGAACTCTTCTGGAGCAAGGATCCGATCCTAACCAACTGATTTCAGGTCAGCTTCCGCCAGTGTTTTTTGCGTCTAGGATCCCAGACATCGAATTTCTTTCGCTATTGCTACAGCATGGCGGCGACCCAAACTCCCAATACACCGGCGCATTCAGCATGCCGTTGGACCAAGCTCTGGTTCAGGGAATGACTAACGGCCAGTGGGCACATTGGGACCTGCTTTTGCGATCAGGCGTCGATATCAACCGTCCGGATGCCAGCGACAACACAACCGCCATGAAGGCGGCGCAATTGGATCAGTACGACCGGGTGCTGGAACTGCTTGATCGAGGCTACACGTATGATCTGCCAAGGCTGCGGCGGATCGTGACTTCACCGACTGCGCTACGCAACCACCCTGACAATCCCCTTCGACTGCAAGTCGTCGAGGCGCTGGATCGGCTCGGCTCTGGGTGACGAGCAGCGGTGGGTTGGTGTGGATGTCGGTGTCGTCGTGAAGGTGGCGCTGCCGACGGAAAACGCCTTCCCCTCCAGTCCCCCATTCTCTAGGGTCCGCGCCTTCACGACTGACACCTGAGGCCGAGCATGAATACCGCCGACATGAAGCGCGTCGAGACGCACCTGAAGCGCACTTTCAACACCGGCGGCATCATCCTGAAGCCGCGCGGCAAGCCCAATGATTCCTGCG
>CAZULO010000427.1:0-1150 GCA_964621245.1 uncultured Flavobacterium sp.
ATGTAGCAAGAAAACGCGGTAAAGCCAAGATGTCAATTGAACTAAAAAGACAACGAGTCGCCGAGAAGCTCGCCGCCTTAAGCGGGAGCGATCTGGATGTGAAGTCAGCGCTCATTCAAGCGCTCATCCCACTGGGACTTGAAGCAATCGGCGAACAGCTTCAAGCAGAAGTTGCGCGTCTCACCGGAGTCAGACACGGACGCGAAGGTGAGAATTACCGCTGGGGACATCAAAACGGCTCGATCTATCTCAAGGATCAGAAGTTCCCCATCAGGGTGCCGAGAGTCCGCGGTGTCCAATCCGACTGTGAGGTGCCGCTTAAATCCTACCAAAGATTCAAACACCCCCTCTCAGATGACAACGGACAAACGTTCAAAAAACTTCTACACGGACTTAGCACTCACCGCTACCAAGAGAGCTCAAGTCTCGCTACGGAAGCATTCGGCATCAGCGCCACAGGTCTTTCCAAACGCTTCAAAGAGAAGTCCGAAGCGACCTTGCGGCATCTTCAGACACGGAATTTAAAGCCCCACGACTTTGTCTGTGTCTTCATCGACGGCAAAAGGTACGCCGACGACGGAATCATGGTCGCAATGGGCATCACTCTCGAGGGGGCAAAGGTGATTCTGGGTACCGAGCAAATCCATACCGAGAATTCAAATGCCGTCGAACAATGGCTGGACCGGCTCGTCTACCGAGGGCTTAAATTCGATGAGGGGCTCTTATTCGTCATCGACGGATCCAAGGGAATCAAAAAAGCCGTCGAACACAAGTTCGGAATGTGCGCCATCATCCAGCGTTGTCGGTGGCACAAGGGCGAGAACGTCGCTTCTTATCTCGACGACTCCCAGAAAGTCCTGGTACGCATCCGAATGAAAAATGCCTACGCCAAGACTACTTACGACGATGCTAAAAAAGAGCTCTTGAAACTTCACGCCGAACTCTCGCTCGTCAACGAGTCGGCGGCAGGAAGTCTCGCAGAAGGACTGGAAGAGACGCTGACGCTTCACAAGTTGGGTTTATCTCCGGAATTAGCCAAACACCTGGGTACTACAAACCAGATTGAATCGGCGATGTCTCAAATGGGACAGTTCACGGACAAGGTGGACCGGTGGCAGAACTCCAATCAGATTTTGAGGTGGACGGCGGC
>CAZULO010000428.1:0-1147 GCA_964621245.1 uncultured Flavobacterium sp.
TGGCAAGTACCCCAAACTTAAGACACATTGCTAGGAATGAGAAACTGTGACGTTTGATACCGCAGTGTGAATGATGCCGGTGGCATCCTGAGCGCCGTGTGGATGCGATCGGTGTTGTAGGAATGGATGAGACGGTAGATTTCGTACACAAGTTCTCCGAGCGACGAGAATCTGCCTGGATCTCCAAGATCCACTTTGAACTGGGAGTAAAAGGATTCTTGATATCCGTTCTCCCACGGGCACCCCGCTCTGCTCATGGATTGCTTCGTGCCAAGCAGTTCCAAAATGATACGCATGTCCTTGCCCGTGTACTCACTTCCTCTGTCGCTGTGCAGAATCTCCGGGGCAGGATGCTTGTGAATGCCGGAGAAGAGCGCATTGATAACGAGATGAACACTGTGATTGGTCAGCACACTGAAGCCGGTGACGGTTCGCGTGTACAGATCCATCATCGTCGCAATGAAAATCCTTTTGTCCTTCCAATCGACGTGGGTGAAGTCCGTTGCCCAGATGTGGTTGGGATGCAGAGGCACGGTTGTCATCAGCAGATTCGGCACAACATATTCCGGCCCACAGGGCGGGTTTCTCCACTTCCTGCCTCTGCGACGGTACGGTTGGATGCCGAAGAGCGTCATCACGCGCTTCGTGCGCTTCTTGTTCACATGGAGAGCAATGGCAAGCCTGCGATGCCCATAGCTCGGATGTACCCGCAGCACCTCCTCCATCGCGCATTTGAGCTGCCAATCCTTCTGCGGCTTCTTCCGGGAATAGTACAGGCTGGACCGGGAAACGCCGATCTTCTTCGCCAGCTCTCGTTTGTTCTCTTTGTCCATGATCAGCTCTTTTTTTGGGCGTGCGAGAGCTTCACGGTCAACTCTCCCACCAGCTCCATGAGCATCTTGTTTTCCTTCCTCAGGTGAGACAGTTCCCGAAGCGTGGGGATGGAGGAGACACCCTTGGCGATCCAGCCGTAGACCGTGGTCTCGTGGATGCCGTGCTCACTGGCGGCTTGTGAGACGGAGATGCCATCATCCTTGATGCGTTTGAGGATCTGCTCCTTCACGTCGGGAGCGATGCGGTGTGGTTTGCCCATAATCTTCTTGGGGGAACTTGTCTAAAGTGTGTCCAAGATATGGGGTACCTGCCA
>CAZULO010000429.1:0-1144 GCA_964621245.1 uncultured Flavobacterium sp.
ATATACCCCTATCGTGTGAAGAGTGTGGATAAAGGTTGTGTATTTTACGACTAATTAACCATTTATTGGTTTGTGAGAATTCATGTCTCACGAGATATTATCAGAACCGGAAAGAAGCGGTCTTTTGTTTCAGCACAAAACTGTGCGTGACAAACGAGTTGCGGATCGGATCAAGGCAGTTCTGCTTCGTGATGATGGGTGGAGCAATAAATCGATAGCGGAGGCTCTTTTTTTGAGCGAATCAGGTGTTCGTGAGCACTTGAAGGATTATGAAGAACGTGGCAAGCTGAAGCCTGAGAACGGCGGCTCATCAAGCATGATGAGTGAGCTTCAGATAGCTGAGTTACTGGCGCATCTGGATGATAATCTCTATTCTAAAGTCTCTGACATCTGCGGTTATGTTCATGCCACATTTGGCATTCGTTATTCTGTGCGCGGCATGACCGACCTCATCACACGGCATGGATTCAGCTTTCACCAGCCCTGCGGCGTACCGGCGAAGGCGGATGCCGAGGCGCAGGAAGCCTTTGTTGAGGAATACGAGAACATCAAGGCAAGCCTTGGTGACAACGACCAGCTTGTGTTCATGGACGGCGTACATCCCACCCAGATGGTGCGCTTTGTGCGCGGGTGGATACGCAAAGGAGAGCGCAGAGAAATCCCCACCAACGCCAGCCAGAAACGTATTAACATCCTTGGTACGCTGAATCTTGAGACAATGCAGGTACATAGCCGCGAATACGATACGCTGAACGCTGAGAATGTAGTGGCGTTTCTAACGTTCCTGCTCGCTGCAATGCCAAAAGGAGCACTACACGTAATTCTTGACCGCGGGCGTTATCAGAACTGCACGGCAGTATGGGAATTTGCCGCGGCCAACACAAGGCTGCGTCTGCATTATCTGCCAGGCTACTCGCCAAATTTGAATGCAATCGAGCGATTATGGAAGATTATGCATGAACACACCACAAACAACCAATACCATGCAACTTTTAAGGATTTTACCGAATCAATCAGAAATTTCTTCAATAAAACCGTGCCAGAACAGGGCAAAAAATGGATCGACAGGCTCAATGACAACTTCCGTCTCATCCAATCACCCCTCACAACACATTAACCGCACTCTTCATTCGAGAGGAGTATA
>CAZULO010000430.1:0-1140 GCA_964621245.1 uncultured Flavobacterium sp.
CATGAGCGATAAGTAATAGTACTGCCATTTGACCCGTTGCAGCTTTGGTTGAGGCCACTGCACGTTCTGGACCGGCATTGATATGCAACGTATAATCAGCAGCACGAGCAATGGAAGACCCTTTTGTATTGACGATAGCAAGCACTTTGGAGCCTGCTTTTTTTGCCACACTCATCGCTTCTAAAACATCAGCAGTTTCTCCACTTTGACTTACAACAATGATCAAGCTCTCGGGCTTGAGAAAATGGTGATAGATCTTAAACTCGCTCGCAGGAACAAAATTGACGTGACGCTTCGCCACGACAGAGAAAAAATAATCAGCAGCCATACAGACTTTTCCAGCCGTGCCACAGGCAGAGAGAATGCACCCTAAACATGTTTCGATTGCTTTTGCGACTTCTACAATTTGCTCATCATCCTGATGTACAGCCATCTGAATACTGGCCTTCTGATCCATAATTTCTTTGAGCATGTAATGCTCATATTCTCCTTTTTCTGAATCATTGACGGTCCAATCTATAGTGACTAAACGCTTCATCTGATCCGCTCCTGTTTCTATTGATTGAAAGCGGATCTCACCATTTTCAACCGTGACCATTTCTCCATCATCGAGATACTGCACAGTGCGTGTGTATTCTAGAAAAGCAGGAATATCGGATGCAATGAAGAATTCCTTTTCCCCCACACCAATAATTAAAGGAGAGCCAGTGCGAGCAGCGACAAGGCTCTGTGAGTGCGCATCCAGAACAAGAATAGCGTACCTTCCACGAAATCGTGTACATGCCTGACGAACTGCCTCGCTCAGCGTCATCCCTTTTTTGAGCAGCTCCTCTATAAGGTGTGGAATAACTTCAGTGTCTGTCTGTGACAAGAAGTGATGACCCGCAGTCTTCAATTCATCGCGAAGCTCTTCGAAATTTTCTACAATACCATTGTGAACAACGGAAATACGTTTATCGCAACTGAAGTGTGGATGCGCATTTTCTTTCGTCACACCACCATGTGTTGCCCAACGAGAATGAGCAATCGCCAAACTACTTTCATCCACAAAACGATCGAGCTCCACAATGCCAATTTTCCCAATATCTTTTTCCGTACGAATCACTCCATTGGATAATCGCATCGACACTCCCCATGAGT
>CAZULO010000431.1:0-1137 GCA_964621245.1 uncultured Flavobacterium sp.
TGAGGTTGTTGCTGGGGCCGCTCCCCGCGCCGGTGACGAGGATGCGCCGGCTCATGGCGCGAGCCGGTCATCGAGAAGCTGCATGGCCCTGGCGGCGTCCACCTTGCCGTAGCCGCGGTCGCGGTCCCAGGCGCCCGCGCCGTCCGGATGCGCCGCGCTCTTCACGAGAAGCTCGCGGATCTCGCCTGCGTAGAGGTAGCGGTGGCGGCTGAGCAGCCGCGCGATGATGCCGGCGACATGCGGCGCGGACATGCTGGTGCCCGATAATTGAGTCCGCGCGGCGGCTCGCGGCGAGCCTTCGCCCGCGCCGGCCCGGGTCGACATGATGTCCACGCCGGGCGCCGCCACCTCGGGCTTGTTGCGCCCGTCGCGGGTGGGACCGCGGCCGCTCGAGGCCGAAACCGCTGTCGGCTCGTCGTTGTTGCAGCTCGCGACCGTGATCGCGCGCCGCGCGGTGCCGGGCGTGGTGAGCGTAATAGCTTCGCTCTCGTCGTACTCCCCGAAGCGCGAATGCATATACGGAGGCGCATCGTTCGGGATGGTGCGCTCGATCCATGCGTCGTAGCGCACGCCCTCCTGGAGGTCCTCCTTCGCGACTTTCGCCGCCTCGAGCTCGATCTGCCAGGCGCCGGCGCGAATGCCGTTCTCTCGCTTGCCAACGCCCAGCTGGATGGAGATGCGCGAGTCGCCGTCCCAGGGCGTGCGCCGGTCGGAGGTAATCACGACCTGCTCTCCTCCGGGGAAGGTGAACAGGAGGGCCGCATCGCCGGGGGCGATCCAGCCGCTCGCTTCATCCCCGCCCGGAGCGCGCAGGCGGACCTTGAGCTCGGACTTGTTCGAGTACCAGATCTCCACCTCGTTCGTCGATGCGTCGCCCTGCGCGACGATGCCGTGCCCGGTCGACAAAAGCAGGCCGTTTTCCCAGGCGATCGAGGCGCGTTTGCCCTTCTTGAGGCGGCCGCTGCAATGGATGCCCTGAGCCGCGCGGTGCTCGTTGCCCGCGGCGAATACGAGCGCGCGCCCGGATTTCGCGAGCAGTGAATCGATGATCCACTCGACCGCGAGATTGCCGTCGTGACCGCCGCCGTTGAAGCCCATGCTGAGATTGATGACGCAAGGCATGTTCAGCTCGTCGGC
>CAZULO010000432.1:0-1134 GCA_964621245.1 uncultured Flavobacterium sp.
GCTAGTGTAGTGCTTCATAATTGTTGGAACTATTTTTCATCTGCCGAGCCAAAGATCCATACGGGGTATTTTGGAGGCGGCGATGCGAAAAGCGAGAGCGATTGAACTGGACGACGCGCAGCGCGAGAAGCTGATGAAGCTTGCCCATTCGAACACCACGGAAGTGCGCTTGGCGCGCCGCGCCAGCATCGTGCTGCTCGCCGCTGACGGGTTCGACAACCATGAGATTGGCGGAATGCTCGGCATCGGCCGGGTTCAAGCAGGGCGTTGGCGGGCGCGCTACGCCAGCGGGGGATTCAAGGCCATCGAGCAGGATTTGCCGCGCGGCGGACGCCAGCGCAGGATAGACGCGGCCGAGATCGTGCGCCTGACTACGCAGACCCAGCCGCAGGCTACGACCCATTGGAGTACCAGGACGCTGGCAGCGGTCGCCGGCGTAAGCGACACCACGGTGCAGCGCGTTTGGAAGGCCAACGGCCTGAAGCCGCACCGGATCAAGCGCTTCAAAGTGTCGCGTGATCCGAAGTTCGTCGAGAAGCTCGAAGACATCGTCGGCCTCTACATGTCGCCGCCTGAGCACGCGCTGGTGCTGTGCTGTGACGAGAAGAGCCAGGTGCAGGCGCTTGATCGTACTCAGCCCGGCCTGCCGATGAAGCCCGGTCGGGCCGCCACCACGACGCACGACTACAAGCGTAACGGCACCACGACCTTGTTTGCGGCCATGAATACGCTTGACGGTACTGTCATCTCGCGTTGCGAGCAGCGTCATCGACATGTCGAGTGGCTTACATTTCTGCGTCAGATCAATCGAGAAACCCCGCAAGACAAGACACTGCATCTGGTCTGCGACAACTACGCTACCCACAAGCACCCGAACGTGACGGAGTGGCTCGCCAAGCATCCGCGCTTTCATGTTCATTTCACGCCAACTTCGGCGTCTTGGCTGAACATGGTCGAGCGATTCTTCCGCGACATCACAACCGAACGCTTGCGCAATGGTGTGTTCCGCAGCGTCCCTGAACTGACCGCCGCCATCAAGGAGTACATCGCTGTGCACAACAAGAATCCCAAACCTTTCATCTGGACCGCCAAGGCGCATGACATCCTTGCAAAGGTCATTCGCGCCAACAGCCG
>CAZULO010000433.1:0-1132 GCA_964621245.1 uncultured Flavobacterium sp.
CGGGATCAGTTAAAAAAAAAGCAGTACTAAATGCTAGTACTGCTTTTTATTAAAGATAGGAAACTTAGATTTTTTTTAAGAATCCTTTAACTTTAGTTGTTCCATTTGAATCTGTATAAGTAAAATCAAAAACTAAATCGGTATCAGTTAATTCTACTAGATTAAGTGTTTGTGATTCTGAAGGACCATAATTAAGTACAAGTGAAGACCCATTCTTTGTATAAGTTCCTGACTGTTCAAGCGAAGCTACACAATCTCCATCTTTTTCGATAGATTCAAATACTGCATTAGCTTTAAATTCTAAATAATCAGGACATGAACTATTATCTTCTACTACATTTGTTGCTCCAGTAAGAACATTGTTTTCGTAGTATTCAAATTTTACAGTTTTCCATTTTCCTGTAACCGTTGGTTCTGGAGTTGATACATTGTCATCGTCTTTACTACATCCTGTAAAAAGACTAACGCTTAGCAAGGCTAAAGCAGCTACTAAATAGTTTTTCATAATTGTTTTTTTTTCTCAACTTATTATTAATTAACTGTATGATACCGTTGAGAAGTTTTATAGTTTAAAGCATCACACCGTTTTTATTTAAGTTACATTTAACTTCTTGTCAAAATTAATTTAATTTGTAGGTTAAAATTTTGGTGTTTAGGTTTGGGGTGATTTATTTTTATTACTTCATTAGAAAAAGGATTTTCTATGAGTTGAAAAGCCATCTTTTTTTTTAGTGTTAAAGATGGAAGTTTTTCGGTAATATTAGAGATTAAGCTAGATGCAAAATTTAGGATTGAGAAAGGGAATATTGTAATAATAATTTTTTTCATGCTACTTTTAAAAGCAAAATTTAATTAAAATACTTACTCGAATAAAATTTTTTATTCAGATTTTATTGGTGTAAAAATAATAATAATTTGTTAAATTCCAAATTTAATTGCTAAAATTCAGGTTTTTAAGGTTTGTCCGAATATAATTTTTGATACACCTTAAGAGTTGATGTTTTCGGTATTGATATAATGGATACCTCATTAATTGCTGTTAAAAAAAGCAGTACTAAATGTTAGTACTGCTTTTTATAAAGTTGATGAAACTTATAGTTTTGTGAAGTATTCTACTTCTTTTTTTGTATCA
>CAZULO010000434.1:0-1112 GCA_964621245.1 uncultured Flavobacterium sp.
GGGGCGTAGAGAGATTCACAGCGAAAGTGTAGCAGAAGGTGGACGGTAGATCACCTGATGAGTGAGTGGTTTGTATGGAGCGGACCTTACGTAAGGTCCGCTCCCGATAGATGATGACGTGAAGTGCAAATAACCCAAGAATATTTTGTGTGGAATATACAAAAAAGCAGCTGACCTTAGTAAGGTCAGCTGCTTGTGAAGGTTGACCCCTCAAGACGTCACGATGTCGGGTTTGTAGGAGGAGGCGAGACCGAATTTGAACCCAACAATTACTTTAGTCCTGGTAACATGCAAATCTTTCCACAGCTTTGACAACCGCCCTAACCAGGCAAAACCGCTAATCGGATCCTCATCTCGACAACGCACAAATGTGGACCTGAACAGAATCTCTTTGGTGATCCTTTCGTAAAGAAAAATCATAAAGGCCATTTCACAAGCAAATGGAACTTCCTCATTGAGGAGAAGAGCTTGCTGCTGCTCATATGTCTTTCGAGTGGAGTTGGGCAGAAGTTTCTTGCGAAGCAGATAAGAACCGCATCGTACTTGCTGATGCCCCAAGGAGTCTTCTTTGACGACAGTCCACGTTACTTTGCTCAGAAATTCCTTTTCTTGTAACCGCTCGTTTAAGGAGAGAAGTGAGAATGGATAGCCCGGTACAAGCACATGCGTATTCTTACACTTACGCAGTACCTTCTCTGAGAATGGAAACACAGCGAGACAACGTAATTGCTCCTCGGTGTAGATCACGCCATAATGCTGCTCCACATCAAGAATACTCATGGTGTTCTTCCACCCGAGAATCTGCGCCGCAGCGACTTCCGCACGCAAAACCGCAGCACGACTGAGCCGATCATCATCCTCATACCAGTCCGCGAGCACGAGACGCGCGGTTATATCTTCCCTCACTTCTGCGATTGCGGAGAGAAGCCCTTGTTCTTGACTCACATCTGCTCCTTCGTATTGTGTTTGACGATGAAGTGAAAGACCAGGGATATACTATCTTCTATTTCCTATTCGAACAAGGATGCATTCGCAAAAAGAGAGGTCTATACTCCCCTCATGTCCGAACTCGTCAAAGCCATCAAGAAGCACAAGAACCTCTCTCTGGAAAA
>CAZULO010000435.1:0-1082 GCA_964621245.1 uncultured Flavobacterium sp.
GGGGCACACCGTAGTGTTCCTCGTGGGGAGCTTCACGGCGATGATCGGCGACCCCTCTGGGCGCGACGCCATGCGCGAACCGCTCACCATGGAGAAGGTGAAGGAGAACTTCGAAACGTACAAAGACCAGGCGGCGAAAATCCTCGACTTTGCCAAGGTGGAGGTCCGCTACAACCACGAGTGGCTCGAGAAGCTGAATTTCGCCGACGTGCTGAAACTTGCAGGCACGTTCACCGTGCAGCAGATGCTCAAGCGAGACATGTTCCAGGAGCGCATGAAAAAGGACATGCCCATCGCCATTACGGAATTTCTCTACCCGCTCATGCAAGGGTACGACTCCGTCGCCCTCGACGTGGACTGCGAGGTGGGAGGCAACGACCAGCTCTTCAACATGCTCGCGGGCCGCACCATCATGCAGCAGCTGAAAAACAAGGAGAAGTTCGTGCTCACCACCAAGCTCATCGAAGGCCTCGACGGGCGCAAAATGAGCAAGACCTACGACAACTGCGTGTGGCTCGAGGACTCCGCCAAAGACATGTACGGCAAGCTCATGAGCGCGAAGGACGAACTCATCACTGTCTACCTCGAGTGCTGCACCGACGTACCCATGGAAGAAATTGCCGCAATAGAAAAGGAGATGAAGAAGGGCGCCAATCCCCGCGACTTCAAGGTGCGCATGGCCAAGGAAATCGTTGCCGTCTACCACGGCAAAGCAGAGGCCGAGAAGGCTGCGGAGGGCTTCACGGCGCAGTTTACGAAGGGCGAGGTTCCCGAGGATATACAGGAGATTTCCGTAAAAAAGGGGCAGCTGCTCATCGATGTTCTTGTAGAGAACAAGCTCATCGCCTCAAAGTCGGAAGCGAAGAGGCTCATCACCCAAAAAGGAATTGCCGTGGACGATGAAGTCGTCTCCTCCATCGATGCCAAGGCCGTGCCCGGTGTCGTACGAATTGGAAAGAGGACGTACGTACGTTTTGTTTAGTGCATCAACACCAGCGGCACCCACGCCGCCGCACTGACAATGACCACCGAGAAGAAGAATGCGGTACCGGCGTTTTTCGTGTCTTTAGACATGGTGGCGG
>CAZULO010000436.1:0-1069 GCA_964621245.1 uncultured Flavobacterium sp.
TGAACAGCGCGGACGCCACGTGGCTCGGCAACGAACTCGCGCGCAATCGCGCCAACCTCAAGGACGCCACGCGCCAGCTTCTCGCCCGTGCCGAGCAGGACGCAAGCGTGCTGCCGCCGCTCTTCCGCAATCTCGCCGACAGTGACGACATTCCCGCCGCCGCGCTGCCGCTGCTCATCCGCGTCGTCACCGACAAGGCCACCGAGCCGAAGCTGCGCGTGGACGGCATCGTGGCGTTGACCAAGACCGACAGCCGCGACGCCTTTGCCGCGATCATCAAGGGGATGACCTTGAACTGCCACGACGGCATCCACCGCGCGCGCAAGGCCTATCACGCCGCGCCACGATTGGAGAATCACCACGCGCTCTTCATCGAACTCGCCAAGGCCGACGACGCGATGGCGCGGATTGCGATGGAAGCCGTGATGCAGCTCGCCTCCAGCGCCATCGGCGCTCCCGAGCCGCGCGCCGCCTGCCGCACCGCGCTCGACGCGGGCTGGAAGCAAGGCGCGAAGCACCAGGCCATGATGATGACTGCCGCGCGCGACGGCAAAGGCACCTACATCGCACCGGTCGTCGCGCCGTTGCTCGCGAGCACCGACAAGAACACGCACTGGCTTGCCGATACCTATTTCAAAACGCTCCGCCTCGACCCGAAGAAGGTCACGCAAGCCACGCCGCCCGACCAGCTCGTCGGCGCGCTGCCGCCGGAGCGCGTGCTCGCGGACATCGTGAAGCTCAAAGGCGACGCTCGCCGTGGCGAGCAGCTCTTCACGCAGCAGGGCTGCGTCGCGTGCCACACGACGAAGCCCGAGGAAAAGCAGAAAGGCCCCTACCTCGGCACCATCGCCGCGACCTACAAGCGCCGCGAACTCGCCGAGGCCGTGCTCGAACCCGCGAAGACCATCGCGCAGGGATTCGCCACGCACGTCTTCACGCTGAAGAATGAGGAAGAGCACACCGGCTTCGTCGTGCGCGAGGCCGCGGCCAGCGTGACCTTCCGCAACCTCGCCGCGCAGGAGATCACCCTCAACAAGAGCGACATCGCCAAGCGCGAGGTGAAGGAGGG
>CAZULO010000437.1:0-1068 GCA_964621245.1 uncultured Flavobacterium sp.
TTCTTCGGGATGCGGCCGGCGAGCTCGGGGTGCTTCCTCTGGAAGCGCGAGAGGCGCCCCGGCGCGTCGAGAAGGTGCAGGGTGATGGAATGCGCCATCACTTCCGACATCAGCTTCATCACCTCGTACTCGAAGCGCAGCTTCATCTCCTGGTGGCGCTCGAGGAATTCGGCCCAGATCGGCATCGGCAGCTCGGCGGTGCGGACCTTGGTGACGGCGACGATGGAGTAGGGCACGGGCGTGCGCAGGCGCCACGCGGCGTAGGAGGTGTCCATCTCGGTCTCGGCGGCGAAGCGCAGGATCATCTCGCGGCCCTCCGGGTTGGAGACCACGCGCTTCAGCATGCCGTCGAGGATGAAGAACTGCTCCATCTCCTCGTCGCCCTGGCGCACCAGCGGGTCGCCCTTCCTGTAGTCGGCGACCGCGAGCAGCGGCTCGAGCTCCGCCCACTGCGCCGGGCTCATGCCCTGCAGCAGCTGGTTCTCGCGCAATTGCAGCCGCAGGCTGTTGCGCTGGGGATGGCTGGTAAGAGAAGTCATGCTTGCATGCAAAGCGATTCGAGGCGGGATTCTAGACCCTTGACCTCAGTCAAGGCCGCGTCGAGGCTGCGATTCTTACCATAGCGGTCCCTCACGCAGGCGCAAAATCAGGAGGCAGCCCATGGGCACCGTCGAACCTCAAGTCGCCGGAGCGACAACCGATTCGCAAGCGCAGACGATCGACGGCTTCCAGCTGGTCATCGAGGCCCTGAAGCTGAACGGCCTCGACACGATCTACGGCCTGCCGGGCATTCCGATCACCGACCTCACGCGCCGGGCGCAGGCCTCGGGCCTGCGCGTGCTTTCCTTCCGCCACGAGCAGAACGCGGGCTATGCCGCCTCGATCGCGGGCTTTCTCACGCAGAAGCCCGGCATCTGCCTCACGGTGTCGGCGCCGGGCTTCCTGAACGGCCTCAACGCGCTCGCCCACGCGACCGTCAACTGCTTCCCGATGATCCTGATCAGCGGCTCGAGCGAGCGCGAGATCGTCGACCTGCAGCAGGGCGACTACGAGGAGATGGACCAGCTC
>CAZULO010000438.1:0-1067 GCA_964621245.1 uncultured Flavobacterium sp.
GGCCTTGTTGCATGGTAGGCGAATAGGGAAGAGGTTATGCTTGGGTTTTTCCGGTTATGCTGCGGTCAGAGTATTAACGAGTTTGCATTTGAGCAGCGCTTGTATGTTTCTGGTGGTCTCTAAGCGATTGGTGAGTTTTCCCGAGGCATGAGTTTTGAGTTGGGCGAAGGTAGTTTCGACGCGTGATCTGGCATGGTATCCGGCTTTTTGTTTCCATGCGGCCCTTGCGAGGGCCTGGCATCCATTGATGGCATTATGGCGGATATAGAGGATAGCGTCGTCACGTTCTTTGAGTGCGGCGGCATGGGTTTTTTGGTTACGGTTTTCGGCCGCGGTTCTGGCGACGCGGTTGGGAGGGATGAGCTGTCGTATGCCCCTGTCGTATAGTGCCTGGCGGCAGTGGGTGTGGTCATAAGCCATATCGGCGCATACGGCGCTGACGGGTGCATCGATGTCGGCAAGCAAGTCTTCCAGCCTGGCGCTGTCGGCCACATTCGCTTCACTGTAGGCGGCGGATGCGATCAAGCCGGTCTGGGTGTCCACCGCGATATGCAGCTTGCGCCATTTCTTTTTCCACACATAGTCTTCGCCATGCTTCAGGCGATTCCACTCATGGCGGCTGTGCACAGACAGGCCCGTGGAATCAATGGCGATCACCAGGCCCTCCTTGCGTGGCGGCATCCGGCCAAGCACCGGCCTCAGACCGGCGCAGCGGCGGCTCAGCGTCGTGTAATCCGGCGCTCTCAAGCCAAGGCCGAGCCTGTCGATGAGCGACTCCACAAAGCCCTGCGTCTGACGCAGCGCCAGCCCGAAATACTCTCGCAGCAGCAGGCAGGCCTCGATCAGCGAATCGCTATAAATACGCACGCCGCCAGGGCGACGCGGCCCACGGCAGTACCAATCGTTCACTACGTCCGGCGATACAAACAGCTCGATCCTTGCCTGCTGCTTGAGCCTCTGGTTATATTGCGACCAGTTGCGCTGGTTGGGATGCTTCATCACAAACCAATCCAGCGCAACACCTCATAATTTTACGTTAATTACCAAACCAGCCATGCAACAAGGCC
>CAZULO010000439.1:0-1063 GCA_964621245.1 uncultured Flavobacterium sp.
ACTGTACTTGTACAACCATTATTATCAGTAATTATAACTGAATAAGTTCCAGAAGCAATTCCTATTCTATCATCTGTTGTAACTCCGTCATTCCAAAAATAGCTATATGGAGCTGTTCCACCTGTTGGAGTTAAATTAATAGTTCCGTTTGAACCACCAAAGCAAGAAACATTTGTTACTACGGTAGTTCCTGAAACTGCTGCTGTTGGTTGTGTAACTGTAATTCCTGAAACTGTACTTGTACAACCATTATTATCAGTAATTATAACTGAATAAGTTCCAGCAGTAATTCCTATTCTATCTTCTGTTGTAACTCCGTCATTCCAAAAATAGCTATATGGAGCAGTTCCACCTGAAGGTGTTAAGTTAATCGCTCCATTTGAACCTCCAAAGCAAGAAACATTAGTTGCTGCGGTAGTTGCTGAAACTGCTGTTGGTTGCGTTATTGTTATTCCTGAAACTATACTTGTACAGCCATTTGCATCTGTTATTGCTACAGAATAAGTTCCTGCAGCTAATCCTGTTCTGTCTTCTGTTGTAACTCCGTCATTCCAAAGATATGTATATGGAGCAGTTCCACCTGTTGGAGTTAAATTAATCGCTCCATTTGAATCATCAAAGCAAGAAACATTAGTTATTACTGTAGTTCCTGAAACTGCCGCTGTTGGTTGTATAACAGTAATTCCTGAAACTGTACTTGTACAACCATTTGCATCTGTTATTATTACAGAATAAGTTCCTGCCGCCAATCCTATTCTATCTTCTGTGGTAACTCCGCCACCCCAATTGAATGTGTATGGAGCAGTTCCACCGGTTGGAGTTAAATTAATCGCTCCATTTGAATCACCAAAGCAAGAAACATTAGTTATTACTGTAGTTCCTGAAACTGCCGCTGTTGGTTGTGTAACTGTAATTCCTGAAACTGTTCTCGTACAACCATTGGCATCTGTTATTATTACAGAATAAGTTCCTGCAGCCAATCCTGTTCTATCTTCTGTGGTAACTCCACCACCCCAATTGAATGTGTATGGAGCAGTTCCACCGGTTGGAGTTAAATTAATCG
>CAZULO010000440.1:0-1045 GCA_964621245.1 uncultured Flavobacterium sp.
CGGTGGATGGCGCGCATCCAGCTCGCCGGGCGCGAAAGGAAGGCGAGCGGCGACATCAGCACCACCGGGAAGCCGAGGTACATGGTGGCGAAGCAGCCGCCGATGAGCCCCATGTCGTGATAGAGCGGCAGCCAGCTCACGAACACGTCCTCGGAGCTCGCGCTGACGGCCTTGCCCATCGCGCGCACGTTCGCGAGCAGGTTCGCGTGCGTGAGCACCACGCCCTTCGGGTTGCCGGTGCTGCCCGAGGTGTACTGCAGGAAGCCGATCTGCCCTGCGCGGCTGCGGACCGGCGCGAAGCTCGCGTCGCCCGGCCCGGCGAAGTCCTGCGGCATCAGCACCGCGCGCAGCGACTCGACCTGCGCGCGCAGCAGCCAGGCGAGCGGCTTCGCTTCGGGAATCGTCACCATGATCGCCGCGCCGCAGCTCTTCAGGATGCCGACGTGGCGCGTCATGTGGTCTTCGATCGTCGTCAGGCGCGCGGGCGGATAGAGCGGCACCGGGATGCCGCCGGCGAGCAGCACGCCGTAGAAGCAGTACAGATAGTCGGCGCCGGTCGGCAGCATGATCGCCACCGTCTGGCCCGGCGCGAGCCCTTCGCCGGCGAGCCTCGCCGCGTAGCGCAGCGCGCCGTCCCAGAGCGCGCGGTACGTGAGCGGGATTTCCTTCTGCTCGTCGTACAGGAAAACGCTCAGCCGGTCCGGCTGGCGCTCGACGTAATACTCGAGCGCCTCGATGAGGGTCTGCGCTTCCGCCGGCGGGCGCACGCCCTGCGCTTGCGCGAGGCTCGCCACCGTCCGGTCGGCCGCCTGCGGCGCATGCCCGGCGCCGGCGAGGAGGAAGCGCAGGAGATCGCGCGGCGTCTCGCTCGAGGCGAGCGCCTGCTCCGGCAGGCTCGCGCCGAACTCGCGCTCCAGGCGCAGCACCAGCTCGACCCGCGCGAGGCTGTCGAGGCCGAGGTCGCGCTCGAGCGAGCTGTCGAGCGCGACATAGGCCTCGACGTGCGGGCGCGCCTCGCGCGCCACCGCGGCGACCACGCCGAGCA
>CAZULO010000441.1:0-1044 GCA_964621245.1 uncultured Flavobacterium sp.
CAGGTGCTCGGCTTCCGCCTGAAGACCCGGGCCGGCGAGATCGACATCCTGGCCCGCCGCGGCAAGTTGCTGGCCGTGGTCGAGGTCAAGCGTCGCGCCACGCTGGAGGCCGCGCTCACGGCCCTCGGCCCCGACCAGGCCGACCGCCTGCTGGCAGCGGGCCGATCGGTGTTGCGCCAAAGACCCAGCCTGGCCGGTCATCTGCTGCGGATCGATATGGTGGCGCTGGCTCCGGGCCGGTTTCCGCGCCATCGTCGCGGGGTTGTCGCCTTCGGGAGGGGCGCCGCATGACCCGCGATGAAGCGATCGAGGCCCTGACGGAGGCCGGACAGGCCGGGGACGAGGCGTTTCCGCTGCTGGAAGCCGCCATCGCCTGCGCCATTCACGATCACCCGTTCCGCGACCCCCAGCCCGTCCGGACCCTCGCCGCCCACGCCGCCGAACGGCTGGCCGAGCGCAGCCGGACCGAAGGCCCCGACGAGGCCCTGACCGAGACCATGGCTGCGGACCTGCGGCTCAACGGCGACCTGCTCAACCATGACAGTCCGGGCAACACCGACGTCATCGCCGTGGCCGAAAGCCGCCGCGGCCTGTCCGGGGCCCTGTCGGTCTTCTACCTCGACGCCGCCCGGCGCGCCGGGGTCAAGGCCCGGGGCGTCGACTTCCCCGGCCATTTCCTGCTGCGGGTCGAGACCCCGGTAGGTCCGGTCGCGCTGGACCCCTTCAGCCAGGGCCGGCTGGTCCTGCCGTCGGAGCTGACGCGACGCGCCCTGCGGGCCGGGCTGACGCCGCATGTGGCCGACCGGCTGGATGTGCTGATGGCCCCGGTCAGCGACCGCCAGGCCCTGATCCGGCTGCAGAACGTCCTGTTCAGCCGGGCCATCCGCGCCGAAGACTTCGAGGGGGCCGAGCGGTCCGCCCTGCGTCGCGCCCTGCTTGACCCCGAGGACCACCGCCCCTGGCTGGACGTGGCCGCCGCCCGCGAGAAACAGGGCTCCCTCGCCGGCGCGCTCGAAGCCCTCGCCCGCGCCCGCACGGTCGACG
>CAZULO010000442.1:0-1044 GCA_964621245.1 uncultured Flavobacterium sp.
GACCTCGTACGCATTCTCGGCATCCACTCGCTGGGAATGGAAAACCCCGAGCAGCAGGTAACGCCCGACCAGCTTTCCTACCTTTGCAGGGCCACACGCACGCCCGACTTGCGCAACGTGTACAGAATGCACGCCGTGAGACCTGTGTCCGATCCGATCGGCGCGCTCTTGGCACTTCAGGCGATGGAAAATGCGCGCACGCACATCATTGAAGAAATCGCCTGGACCAGGCAAACCATCGACGCCCTGCGCATTGATGAACTCCCCTTTCCAGCGCACTACCACTCCATGGCGGCAGGCGCGATGAAATTTTTTGACGTGGATACACCGGCCAAGGCCGCGGAAGGCATTTTGACGGAGCGAGGTTTTGGGTCGCTGAGTTGGGCACGTCCGCTCCTCGCAAACGTGCGCGAGTCGCTGCTGAACGTCCTGAAGGGCAAACACATCCACCGCGGGAAACAGTCGAAAGAACATCTTCCGGTCCTGCAGCAGCACCTCAGCGCCATCACGCGCATGGAACGGGATTTCTGCACCACAAAAGAGCGGCTTATTGCGGAACTGCGCCGCTCCTTCAATGGCCTGCACCTCGACGGCGAGACGGGCCGCTGACGCCTCATTGGAAACTCTGGGATCCATGCTATCCTCTCCGGGCTCTTTTCACGGTTGCCCGGATGGCGGAATTGGTAGACGCGCACGCTTCAGGAGCGTGTATCCTCACGGATGTGGAGGTTCGAGTCCTCTTCCGGGCACCACATATGAGCAACAGGCATTGCGAGGGTATAGTGCGAACATGCGCGCTGTTTCGACATGGTCAGCAACTGCGAAGTTCTCTGCTTTGCTCGCCGCAATGACTGTCGGTCTTACGGCCGTTCTCGCACTCATGGGACGCAGGGCCTACTGCGAATGCGGACTGAGCCTGTTTACCGTACGCGCGGCAAGTGCGGAGACGTCGCAGCATCTTCTCGACCCGTACTCCTTTTCGCACGTGTTGCACGGGATTCTCTTTTTTGCGGCGTTCGCCCTTTTGTTGCCCAAGGTGACCAT
>CAZULO010000443.1:0-1042 GCA_964621245.1 uncultured Flavobacterium sp.
GTACGCGCGCAGCAGTCCCGACGCGTGGCCGGGGGCGCAGATCGTCCGGCCTCGCCGGGCCGTGTAGTACTTCGGTAAACTACCGCCTGCTAGGGGAGGTACCTCATGCATCCTGCACTCAAAGGCGCGCTCGTGGGTCTCGGCATCGCCGTCGCCCTTTTCCTGTTCGATTACCTGCAGCTCAGGGGACGCGCCGCGGAGCGCGCGAAGAAAAACCACAAGACCATCGTCGAGTTCGACCAGACCGACAAGGGGCGCATAATCTCGCTCGCGAGGTTCCTGCTCTTCGTGCCGGCGGGCTTCGCGGTGCTGTTCTGGATGCTGGACTAGGACCCCTTCACTATAGCGATCTTGTTCTGCACGGCCTTGACGCCGTCGACTTTGCCCGCGGCCCGCGCCGCGCGGTCCCGCTCCCCCGCCGTCGCCGCAGTACCCCATAAAGTCACCGCCCCATCGGCGGCGGTGACGTCGATTCCCGCCGCCTGAATCTTCGCCTCGCCCTCGAGCGCCCTCTTCACGCGCTCGGCGAGCTCCTTGTCTGGATCGACGCGCGGCTCAGGTTTGGGCGCCTCGGGTGCTTTGGCGACGGGCGCGGGGGCGGGCGCCGCCGGCGCGGGCGGCGCTTCGGCGGCCGGCTTGGGGGCCGCGGGTCGCGCTGCGGGTTTCGGCTCGTCGCTACAGGCGGCCAGCGATAGCGCCGAGACCAGGATCAGGACGGGATGACGGGGCATGTTCCCTCCGTTTCAGGATGACGCCACGGACGGTGTCCATCATACCGCCGCGGCGTCGGCGACAGCCTGCCGACAGACTGGACAGAAAAGGATCGGAGGGCATCAAAAGTTGTCCGGTGGGCAAAAGTCACCGCGCGCGCCGCGAGCTGTGTGCCGTAATGGCGCACTACCTGGGAGGGGAGACGCTATGGTAAAGCTCGTGCAAGTCATCGTACTGCTCCTATGGTCGGCGCTCGCCGCGGAAAGCGCCGCCGGGGAAGTGGTCTTCGGGCAGATCGCCTCGACCGGCAGCCTGTCGGCCCGCGGCCTCG
>CAZULO010000444.1:0-1042 GCA_964621245.1 uncultured Flavobacterium sp.
GCCTACAACAAAAGAAAGACTTCGAGTTCTTGTTGAACACACAAAAGCATTCGTGGAGCTTTTGGGGGATATTAAGAACTTTGCCATTATGAAAAAACACTACAAGGCATATGTGAATCATTTTGATGGAGCAAAAGAATTACGAGTAGCACTCATGGAAGCAGAAACAGTAGAAGAAATTGAGAAGCTCATTGATTCCTTCAGTCTTGCAGAAGGGTTGTAAAGGGCGTATAACTGGGCTAGAAAACAACCAACCCAACCTTACTCCTATGATACACCTGATGAAAACAGTGGTATCGCAGGAGGGCGGTATCATTGAATGCAGAAATCGCGACATCCTCCGACCGACGCTAGTTATGTACATGGCGTATGTCTCCGAGTTGATTGACGGTAGGAAACTGATTGATGACGACCGTGGTGAAGAAATCATTTACCTCGACGACATCATCTTCCTCTCGCCGACAGCAGTCATAGCCGCATTCGGTATTCGGCTGACCATTCCCTTGGATCCGGATGGGTACGAGCAACAGATTTGCCATACTCGGTTCCAGTTCGTGTTCTTTCAAGTCGATCCCGAGTCTCCACGATGGGACTGGAAGCACCTCGTCAGTTTTGATTCGAGAGGTGCAGGAACTGAAACTTGTGCGTACGGACACGTTGAAAAACGTAAGCTCATATTTCTCTGGAAGCTCGAAAAGATGGACAACAGGCAGTTCAACCTACCAATCGTTCCTGCTTGGCGAGACGGAGAATATATCGGCCCAATCCTGGAAGCAAGAATCGTTGTGAAGCAGACCTATGAGATGCCGGGTGATAATGATTCCCAGCTCATGTTCAGTGCCAAGCTTGTGCCGTAAAAGATGAGCCCCCGATTTTCCAAAAGATCGGGGGTTCTTTTTTGTTTTCCATAGTCGGCGGGGTATAATGCGACTACATGACAAAGAAAACTGGAACAGATGCAGCATTCGTCTCCTTGTATCGTAAATATCGCCCAGCGAATTTTTCTGAGGTGGTAGGGCAGGAACAGGTAGTTACCGTATTG
>CAZULO010000445.1:0-1041 GCA_964621245.1 uncultured Flavobacterium sp.
GGCAAGTACTACGACTGAAGGCAAAAGGAATGCCTGTTGTGAACTCCAGCCGTATAGGAGATCATTATGTGACTGTTGATATTCTTGTCCCTACGAAACTCTCCAAAGAAGAAAAGAGATTATTTGAAGAGCTACGAAAAATCGCATAAGAATGTTTCTCGATACGCCCTCTAAGGGCTACTCGAAATGACAGGAATAATTTATGAAGATGCGCATCTTCTATTTAAATATCCAAATTTTCCAAGCCATCATCTGCAGCCATCACAGGAGAAAGCTCTTCGCTGGTTTCGGACATCTTTGAACCATCTTTCAGGAACATCACCACCTGACGATAGTCTCCTTCTCCTACACTTTCGGTCTGGAGATCCGCTAAAGCCGGCGTGTTTGCGATGTGCATATGTACGATACGTCGGAAATATGGACTCATCGGAGAAAGCGTCACGCGGGTACCTGTGCGACGAACAAAGTCTGCTTTCGACTCTGCAATTTTCTTTACCTTCTCTTCTTGCATGAGACGATACCCATCCACATCTACTACCAAAAATGGAGTGCGTTCCATTTTACTAAGCGAACGAATCACTGATTTTAAAAGATGTTGTACAGAGTTCAGTGTTTCCCCATGCCAACCGATCAGACGGCTTGGCTCATTGCAGGCCACATCAACACGCGTGACATCTGCATCCTGTCGGACGGAGATCGATTCGAAAGGAATCGATAGTGCAGCGAGGATTTTCCCGAGAGTGTCGATAATCATCTGATCCATACCGACAGAGCTTAGCGAGGAAGAGGGCGGATGGGAAGATGGGGAAATAAATTTTATCTTTGCCTGCGAAAAAATATTAACACTGTCACCCTGAGCGGAGCCGACGGGTGATACCGAGAGGAAGACAACTATCGAGTGCGACAAGTATTATGAAGGCTGTTACCAAGATTCATGCTTCGGCTCCGCTCAGCATGACAGAAGGCGGAGTTTACTCTAGGTTCTTTCATCATACTTTTCTTATCCGAAGCAATAAGAAAAGTATGCAAAAGAAATGCGTA
>CAZULO010000446.1:0-1037 GCA_964621245.1 uncultured Flavobacterium sp.
TTATTTTCTAGATCCAATATTTTATGTGTAAGTGCTTTTAATTCTTTTGCTAAGCCTTCTTGCGCTTTTTTGTTTTCAGTTTCTATAATTTTAAGTACTGAAGTTGTACTTTTTTTATTGTTTTCAAGAAATGTTAATACTTCCGCTAACTTCTGCTTCGCCTCAAGGGGAATGTCTCTTCTGCCTGTAGTGTACTGAGCCCATTGAACTCGGGTAATGCACAATAACATAGCTGTTTCTTCTTGAGACAATCCTAATAAAGATTTTAAAACGTTCTCTTTTTTCATATGTAACATTTTTTTTAATATATTTTATTTTGTTGCAAAATACGCAACTTTTTTTTGAAATTATTTTTTTTGTTGCAAAATTTGCAACATTTTTTTAAAAAATAAATTTTTGTTGCTATAAATTAAAAGCGGTTTAAATTTTCTTCTATAATGTATTTTTAAAAAAGTAGATTGAAAATTATACTTATAGCTTTCTATTTGTTATTTAATGTCTTAGACACTTCTAGGTGCAAGTCATAATTTTCAATAAAAAAACCTTTGTCAAATTAGATCTGACAAAGGTTTTTCTTTTTGATTTATGTTTTTTTACCAGAAAACGGTATAAAGAGCGACTAAAATTCCTGTGATAAGTATCGCGCCAACCGTAAAACCTGGCGACATCTTAAACATCGATTTTTCTATTTCTAAACCATTGGTTACTACGCCGTTTTTAGTTTCGTAGATGCTAATGAAATACATGACAATTACACAAATTAAAAATACAAATCCCATTCGGTCTACAAACGGTATTTCGTAAATGCCTTCTGCATTCGGAACTGAAAATCCTACGCCATTTAAGAAAGACAAATCGACAAAACCAGGCATAAATTTAAACAAAATAGAAAGTAAGAAACCTCCAATTATCGCAAATAAAGCCGCATTTGAAGTGGTTTTTTTCCAAAAGAAACCTAAAATAAACATCGCAAAAACACCAGGACTCACAAATCCAGTATATTCCTGAATGTATTGAAAACCTCCTTTTTTATCAAT
>CAZULO010000447.1:0-1031 GCA_964621245.1 uncultured Flavobacterium sp.
TCCATCCAGGAGTTCGACCCCCTGACGGGCAAGAAGACCGCCGACCTCACCGAGATCACCGTCTACGCCGCCAGCCACTACGTCACCCCGCGCCCGTCGCTGAACCAGGCCATCACCGGCATCAAGGCCGAGCTGAAGGAGACGCTCGACTGGATGGTCGGGAACGGCAAGCTGCTGGAGGCCCAGCGCCTCGAACAGCGCGTCCGCTTCGATCTGGAGATGATGGAGGCCACCGGCTCCTGCGCCGGCATCGAGAACTACAGCCGCTGGCTGACCGGCCGCGCCCCGGGCGAGCCGCCGCCCACCTTCTTCGAATACATCCCCGACAACGCCCTGCTGTTCGTCGACGAGAGCCACGTCACCGTCGGCCAGATCAGCGCCATGTACCGCGGCGACTACCGCCGCAAATCCACCCTGGCCGAATACGGCTTCCGCCTGCCCAGCTGTATCGACAACCGCCCGCTGAAGTTCGACGAATGGGACGCCATGCGCCCCCAGACGATGTTCGTCAGCGCCACCCCCGGCCCGTGGGAGATGGAGCGCACCGGCGGCGTCTTCACCGAACAGGTCATCCGCCCCACCGGCCTGATCGACCCCCCGGTCGAGATCCGCCCGGTCAGCGGCGCGACCCGCAACCAGGTCGATGACGTCATCGACGAGGTGAAGGCCGTCGCCCGCAACGGCTACCGTTCCCTGGTCACCGTCCTGACCAAGAAGATGGCCGAGGACCTGACGGAGTACATGCACGAACAGGGCGTCCGCGTCCGCTACATGCACTCCGACGTCGACACCCTCGAGCGGATCGAGATCCTGCGCGACCTGCGCATGGGCGCCTTCGACGTCCTGATCGGCATCAACCTGCTGCGCGAGGGCCTCGACATCCCCGAGTGCGGCCTGGTCGCCATCCTCGACGCCGACAAGGAGGGCTTCCTGCGCTCCGAGACCTCCCTGATCCAGACCATCGGCCGCGCCGCCCGCAACGTCGACGGCCGCGTCATCCTCTACGCCGACCGCATGACCGGCTCGATGGA
>CAZULO010000448.1:0-1025 GCA_964621245.1 uncultured Flavobacterium sp.
TTCTCACTCTCTCTTTTCGGCTCGAGCACAGAGGAGAGTACGACAAAAGTGGTAATCACAGGTGACATCGATAATGATGGTGATCTTGATTACATTTCCTTTAATGAAAGTAGTGGTGAATACGATGTGTATAAGAACAATGGCAATGGTGTCTATTCCCTATTTACTGCATACGGTATGGGGGGAGTCACGTATGCCGCTATGGCTGATGTGAACGGAGACGGATTTCTTGATTTTATTACTTTCGCAAGTGATACATTTGCTCGTTATCTCAACGATGGTACAGGAACCTTTGTGGGGACGAATATTGCTTCTAGTCTTTCTATAACCGACTTCAAGCTGGTAGACATTGATAATGACGGAGACCAAGACATTGTGTACATCTATTCAGGAGCAGTAACAACAAGCGCAGTTCTGCTAAATAATGGTCACGGAACATTCACGAGTGCAGTATCAACACTGCCAGCTGCTTCTTCTATCGCAACAGGAGATTTCAATAGTGACGGGAAAATCGATCTAGCATTATCAGTGTCTAGCCTCATTTCTTTTTATTCTAATAGCGGTACCGGTGCTTTCGTTGAAATATCAAATTATAGTAGCTTTTCATCCTTTACCAGTCTTTCAGTAGGGGATCTCGATGGAGATGGAGATCTAGATGTACTCTCATTCGTAGATGGGGATATGGTTCCCTTAATCAATAATGGGGCAGGAACGTTTACGCCCGGAACAGCATTTGGTTTGTCTGGTACTATCGTTTCTTCATCTCTTGCTGATCTTGATAATGACGGAGACATCGATGCCCTTCTCTCCGGTGGTCAGGTTTTAGGTGTAAATGCCGGTCATGAAATCTGGCTCAATGATGGTACTGGAGCATTTTCCCAAATTTCAACACCTACCATTGATATTGATGACTGTACAAGAAGCATTGCCATAGCAGATATTGATAGTGATGAAGATCTTGATTACGTTGTTGGTAACACCAATTGTACTGCTGGTGGCCAAGAAAACCGTGTCTACAAAAGTGA
>CAZULO010000449.1:0-1020 GCA_964621245.1 uncultured Flavobacterium sp.
CTTTTCAACTATATATATAGCCTACAGGATTTTCTTGTAGGCTTTTTTATTGGTAGACACATTTGGCAGATTTTTATTCTTTGGTTTGTGGTGAATGATTTTACACTGATTTCCTTTGCCAACTTTGCGAAAAACCTTGCGTGCTTTGCGGTTACTTTTCAAGCTGATAGAAAGAATTTCGAAGGGTTTTCTTTGCGTTCCTAGCGAAAGCTTTGCGTTCCTTGCGGTTAATTTTTTTCACGCAGATTGAAAGGATCAAAAAGAATTTTTGTGAATTCTGGGAAAATAATTACATTTATAAGATGAAGCAAAAAATTCAAATCACTATTCCACAACCTTGTCAGGAAGGTTGGCAAAATATGACTCCAGTTAAAAAGGGTAGGTTTTGCGCATCTTGTCAGAAAACGGTTTTAGATTTCACTCATTTATCAGATAATGAAATTATTAATTTGGTTTCTAAAAATGATGCTTTATGTGGAAGAATTAACGTTTCTCAATTGAATAGAAATTTAATCGAAACCAAAACAAAATCTAATTATTTTGGTTATGTAGCGACTTCAGTTTTAGCTTTTTTAGGATTAGGAACTTCAACTGTTGTGGCTCAGGAAAAACCTATTGTGGAACAAACGGATTTGAAATATCTGAATAAAGTTTCGGATACTGTAAAGAGAATTACAGTTACTGGTGTGGTTACAGATTATGAAGGGAAACCTTTAAGAGATGTCTCAGTTTCAATTAAAGGTTCAAATGATTATGTCTTAACAGATAAGAATGGTAAATATAGTTTAGAAGTTAAGAAAGGAAAAAAACTAGTTTTCT
Source organism: uncultured Flavobacterium sp. (assembly GCA_964621245.1). Classification (GTDB taxonomy): domain Bacteria; phylum Bacteroidota; class Bacteroidia; order Flavobacteriales; family Flavobacteriaceae; genus Flavobacterium. Next base: position 820 of record CAZULO010000449.1, read on the forward strand.
CTCGTTTAAACTTTGAAGAAAAAATTATAAGAGTGAAATTAGTTAATATAAATCTACAATTAAAAAAAGAAGAAATGTTAATTGGAGCTGTTATTATTGAATAGAATTGTTTACTTTTTCAAACTTCTTTTTTGCTTATAAAACGTTTTTGTAGCAATGTATAACGTTTTGTCTAATTCGGCGAAAATAGTTCCATTTTTA
>CAZULO010000450.1:0-1014 GCA_964621245.1 uncultured Flavobacterium sp.
GTTTCGATCACTACGACCCACAGGCCGTGGACAGCTTTGGCGATCCGTGGCTGGCGCGCGGCAAGGCAGCGTATCTCTCGCCCCAGGCCACTCGGATCAATGGCCGTCGTCCGTCCTCCTATGCCCTTCGATTGCCAGAAGGTTCGGGCGGCGGTTACGTCAAGAACCTCGACGGTACCAAGGCCAGCCTGATCGTCGGGGCAGCCATTCGTGTGGTGCCGTACCAAAACACCTACACCGAGCCACTGCTCCTGGGCGTGCGCGATGCCAACTCGCAGGTCGCGCATCTCGTGAAAATCGGCGAGGACGGTCGGCTCAAGCTCTACCGCTGGCAATACGGCTATGACCAGTTGATCTCTGTCTCAGTCGCCAGCGCTCCGGCGCGCGGCTGGCACTACATCGAGTTGCAGGTCACGCAAGGCACCAGCAACGGCATTCTGTCAGTGCGCATCAACGGCATCCTGGCCATCCAGATGACTGCGCAGAACACCATCCAGGGCGGTGGCCAACTGCTCACGGCATTCGTGGGTGCAGTGCCTGGCCAAAACTGCCCGCTCACCATCGACGTCGACGACTTCTACATCGCCGACACCAGCGGCACGATCAACAACACCTTTCTCGGTGATGTGCGCGTCGATGCCTTGCAGGCACAGGCCGATGGCAGCCTGAACCAGTGGACGGCCAGCCCGGTCGGTAACGCTGCCTGGGAAGCCGTGAGCGACGAGGACGAAGCAACGGCGATCAATGCGCCGAACGTGGGGTTGCGCCAGTCCTTCGATGTCGAGCCGCTGCCGGTGATGGCCACGCCCGCCATCTACGGCGTCCAGCTCACGATGCTGGCGCGCAAGACTGACGCCGGTCTGGGCAAGGTCAAAGGCCTCGTGGTCAGTGGCGCGCAGAGCGCCGTCGGCACCGACATCATCCTGCAGGAGCAACTGGCGTGGCAGAGCACGCTGTTTGAGCGCAATCCGAACGGCAACGTGCAGTGGACGGAGGCCGCCTTCAATGCCGCTG